>NZ_CP072913.1:1398846-1703269 GCF_017968885.1 Pseudomonas sp. Tri1 | reverse complement strand
GTGATCAGCGTGTTTTTATCCGCCGAGGCGTCGCTGGCAATCACACCGCCTTCAAGGGTAGTGGTCTTACCGACATCAACGGTGTAGCCACCGGTACCTGCGAACAGGCCGGTTTGCTCGGTGACGCCTTTGTATTCGCTATTCATCTTGCCGGCAGCCAAGTTGGCTGAGGCCGCTACGGTCGTGCCGTAGCAGAACGGTGGAACGCAAATGCTTGCGCCGAAACCGCCGCTGCTTTGCTTGCTTTTCTGGTCCTGGGTGTCCTGACGGGAAATGATGTTGAGGTTGCCGTCGATCAGCGCGTTGATTTCATCAGCATGAACCTGAGCACCCGCCAGCGTGGTGTCGCCGCCGCTACGCAACAGCAGCGAACCGGTATCGACCGTCGTGTTGACCTGCGTGACGGAACTGCCGTTACCCATGCCTTTTGCAAGCTGGGCACCGAGGTCCAGGGTGAAGCCGTTTTGCTGGCCGATGTTGAAGCTGGCACCGATAACGGTTTTGTTGTTGCTGTTGCGGTTGGACCAGTCAGCGGTGTTCTGCGCACTTTCCAGAATGATGTCGTTGCTGGCAAGCAACGACGTGTTGGCCGCTTTGATGCTGCTGCCGATGACATGTAAATCACCATCGTTTTGCGCCGCGTTGCCATTGGCAATGATGGATAAAGTGGTGCCTGCGTTGAGCGTGCTCTGCTTGGCGGTTTGGCTGGCGTAGTCGCTGGTACTTTTGCTGTGGGTATTAGCCAGCTCGGTGCCAATTTTGATCAACGAACCATTACTGGCGGTGCCGCCCTGCTTGTCGGCGAAGCCGGTTTTCTGATCATTGGCGTCCGATGCCATCCCGCCGAGGTTGTAGGCCGCCAGCGCCGCCTGGGCCAGTTTCACGGCTTTGAGCCGAGGGTCATCGGCGTCCTTCGCGGCTTCGACCGACGAGCGAATGGTGTTGACCGTGTCGATGATCGCACCACCGACGACGCGTCCCACGGCCAAGCTGTTGGATTTATCGACGGTGCTTTGCGCCGCTGTTTCCATGCCCGCAGCGATGGTGACGTTCGAGCCGCGAAGGCTCATGTCCTTGGTGCTGACCAGATCGCTGGCGATGACATTGAGGTCCCCGCCGGCAACAAGACTGACATTGCCTTTGCTGGAGCCGATGGTGCTGCCGGTCAGAGTGGTTTGTGATGCCGTGCCGTTGTGTTTCTGGTTACTGATCGACAGATGCTGGTTGCCAGTGATGTCGTCGAGGCCTAGGTTGTTGCCCGTCAATACGCCCGTCAGGTCCCGATTCTTCTCCTTGTGCATTTGGGTACGGGAGAAAGTGTTCTCTGCCGCGTCGATGGTCAGGTCACGTCCCGCGCGTACAGCCAAGTCGTTGGTGCTGACCAATGCCGAGCCGGTGACGGTAGCATCGCGTTTGGCGCTGACGGCGATGGTGTCGCCCGAGATCAGGCTGCCTACAGCGGTTGTCTGAGTTTCGGCCAACTGATCCTTGACCTTGCTCGACTTCAAACCGCCCCAACTGCTTTTGCTCTTGCTGCGTTCGTGGCGAGCGTTCTCGGAGTCGGTAACGGCAACAATTTCCACATCATTGCCAGCTCCCAGGCCGACACTGCCTTTTTCGGAAGTGACGTTGCTGCCTTTGATCAACAGATCGTTGCCGGCGGTCAGCACGTTATTGCCCCCGGAGGTGACCGAGCTGGCAACGTTGGTAACAGAGCTTGTTTCGTCGAGACGGAATTTCTTCCCGGAAGAAGACTTCTTGGTCTTGCTATAGAAGCTGTAATCCGAATCCTCAGCCGATTGCAGCATCAGGTTCGCGCCAGCCACCAGGTAAGCCTCATCCCCAGCACTCACCCGACTGGCAATCAGCCCCAAATCCTTCCCGGCACTCAGCGCCACATTTCCACCCGCCGTTACGCTGGTGGAAACCTGGCTCACGTGATCTTCCTGAGCCGTAACCTTCTTGCTCTTGCCATACATGTGCTGTTCATCAGCCGCCGACGCCAGGGTCAAATCCCCGATAGCGCTCATGCTGACGTCACGCTTGGCATCGATCTGGCTGGCAACCGCTGTCAGATCACGCCCAGCCTTCGCCGTCAGGTCACGGCCTATGTCCAAACTGGAGCCGTATTGCTTGATGTCTTCGTCGCGATGCGCGCCGCGAGTGCCACTGGCAATGCGTTCGGCCGAGGTGAGATTGATGTCGCGGGTGGCGTTGAGGGTGGTGTCGGCACCGCTTTTCAACACACCGCCGACGTTGTTGATGTCACGCCCGGCGCTGAGGGTCAGGTTGTTGGCGGCTTCGATGCGGGCGGCGCTGTCGATGAAGTCAGTGCGTTCGCTGCGGTAGCCGCTGTCGCTTTCGTGGGTGGTCACGGTGCGCTCGTTGATCACATCACCCTTCGTCGCGGTGAGCGTCACGTCGCGCCCGGCGATGACGCCACCGGCCTTGTTGACAAGGTTGTTGCCCGCCAGCAGATCGAGACGGTTGCTCGCTTCGACCAGACCGCTGTTGACCAGGTCATTGGTGGCCGTCGCGGACAGGTTGTTGCTGGCGCGCAGGGTGCCGGCGTTGTTCAAGTCCTTGCCGGCGATCAGGGTCACGTCGCTGCCCTGGATCAGCGCGCCATTGGCGGCCAGACGGTTGTTGGCGTTAGCCAGGTACAGCACCGGCACCAGGACTTGCTCGCCGTTGACCTCGACGTTTTCCATCCAGACGATGTCGTGGGTCAGGGCCGCGACTTGTTCAGAGGTGAGGGATACGCCGACGCTGAGGTTGAGTTCGTTCTTGCTGACGACGGCGTTGTTCATCAGGTACCTGAACATGTCCTCGTTGGAGGTCTGGCCGTCGATGAAGCGTTGGCCGGTGCGGGCGACCACGGCTTGCTGGATCAGCGTCTGCTCGTACAAACCATCGCCCAGACGCTTGGCGCTGGTGTCGGGGTCGTAGCCGAGGTTTTTCAGCAGGTAGTCCGAACTCATGAATTGCCTGAGGTCGGTGAGCACCGGGTTGGTTTCGATCAGGTATTTCTGGGGTTTGGACTGGCTGGCGTTGCTCGGCAGGCCTTGAACCCGTGCGATGGTCTGGCTGCCTGGCGCGGTCATTTGTGTGACGACGGTCGACGGGTTGGTAGTGCCCGAAGAAGCGGGCAGTAGGCCAACCACGGTAGGTTGTCCTGCGAGGTTCGAGCCGCTCACGCCGCCAACAACGGTGGCACCAGCAGCGTCCGGGGTATGCCCCGGTACGCTGATGCCGTTGGCGCCCGCGTCGACGGGTGCGCTGACGCTGACGGTCGAGGCGTTGCCGTCGATACCCGTAGTTGGGCGGACGTCGGCGATCACTTGACGGCTGGCCGCCGAAACCTGGGGACCAGTGCCCAGTTGGATGTCCCGGGCCTGGACGTCGGGCACGCTCTGGTTGCGTTGAGTCTGGGCAACGCTGGCGCCGGTGAAAGTCCAGCTTGGCGCAGCTACGTTGGCCTGAGTGACCTGGGTGCCACTGCTGCCCTGACCACTCAGGCGGAACAGGCCGTTCTGGCCGCTGGGTAAGCTGAAGCCAGGTAACGCGACCGGGTTGACCTGCTGCTGAGCCAGGTTGGGCGGCAGTTGCTGGTTCAGGGTGATACGCGTGGAGTATTGGCTGCCCGCCGCACCTGTGCCAGTACGCGGGCCACTGCCGACGTAGGTGTAGCCGGGACGCACGACGCTGTTGTCGATGTTGTTCTGGGTGTTGATATTGACGGCGCCACCGGCCTGGATCACAGCTGCATAGCTTTGGTCGCCGCCGGCGAGCTTGGTGGTTTTGCCCAGGGCCAGTTCGGATTCGGTCATGCCGATGAAACTGGCGAGACCGGCTTCCAGGCCGCTGAGGTTATTAACGTTGTAGCCGGCGCTTTCGAACCAGAATTGGTTGGTGAAATTGTCGGCAGCGTTGTACCAAGCGCCGGCATTGCTCACTCGCTCGGAAAGGAACACCCGCGTGCTTTCCGTTTCGCCGGTCTCAATACCGCTGTTGGTCAGATTACCCAGCGATGCGGTCAGGTTGCCACCGCTGGCGATGGTGCTGCTCTGGTTCAGCAAATTGCCGCCGTTTAGCGTCAGATTGCCGCCCGCCGTGATGCTGGAGGCGGCGCTGGCCGCGGTGACTTCGGTTTTCTCGCGCTGCAACAGCTCCCAGACGTGGTTCCGCTTACCGCTGCAGTCCCCGGCGTTGTATCCCTCGATACAGGCAATTTCGTAGATTTTTGCCGTATAGATACCGCTGCTGCCAGTGGTCAGTAGCGTGCGGATGTTCTGGATGGTGCTAGCGGCAAGGCTAATGCTGCCGTCGCTTTGAATCGAGCTCGAGCTGTTGACGATACTGCTCGCCAGCGCGCCCTGGCCGTTACGGTCAACGCTGAGGTTGCCCAGGCTGTAGATGTTGGCGCTGAGGTTGTTCAGCGTGTTGACCCGCAAGCCCATGTCACCGCCGCTGAAGATCAACCCTTGATTGTTCACCAACGCACCGGTGGTGACGGTCAGCGCCTGACCGCTGCCCAACGTCCCCAGGTTGTTGACCCCGCCGGCATTAACCGTCAGGTTCGCGGCCGAGGTCAGCCGACCAATATTGTCCAACTGGCCGCTGACATTGACGGTGGTATTGCCACCGCCGGCGATGCTGGAATTGATGTTGTTAAGGCTGACCTGCGCGGCACTCAGGCCGAAGGTCCCCTGGCTGCTGAGGCGACCGGCGCCCCAGTAGGCACCGCTCAGACCTACGTTGAGGCTGCCGTTACTGGCGACCAGACCTTCGTTGAACCAGTTGACACCACTCCCGCTGAAACTGTCGGAGGCCAGCAACTGGCCGCTGGCGGTCTGGGTGAAGTTGTTGACGTTGACGGTCAGCCGACCGGCCTGGATCACGCCACTATTGGTCCAGCTATCGGTGCCGATGGTCAGGCCGCCACGGGTGACCAGGGTGCCGCCGGCGCCGATGAGGTTCGCAGTGGTGATGTCGAAGGTGCCAGTACCCACGTGCAGCAGACTACCGCCGGTGTTGAGGAAGCTGGCGGCGCCCAGGGTCAGGTCGCTGTTGGCGGTTTCCAGGGTGCCGTTGCGGTTATCGAACAACCCACCAATCTGGAAGTTGGTCTTGCCAGCGCTACCCAACGCACGCAACTGCCCGGTCTGGTTGTCGAGGCTCGCCGCCTTGATCGCCAAGGTGCTGTCACTCTCAATAATGCCCAGGCGGTTATTCAGCGCGCCGGTCAGGTCCAGGTCGATCTGGCTGCCGGCAATCTGACCATCGTTGTCGCCACTGTTATCAAAGTCGTTACCGGTGACATTGACCTTGCCCTTGGCGTACAGGCCGCCGTTGCGGTTGTCGAAGTTGCGGGTGACGACGATGGCATCGCCGCTTTGTGCGGAAATGCGTCCGCCGTAGTTGTCGATTCCACCCCGTGCGGTCAGGTCCAGGCGCTGAGCCTGGGTGATGCCGCCTTGGCGGTTGTTATTGAGGTCGTAGCCGTTTTTCAGCACGCCGGTCAGTTGCGTGGAGAGCAAGCCTTGCAGGCTGGCGAGCACGCCGCCACGGTTATCGAAATGGCGACCCGTTACGGTCACATCGCCGCCCTTGGCTTGGATTCGACCGCTCTGGTTATCGATGTCCGCATCGACGGTGAGTTTCAAATCCCCTTGGCTTTGCACCACCCCCTTGCCGTTGGTAAGGCTGGCCGAGTCGATTTGCACGCCGCTGTTCTGGCTGTAGATCAGGCCATCGGCGTCGTTCTGGACTGCGCCGGAGGTGTTCAAGACCAACAAATCATTGGCCGCTACGGTGCCGCGATTGCGGTTGTCCAGGCCATCGGTGAGCAAGGTCAACAAGCCCTGGCTAGCGATCTGGCCGCCCTGGTTATTGATTTGCGTAGCCCGTTCGACCCGCAGCGGGCCAACGCTGGCGATCTTGCCGTTGGTGTTGGTCAGGGCGCCGAGCAGGTCCAGGGTCACGGCGGCATTGCCGATCAGGTTGCCGCCGCTGTTGTCCAGGGAGGTGCCGGTGTAGCTCAGGGCTTTTTGTGCGTTGACGGTGCCGCCGGCGTTGCCCAGGGTCATGGCCTTCATGACCAGAATCGTGCCGCTGTCGATCAAGCCGCCTTGGGCGTTGTTCAGCAGACCGCCGGTGACGGTCAGGGTCTGATCGCTGCCGCTGGACAGAATCCCGCCGCTGCTGTTGTCCAGGCTGGCGGCGCTGACGGTGAGTTTTTTCTGGCCGGCCAGCGCACCGGCACCACTGTTGAGCAGTGCCCCGCTGAGGGTGACGCCGACGTCTCCATCGCGGCTGGAGAGCGTACCGTTGTTACGGTTGTCGAGACTGGTGCCGCTGACGTCCAGCCCCTGCCAACCGGAGATCAAGCCGTTCTGGTTGAGCAGGTTGGTGGCGTTTAGGCTGAGCAAGTGACTGCTGATCAGCTTGCCGCCGGTGTTGTCGAGGGTGCGTCCGGCCAGGGTGAAGCTCTGGCTGCTGGAGATTTCACCGCTGCGGTTATTGAGGTCGCGTAACCGGCTGATGGTCAGCGGTCCTTTGGCAGTCAGCAAACCGTTGCTGTTGTTCAGGTCACCACCGCTCAGGTCAAGCGAGATGCCGGCATTGCCGAGCAGGCGTCCGCCGTTCTGGGTCAATGCACTCAGGTTCAGGCCGATATCGCCTTTGGCCGACACCTCGCCGCCGTTGCTGGAGTCCAGGCTCTTGGCGGTCAGGCCCAACGTACCCTGACTGTTGATCAGCCCCTTACCGCTATTGTCCAGGGCTGTCGCATTGAGCGTCAGATCAGTGACGGCGAGCACCTGGCCGCCCTGGTTGTCGAGATCGGCGGAGCGGATGTCGAGCGCCTGCGCCGCATTGATCAGGCCATCGCTCTTGTTGGTCAACACACCGTCGACCTTGAGCAATAGATCGCCACGGCTGTTCAGGATGCCGGCGCTGTTATCCAGGGTGCCGGCTTCGACATCCAGGCTGGCAGCGGCAATCAGGCCCTTGACGTTGTTCAGTGCCTGGGCGATGCGCAGCGTAATGCCCTGGTTGCCCAGCACCTTGCCGTTGCTGTTGTCGAGTTTGTCCGCTGTCAGGGTGAAGGCTTGGGCACTGGAAATTTCACCGTCCTGGTTGATGACTTCCGTGAGGTTTTTCAGCACCAGGATCGGCGCATTGATCAGGCCATTGCGATTGTTCAACTGGCCGTTGTGCAGGTCCAGGTTCAGGCGGGTACCGCTGAACAAGCGACCGCCCTGCTGATCCAGGCCTGTGACATTGGCGGTCAAGGCACCGGTACTGCCGATCCGGCCGTTGTCCTGGTTGATGACCTTGCCCGCGTCGAGATTCAAGGTGCTGGCGCTGTTCAGTTGTCCGCCATGGCTGTTGTCGAACTGGCCGGTGGTGACGCTCGTGGCCCCCTTGCCACTAATGCGGCCCTGTTGTTGGTTATCGAGGCTGGCGCTATGCAGGTCCAGGTCGGCATCGGTGATCAGTTGCCCACCCCGGTTGCTGATCGCCCCAACGCTGTTCACGCTCAAGGTGCCGGCGCTGGACAGGCTGCCCGCCGTGTTGATCAGGCTACCCGCGCGAATGCCGAGTGAGCCTTCGCTGCTGAACAGACCCAGGCTGTTGTCCAGCGTAGCGCTGAGGTTGACATCGATGCCCTGCGCGCTGAGCACGGCGCCGGAGGTGTTATCCAATCCAGTGCCGATCACGCTCAAACCGGCCTTGCCCGAGAGCAGGCCTTTGTTGCGGTTGATGATTTGATCGACCTTCAGCGCCAGTGTGTCCTGGCCGAGGATTTGCCCGCTGTCGCTGTTGTCCAGCTGTTTGCCCACCAGGCTCAAGGCGCCTTGGCTGGACAGTTCACCGCCACGGTTGTCGACGTAGCCGACTTTGATGTCCAGTGCGCCGGTCGCACCGACCAGGCCATTGGCGCGGTTGTCCAAGCTATTGCCGACCAGGCTCAGCTTGCCTTGCGCGATCAATTGCCCGCCTTGCTGCTGCAAGCTGCCAACGGTCGCGGTTACGGCTTTTTTACCGGCGATCTGACCCTGGCTGTTGTCCGCCGTGGCGGCATTGAGCAGTAGATTGCCGTCGGCGACCACGGTGCCCTGATGGTTGGTGAAACCGTTGTCGACTTCCAGGTTCAGTGCATCGCGACTGCTGATCAAGCCGCTGGTGTTGTCCAGACTGGCGCTGCGGGCATTCAGCGCAGCGGCGGAAATGATGCCCTTGACGTTGCTCATCGCCTGCGTCACGCGTAACGTCAGGGCCTGATCGCTGAGCAGCTTGCCGCCGCTGTTATCGAGTGTCCGGGCATCAATAGTAAAGGCCTGGGCACTGGAAATTTCGCCATTCTGGTTGACGACGCCGTCGAGATTTTTCAGCAACAGCGCGCCGGGGGCATTGATCAGGCCGCGTTGGTTGTTCAACTGGCCGTGATTCAGATCCAGGCTCAATGCCGTGTTACTGAACAGCTCGCCACCCTGCTGGTCGAGGCCCGTGACCGAGGCAGTCAGGGCCATGGCGCTGGCAATACGCCCGGCGTCCTGGTTGGTCACTTGGGTTGCGGTCAAGTCCAAGGTGTTGGCACTGGTCAGGCGACCGCCGTGACTGTTGTCGAAGGCGCCGGTGGTGACCCGCGTTGCGCCCTTGCCGAACAGCACCCCGCCGTTCTGATTATCGAGGGTGGCGCTGTTGAGGGTCAGACCCGCGTCGGTATTGATCGAGCCTCCCCGATTATTCAGCGCCCCAGCGGCGGTCACCTTCAGCGCGGCCGCGCTGGACAGGCTGCCCTTGGCGTTGTTCAGGCTGTCGGCATCTAGAGTCAGGGTTCCTTCGCTGCTGAGCAGACCGTCGCGGTTATCCAAATCGGCCGTCAGTTTGAGCAGCAGGTCATTTTTGCTGGCGAGCGTGCCCCCACCATTGTCCAGACGCGCGCCGGTCAGGTTGAGGGTGGTGCCAAACAGCAGGCCCTTGTTCTGATTGATCAGGCGCGCAACTTTGAGTCCCAGCGCGGTGCCCGCCAGCATCTTGCCGCCGTCACTGTTGTTCAGTTGGTCGCCAGTGAGAGTGACATCGACCTGACTGGAGATTTCGCCCGCACGGTTGTCGATGCTACCGACATTGAGTTTCAGCGCTTTTGTCGCCCCGACCAAACCACCCTGGCTGTTATCCAGCGAGTCACCGGTCAATGTGAGCGTGCCTTGGGCGACCAGTTCGCCGCCCCGCTGGGCCAGCGCATCAACGTTGGCGACCAGGTCACTTTGGCTGGCAATACGTCCGGCGTTATTGAGCACGACACCGGCTTGCAACTGCACCAACCCCACGGCGCTAAGCAAGCCGCCCTGGTTATCCAGACGTTGACCGGTGAAACCGATGCCGGCCTTGCTGGTGAGCAAACCTTGCTGGCGGTTATCCATCTGATCGATGAAAAGTTGCAGGTCCTTGTCGGCGCGAATGACACCGCCACGGTTGTCCGTCGTGGTCGTGCGCAACGTCAGCAGATTCTGCCCCGAGAGACGACCTCCGCGGTTGTCCAGGCTCAGGCCTTGCACGTTCATCAAGCCCTTGGCCAACAGACTGCCGCCGCCCTGATTATTCAGTAGCCCGTCGAGGCTGACGTCGAGGTTGCCGTCCGTCACCAGGCTGCCTGCCTGACGGTTGTCCAGGCTCGCGGCCCTGACGCTCAAGCCTTGTCCGGCCCCCAGCGTGCCGGCCTGGTTATCCAGGCTGCCGCTGATGGTCAGGTTCAGGCGTTGATCGGCGGTGATCTGGCCGCCGCCATTGCCCAGGGTCATGGCGCTGATGGTGCTGTTACCGGCGCTGGACAACTCGCCATTGCCGTTGAGCAGCGCCCCGCTCAGTTGCAGGGTCAAGTCAGCATCGCTGCTGAGGCTGGCGTCGGTGTTGTCCAACTGAGCCGCGCGCAGGTCAATACCGTTGGCGGAGATCAAACCCCTGACGTTGGTCAGCGCCCGATCGATGCGCACGGTCAACGCTTGATCGCTGACCAGTTTTCCGTCGCTATTGTCGAAACTTTTCGCGGCCACGGTGAAGGCCTTGGCACTGGAGATTTCACCGCCCTGGTTGCCGACGGTGTTGAGGTTTTTCAGCAGCAGTTGACCCGGTGCCGTGATCAAACCGCCCTGGTTGTTCAACTGACCGTTATTCAGGTCCAGGCTGACATCGCTGCTGCTGAAGAACCGGCCGCCGGCATGCTGATCGAGGCCGGTGACCGACGCGGTCAACGCCATAGCGCTGGCGATGCGGCCGGCGCCGCTGTTGTCTACCTGGCTCGCCGTGAGCTGGAGCGTGCCGGTACTGCTCAGTTGGCCACCTTGCTGGTTGGCAAAGGCCCCCGTCTTGAGCACCACACCATCGCCAGCGATACGACCCTGCTGGCTGTTGTCGAGACTGCCGCTGGTCAAGGTCAGCCCAGCGTCGGTGAGCAGGCTACCGCCCTGGTTGGATAGAGCCGCGGCGCTGGTGACGGTCAATCCGCCGATGCTGGAAATACTGCCGCCATTGTTGCCCAGGCTTGCGGCCCGCGCAGTGAGTGTGCCGTCCCCGCGCAGCGTGCCTTGGGTGTTATTCAGTTGATTGACCACGGCCAGGTTGAGGTTGCGCTTGGCATACACACTGCCCGCGTCGCCGTTATCCAATTGTCCGGCATTGAGCTGCACATCGCGCTGCCCGGCAATCACACCTTTTTGCCGGTTGTCGAGGCGCTCGAGTGACAGCGTGATGTCGCCGTTGGCCAGGATGCGGCCATTGCCGCTGTTATCCGCCTGGCTGGCGCTTGCCGTCAGGTTGCCGAGGCTGGAGATTTCACCGTTGCGGTTATCCAACGTTGCGCTGGTCAGCAGCAAATTGCCGCCTGAATTGAAGAGCCCGGCCTGGTTCAGCAATTGCCCGGCGATCTGGGCAGTGAGCGCGCCAGCACTGAGCACTTTGCCTTGCTGGCTGTTATCTAGCGCACCCGCACTGAGCTGCAAGTCTCGCTGGGTAACAATTCGCCCGCCTCGATTGTTCACCTGACCACTGGCGTTGATATCGAGCATCTGCCCCGCCGCGACCAAACCCGCCACGTTATCCAAAGACGCAACGCGCAACTTAACGTTACTCAAGCTGTTGAGTTCGCCGCTGCTGTTGTTCAGTTGCCCGACATTGGCCGTGAGGTTGCCATTGCTGCTGACCAGGCCCTGAGCGTTGATGAGCTTATCGGCGGTGACATCCAGGGTGCCGCTGCTCAACACCCGTCCCTTGCTCTGATTGTCCAGGGTCGCGGCTTTTACCGTGCCGGTTTGTCCAGCGCTCAAGGTCCCGCCCTGGTTGCTCAACGTCTGTGCAACATTGGCCGTCAGGTTGCGGCTGGCAATAACGCTGCCGCTGTTACCGAGGTTCTGCGCCGTCAGGCTCACATCACCGGTTGCGTTACGGGTGTTATCAGCCTTGACCCCGGCTTCGATGATGCCGTTGTTGCTCAACTGCCCACCCGCATTCAGGGTAATGCTGTCCCGCGCCGCGAGGGTTTGCTGGTTAGTCAGATTGCCCTGGGTCTGGGCGCTCAAGGTCGTGCCGGCATAGACCGGTCCTTGGGCATCGAGGCTCACTGCTTTGACATCGACCGCGCCGCTGGCCGAGGTATCAACCATGCTCAAGTGACCATTGGCATCGAGCTGGATATCACCACCACTGGCAATCAGTTTGCCGTCCAGCTTCACCCCGACGCCGGCCTCGGTGCCCACCAGTTTGATGGCGCCTGCGTACATGCCGCCCAGGGCCGAGGAGTCGATGGCCAGTTGTGGTTTGGCACTGCCGTCGTCGGCGCGGGCGGTGGCGTTGAGGGTGTCGGCGTTGACGTCGTTGCGCCCAGCCACGATGGTCAGGTTTTTCGCCTGGATCTCGGCGTTGATCTTGGCGCTGCGGGTGATGATTTCGAAGTGGTCGACGTTGTTGGCGTTGAGGCCTGCGCCTTCGATGGCGACGCGGCCTTGGTCCACTTGGTAGCGGTTCAGTTGGCCGTTTTCCACCACCGGTTTGCCGGTGCTCAGGGTCACCTTCGGGCTGTTGATAAAGCCGCAGCCGTTGCAGGTAATACCGTAAGGGTTGGCGACGATAACGTGGGCCGACTGCCCCGCCACTTCGGTGTAGCCGCGCAGCTGGCTGGGGTTACCGCCGTTGACTTCGTTGAGGATGGTGGTGGCGGCCGCGCCATTGAGGTTCGGGTTACCGAGGATGATCCCGCCCAGTTGCGTGGACTGGGTGCGGGCGGTGGCGTTGTTGAGGATCACGCCGTTGCTGCCGACGTTGTAGTCCTTGAACTGGTTATGGGAAAGACCGTTGCCATTGGGTTTGGCGATATTGACGATGGGCACGCCGTTGCCCGCCCGGTCGAGGCCGGTGCCCGGTGCACTGACCACGATGCCGTCGGCCTGGGCCCACATCGGTTGCCAGAACATGACGTTGGCCAACAGGAATGCCAGGCCGCGCTTGGGCATGCCCCAGAACTGCTCGCGGGGTTGCAGGGCAGCAGAGGGTTGGCGGGCCAGGAAAGTGTATTGGCGATCGTCCATGTTCAGGTCTCGTTGCAGCAGAATTTGTTTAAAGGAGTACATCCACGCGGAAGTAGATCGGCGCTTCGCGCTCGGTCAGGGCATCCGGACGTTCCAGGGAGTGGGCGAAGGTGACGCTGGCGTTCAGGTGTTGGCTGCGGGCGAACAGCTCCAGCGAGTTGCTCGACATGCGCCCATGCTGGTCGCCGTTGTAGCGATCACCACGAATCACGCCCTGGTCATAGCCGAGGCTGCTGCCGTATTCGGTGAACACCGGGCGTAGCCACTCCAGGGTCACCGGGCGGCTCCAGCGCAGGTCGTTGCGCCAGTAGCCACCGCTGTCGCCGGACAGCGATTGGTCCTTGTAGCCGCGAATCGACGATTGACCACCCAGGCTCATGCGCTGCGGACTGAACAACACGTCCTCGCTGCGTTGGCCGGTCATCAGGCTGCTGAAGCTGAACGATTCGCCCCACACCTGGAACGGTTGCAGGTAGCTGAGGGTGGCGGTGTATTTGCGGTAACGGGCATCGGCCTGGCCGGGCCCCGGATCGTTGTCACCCTGGGCATCGAAGGCACCGATGCCTTGCTGCAGGCCCAGGTCCAGGTTGACGAAGGCATTGCCGATGCGCCGGCCATGGTTGATGCCGAACTGCGCTTCGCTGAGGCGATTGCTGCTCACTGCCAGCTTGCTGTCTTCGATGAAGTTGTTGGTGCGCAGGTACGCCAGGCCGGTGTTGAGGGAAGTCTTGCTCAGGGCGTCGCGGTGGATCACCCGCTCGACCCGCAACTGATGGTTCTGGCTGTCGCCGGTCTGCTTGAAGTTGAAACCGTTGGCCGGGATCTGCGAGCGGTACTCGCTCTGGCTGTAGGTGTAACTGACGTTCCACCAGCCAAATGGCAGGTTGTAATAAAGCATGGCGTTGCGGGAGGTGTGCTGGTGGTCGGTCATCGCGTCGTGACCACCGCGCAACATCAACTGGTCGGCCAGGCCCAGCGGGCTATCCCATTCGAAACTGGTACCCCACTGTTGCTCGCCCGTGCTGCGCTGGCCGTCGTTGCTGCGCGACAGTCCGGCACGCCAGGGCTTTTGTGGATCATTAGTCACACGGACTTCACTGCCGCCGACATTCTGCCCGGGAGTCAGCTCCATCTTGGCCTGATTCGACGGCAGGCGATTGAGCTGATCGACCATCTGCTCGATCTCCCGCAGGTTGACCAGGTCGCCGGTCTTGCCAGGAAAGGCCATCGCCAACTCGAGGTCCGACAACTTACTGTTCTCGGCCCCCTTCAGGCCTTCGAGCCGCCCTTCCACCACCAATACGCTCAAATGCCCGCCGGACAAATCCTGCTGCGGTAAATAAGCACGACTGGTGACCAGCCCCTTTTCGATGTAGTGGTCGGTAATGACTTTGAGCAGTTCGTTGAGCTGCGGCACACCCAGGCATTGGCCAATGTAGGGCCTGAGCAGGTGCTCACGCTCACTGGCGGAAAGACTGTCAGCGCCCTTGAGTTCGACGGTCTTGATGGGGAAGCAACGGGTATCGACAGGTGCTGTCGGCAGGCTCGGCTTCGCCTCCCTGCCAGGCAGGTCCTTGAGCTCCTCCAGACGCCGACGCTGCTCTTCGAGCAAACGGTTCTGGCGCTCGCGGATCAGGTCCGTGTCGCCAGGGGTGGGGGCGGCGTGAGCCTGGGTGAGTGGAGAAACGCACAGCAAAGCCACGCACAACCTCGCCCAAAAGGCAGGTGAGGACATGTTCGATCCCTCGAGAGAAAGCGCCATCAAAATAGTGGCGCGATATTAGTTAGCCATCATTTTGACGTCAACTAAATGGATTTGGCTTTGAGGCTATTGCTGGAACCATTCGTCTGAAATCAGATCGCTCCGGTACGGAGGTACGAAAGGTCCCGAGGCATATCTGTAAACCTCCTACAAAACGTACCAGCAGCACTCGTCCACGGTTTCGCGCTTCAGCTGTAGCCCTCGTCCATCCCATAAAAAAACCGGACTCAAGGTCCGGTTTTTATCGAAAGGGCTATGGCGCCCGCCTCAGAAAGCGGGGTTTTCCTGCTTCGAAGAGGTTTACGACTACTTGTTTGCCTCCTCGACTGCCTCCGTATTCCGAGGACCAAACGAATATTTCAGGGCCCGTGCCTTCGAGGTCCGCGGATCAGGTAAACCTACGGTCTCTGGGCCCGCAAAGCCGGTGACACCTTTGCTGAGCGTGGGATTGATGGCATCGAACAGGAAACTGAAACCTTGTTTGAGCGAGCTCTGGGCGATGCCGTGACACCCCATGCAACCGCCCATGGTCAGGCTTTGAGTGCTGTGATCATAATCCGGCACCTTGATGTTCGGTTGGTTGCGCGCATTGGTCAGGGTGTTGTTATTCGGGATGGGGAATACGTTGCTCCCGCGAAACAGCTGGATTCCCGGCTGGCTGCTTTCGACCATGATATTGGCCAGGTAATAATCCGGGTCGGTTTGAGTGCTCGACGGGATGGCCTGCACCCCTTTGAGCTGATAGTGCTTCCAGACCGAATTATTGAATTCGCTGCTGCCGTCCATCAGCTGCTTGACCTGATTGTTCACCGCTGCAACTTCGGAATGCATGGTGAGCGGTTGCACGACCCGGATCGGGCCGGCCTGCCCTTCGGGGATCCCGTTACGGCCGGAGTAGACCGGCGGAATAAGGGCTGCGTTTGCGACATCGCCCGCCTTCGGCAGGGAAACCGTGTAGGTCTTGTTGCCGTCAGAGAAGGTGGCGGTCGGGGGATTGTTTATAGCGAAGCCGGGATAATCAATCTTGTTGTAGTTGGCGATGTAGTAGAGCCCGGTTGGTGATTTACCGTCGGCCAGCGTCAGGGCGTCCTCGTGCTCGAACGTGGCGAAGATGAAGGTCGGGTAGTTGGGCGTCTTATGGATGATATGCAAGGCGACCAGTGCGTAGTCTTCGTTTTGCGCCACAGGGTCACTGTCGAGGCCCTTATAAGTCACCACCGTCGCCGTATGGTAGCGCCCACGATTCTGTACCGGGATGTCTGCCAGCTTGCGCCATGTCGCCTTGACCTCCACCGCGCCGTCGGGCAGTACTACATGAGTATCCGGGAAGCTGCTCAGGCCTTTCGCATACTCGTAGACAACGGGGTTCGCCTTGGCCTCGAACAGGATCTGGCTGTCGTTTGAAGGGGCATAATCGCTCCCTTTCTTCGCCACATTTGGCGGATTGACCGGGAAGAAAATAGCGTTTTGTCCTATTTGGGTTGCTTCATCCAGGTTGTTGTAATGGTTAAAGGTGGCGCCTGGCGCCAAACGAATACCCTTGGGAAATTTGATATAGCTGTATTGCGGGTCAGAACCAAACGGGCGCGTCGGACCACCTGCGGTGTTTTTTTCTGGTCCCGCTGGAAACAACTCGGTGCGGTGGGCGAAGGTTTGCCACAACAAGGGGCTTGGAGATTGTGGCACCTTGCCCGAATCCGCAAAGCTGCTGGCAGGGTTACCGACGCCACGGTTGGCCGGCAACGGTGCCTTGGCCGTATTGTTCAGTGCGAAAAAGCTCCGCCAGGCGAAAGTGGCATAGTCGGTATGGCTGAGGCCTGTGGCCAGGTCCGACGGTAGTTGCGGGTTGCGTACGGTTAGATCGTTTTCGGTAATGCCGTAGGAAACGCCCACTACCGAGGAAAAGTTATCAGGCCCACTCGCGGCGAAATACGGACTCCAGTTAAGCCCATCGCTTGAGTAAAAAGTTTTTGTATAGTTGCTGACAAACACACGATCGTTGATCATCGTTGCACTGTTCAGGAAAAGTTTACTGCTTATGCCTTTCAGTTCTTGCCTCTCTCCCCATTGGCCGCCACGGTCGTAGGTGCGTGCGTACATGAGGCGATTTTCCAGCGTGTAATAGACCCATATTTTACCCTTATAGACGACAGGTACCACTTTGGTCAGAGGTGTGGCTGCGCTTTCCTGGAACGCTGGAGTCTCCCGGCTGAACAGAAGACCATCATTCGAAGTGACGTAATAAACAGCTTTAGCATTACCGTCGCCCTTGTGATAAAAAATGAATAATTGACCGTTATATATAACTGGGCTGTTAACGCCGGCCATAGGACTGGTATTGATAGTTTGAATATCGGTCCAACTGACGCCATCTACAGAGCTGGTGGTCTGCAGGCGCTGATGGGAATCGGCAAAGGTCAGCACCAGCTTCTGCTTAAATACAGTCACTGAAATATCACCCCCCCACCTGTAGCCATTCACTGGGATAGGTTTAGCAGAGGACCAGTTTTTCCCATCTGTCGAATGGGAAGAATAGATATACTCTGATTCATAATTATTGGACCAGAACATATAGATTTTCCCCTTGAACGACTGCACCGCGGGTATAAATCCCGCTGGGAGGCCGAACCCAACCTGGCCCGTCGAGGAAGGTATACCGTTTGAGGCGCCGGGGTTGTCAAAGAGATCGACTTTTATTCCCACACCTTGTTGGGGTGTGGCGATGATCAAACTCTCCGCATAGGCTGATGAGAGCGCAAATAAACCACACAGACACAACATCAGTGAACTGAATATCGTTCTAAGATTCATAGGTTTCATTCCTTTGAATTAACGGCTACCACAGGCCGTGGATACGTCCTGACAGGCATAGTTGTTCCATTGACTGGATGATCTGGAAGTCATTGACTGCATTGCGACAGACATATTGTTAGCCTCCTAGCTAATAAAGCACTTACATCCTGTATGAAGGAGCGACCCAGCGTTGCAGGCATAGGGCTACCAGTCGCCTTTCTCCATGGTAGACGACGGTTTAATATCGGCTAGGAAAGTTCTGAAAAAAGACACCCGTTCATGGTTGGGCCTACGCAGTAATGGGAAACCTGCCAAGCGGCAGCCAACATGGCGGCTAATGAACTTTCCACCCAACAACGGCCTCAACCCATTACCTGCCCAACAAGGAATATGAGGCCCTGCCATGAAAACCCTCTTGAAACTCACCCTGGCCGCCACCCTTACCTGCGCCCTGCCCGCCTGGGCCTGCACCCCCGAGGAAGCCACCGCCAAGCGAGAGCTACTGGCCCAGGAAGTGAGCAAACTCACCGAGCAGAACCCGGCCAAGGCCAAGGAGATCAACGACGAGTTGCAGAACATGGACCTGAAAACCGCCAGCAAAGACTTGCCGGACAAGTGCCAGTTGATTGATAAGCGTCTGGAAGAATTGAAGAACGCAGAAAAGAAAGCTGGGTGACTCCCCGGGTTTTCGAACGTAGCCAGCTTTTGTGGTGAGGGGATTTATCCCCTCACCACAGGGTTCTGCGTCGAACTGAAGCTTGAGTTTCACCCATAAAAAAACCGGACCCAAGGTCCGGTTTTTTATCAAGCGCTAGCGCCAACTCACTCAGCCGCAGGCGCCTCTGGCTTGCGGCGCTTGAGCGGGGCCATGCCGTCCTTGCTGACCAGCGACAGGGCGTCGGTCTTCGGGCGGTTGGCGATTTTGCGTTTGGTTGGAGCCTTGGCGCCGGTTTTCTTTTTGTCGCCCTTGGCGTCGACTTTTTTCTTCTTCACACCGACGGCCTTGCCCGAGGCCTTGACCTTTTTCGGTCCGCCGTAGGTGCCTTTGACTTCCTTGATGGTGCGGCGCTCGAAGCTCTGCTTGAGGTAGCGCTCGATGCTCGACATCAGGTTCCAGTCGCCGTGGCAGATCAGCGAGATCGCCAAGCCGTCGTTACCGGCGCGGCCGGTACGACCGATGCGGTGCACGTATTCGTCGCCGCTGCGGGGCATGTCAAAGTTGATGACCAGGTCCAGGCCGTCCACGTCCAGGCCGCGGGCGGCGACGTCGGTGGCCACGAGGATTTTCACGCCGCCCTGCTTGAGGCGGTCGATGGCCAGCTTGCGGTCTTTCTGGTCTTTATCGCCATGCAGCACGAACGCCTTGTATTCCTGGGCGACAAGACGCCCATAGATACGGTCGGCCATGGCCCGGGTGTTGGTGAAGACGATGGCTTTCTGGTAGGTCTCGTTGGCCAGCAACCAGTTCACGATCTGTTCTTTGTGCTGGTTGTGGTCGGCGGTGATGATCTGCTGGCGAGTGGTGGCGTTCAGTTGGCTGACCGCGTTGAGCTGCAAGTGCTCGGGGTTGTTCAGCACCTTGGCGATCATTTCCCGCAGGCCCGAACCGCCGGTGGTGGCGGAGAACAGCATGGTTTGCTGGCGGTTGGTGCATTCGTCCACCAGGCGCTGGACGTCTTCGGCAAAACCCATGTCCAGCATGCGGTCGGCTTCATCGAGCACCAGCACTTCGACTTCCTTCAGGTCGAGGTTGCCGGCGTTCAATTGCTCGATCATCCGCCCCGGCGTACCGATCAGAATGTCTGGCACTTTGCGCAGCATGGCGGCCTGGACCTTGAAGTCTTCGCCACCGGTGATCAGGCCGGACTTGATGAAGGTGAACTGCGAGAAACGCTCCACTTCCTTCAAGGTCTGCTGGGCCAGTTCACGGGTCGGCAGCAGGATCAGGGTCTTGATGCTGACGCGAACCTTGGCCGGGCCGATCAGGCGGTTGAGGATCGGCAACACGAACGCAGCGGTCTTGCCGCTGCCGGTCTGCGCCGTCACCCGCAGGTCACGCCCCTGGAGCGCGAGCGGAATAGCCGCTGCCTGCACCGGCGTTGGCTCGACAAATTTAAGCTCGGCCACGGCTTTGAGCAGGCGTTCGTGCAGGGCGAATTGGGAAAACACGGGTGCTACCTCGAAGAAATGCAAAAAAACAGCTGCATAGGGTAACGGTTTCGAGCGCGAAGGCCGAGTTTCTTTATACAAACGCCGACAATCAGTGGCTTTTTTTTGCCGCCAATAGCCCTTCAACGGTCACTTGGACAGTCTTAAATGCTCTAATCGCCCCATCGCGTCTCTATAGAAGAACCGTTTCGTCCATGGACATCAAACAACTCTGGGTCAACCTCCAAGACCTCTGGGGTGCCCTTGACCGGCACCCGCTCCTGCATTCCAGCCTCGCCCTGATGTTGCTGCTGGTTATTGCCCTGGTGCTTGGCCGCGTGGCGCGCTACCTGATTTTGCACGCCGCCAAATTGCTGGGTCGCCAACCGGCCCTGCATTGGATCAACGACCTGCGCCAGAACAAAGTCTTCCATCGCCTGGCCCAGATGACGCCGTCACTGATCATCCAGTTCGGCCTGCACCTGGTGCCGGAACTGAGCAAGACCAGCCTGATTTTCCTGGGCAATGTCGCCCTGGCTTTCACCATTTTGTTCATGGTGCTGGCCCTCAGTGCCCTGCTCAGCGCCCTGCTGGACGTCTACGCTCGCACCGAGCATGCACGTACCCGCTCGATCAAAGGCTACGTGCAACTGACGAAGATGGTGCTGTATGTATTTGGCGCGATCATCATCGTTGCCACCCTGATCGACCGCTCGCCACTGTTGCTGCTGTCGGGCCTGGGTGCGATGTCGGCAGTAATCCTGTTGGTCTACAAGGACACGCTGCTGTCGTTCGTCGCCAGCGTCCAACTGACCAGCAACGACATGTTGCGGGTCGGCGATTGGATCGAGATGCCCCAGGTCGGCGCCGATGGAGACGTGGTGGATATCACGCTGCACACGGTCAAGGTACAGAATTTCGACAAGACCATCGTCTCGATCCCGACCTGGCGCCTGATGTCCGAGTCGTTCAAGAACTGGCGCGGCATGCAGCAATCCGGTGGGCGACGGATCAAGCGCAGCCTGTTCATCGACGCCAGCGGCGTGCGCTTTCTGCACGACGAGGAAGAACAGCGCCTGACCCAGGTGCGCCTGCTGACCGACTACATCGGCCGTAAACAGGCCGAGCTCAAGGCCTGGAACGAAGCCCAGGGCAACGTCGCGGCGATGTCGGCCAACCGTCGGCGCATGACCAACCTCGGCACCTTCCGTGCCTACGCCCTGGCCTATTTGAAAAGCCACCCGGAGATCCAGCCGAACATGACGTGCATGGTCCGTCAGCTGCAGACCACGGCCCAAGGCATCCCGCTGGAAATCTACTGCTTCACCCGCACGACGGCGTGGACCGACTACGAGCGTATCCAAGGGGATATTTTCGATTACCTGCTGGCGGTGATGCCGGAATTCGGGTTGAACCTGTACCAGCAGCCCAGCGGCATGGATCTGCGCTCGGGGTTGCTGCCGGCGGTGCTGGGGGCGAGCCACCTGCCAGATCCGCAGAAGCAGGTGGTTTGAGTCCACCACAGACCCCCTGTGGGAGCGAGCTTGCTCGCGATAGCGGCGAATCAGTCAGCCTCTATGTTTCTGACACACCGCTATCGCGAGCAAGCTCGCTCCCACAGGGGTCAGTGTGCAGTATGGAGTTGCCGTATACCCAACCGACTGATCCACACCGCCGCCACTATCACCGACCCGCCCAGCAGCAACCGCCCCAACTCCTCGTGCTGGTTCCAGATCAGCAGGTTCAACAGCAGCCCCACCGGCACGTGCAGGTTGTTCATCACTGCCAGCGTCCCGCCGCTGACCAGGCAGGCGCCTTTGTTCCACCAATACAGTCCCAGCGCAGTAGAGACCAGGCCAAGGAACACCAGCACGCCCCATTGCAGCGGGGCTTCGGGCCAGAAGTCTGCCTTGCCGAACAGCAGGAAGGCCGGCAACGCCACCGCCAGCGCGCCGAGGTAGAAGTAGCCGAACCGTCGATAGTGCGGCAGGTCGCTCGGGTGACGAGCCACCAGGTGTTTGTATAGCACCTGCCCGGCCGCGTAGGTGAAGTTGGCCAGTTGCAGCAGCAAAAAGCCCATGAAGAAATCCGGGTTGATCCGGTCATAGCGAATCACCGCCGCGCCAGCCACGGCCACCAGTGCCGCGATCAGTGCCCAGGGGTTGAAGCGACGGTTCAGCGTGTCTTCGATCAAGGTCACGTGCAGTGGCGTGAGGATGGTGAAGAGCAACACCTCGGGCACAGTCAGCACCCGGAAGCTCAAGTACAGGCAGACGTAGGTCACGCCAAACTGCAAGGCGCCGATCAACAGCATGCCGCGCATGAACGATGGCTCCACCTGGCGCCAGCGCGTCAGCGGAATGAACACCAGCCCCGCCAGCACAACCCGCACCAGCACCGCGAAATAACTGTCCACATGCCCGGCCAGGTATTCGCCGATCAGGCTGAAGGAAAACGCCTGGATCAGCGTCACAAAAAGTAGATAGCCCATACGCCCCTCATCTCGAATGGCGGCGAAGATAGCGGTTTTGAACGGGGGGAGCGAGCTTACCCGCGATGGCGGTGCGACAAGTCGATAAGAGATGGCGGCTCACATACCGCAATCGCGGGCAAGCTCGCTCCCACGGATATCCCATTAACTTGGAATTTCATCCACGATCGAAGGGCTGGCCTGGCGCAGTTGCCGGTAGTTGGCGGCGCGCTGGAGTACTCGGGTCAAAGCCTGGAAGTTTGCCGGTTTGGTTAAGATGTCATCGGCACCGGCGGCCCTGAAACGCTCTATCTCGCTCGAAAAGGCGCTCGCGGTGAAAGCAACGATGTAGCAAGTATCGCCCCGTGGTAATTCACGGATTTTGCGCACGGCCTCCATTCCATCCATGACGGGCATGTTGATATCCATCAAAATGATCTCTGGCATCGACGTCATGCAACGATTGACCGCTTCCAGGCCATCAGACGCAAGGTCGGGGGCATAACCCAACTCTTGTAGCATCGCCATCGCCACTTTCTGGCTCACCGGATGGTTCTCCACCAGCAGGATATCGAGCGGATAATCCTCGGCAAACGACGAGTCGAAGCCAACCGTTGCATGATCATCCCTGAGGGGTATTTCCGAGACGGAAAAAAGCGCCAGGGGGAGAGAAAAGGAGAATGTCGAGCCAACACCAGGCTCGCTGGTGAAAGATAAAGTCCCCTGCTGCGCCTCAAGCAGGTTCTTACAGATAGAAAGACCCAGCCCACTCCCAGTGAAGCGTTGGCTAGCCGCCCCTTTGAACTGGGCGAAAGGCTTGAACAGGTTGTCTTGCCGCTCCATGGGGATACCGATGCCAGTATCGCGTATGGCGAAGTCGAGGCGCGCTTGAGGACCGTGACCGCTGGTGGTGACCAGGAGGGATACTTTTCCGGCTTCGGTAAATTTGACCGCGTTGCCCAGCAAGTTGATCAATATCTGGCGAAGGCAATCAATATCGGTTTTGACCAAAGGCGGTACGTCCGGGGAGAACTGGGCGTCCAGGACGATGGGTTTGTCCTGAATACTTTGCCGGATCATTTCCATGCAGGATGAAACCAGAACTCTCACTTCGAAAACACGCGGTTTCAATTCAAGTTTGCCCGCTTCGATTTTTGCCAGATCGAGGATGTTATCAATAAGAGACAGCAGGGTCCGGCCACTGGAATGAATCGTTGTGAGAAGGCGACGTTGTTCGGGATCCAGCGCGGAGCGGGCCAGCAACTCGGTGGCGCCAATGACACCGTACATGGGGGTGCGGATTTCATGACTCATGGTGGCCAGGAATCTGGTTTTTGAACGATCAGCGTCTTCGGCGGCATTTTTTGCCTGATTCAATACGTGTTCGTTGACTCGCAGTTGCTGGAGATGAGCACGCATGCGTAAAAGGATGAAAGCGAGAAAGACCAGGATGGCAAGGATGATATGGTACAGAGAGTCATGATTAAGTTGTTGGTAGTAGTCCGCCAAAGTAATTTCCGCGCCGACAACATACACCGTACCGTCGTGCGATTTTAGTGGGACAAAGACTGCGCGAAAATCACCCCAATGATCCGAATAGTCGATCCAGGTTGGCTTGGTGCGCTCAAAACTGTCGAGTAAAGCCTGGCTGGCATCGGGATAAGGATCGAAAAAGCGCACGAAATTCTTCTCTTGAATTTCTTTCTGCGATGCGCTGGAACTGACGAGATACGCTTCTGCGCCCCGTTTGATCACGCTATAGACAAACGCGGTGCCCATGGACTCGTTGAAGCTGGAGAGCCGTTGAATGGTGTCCCAATCTTGCTCTGGCGATTTGGATTGTTTATCGACCAGGTTGTCGTGGTAACGGTCGCCGAGAATAGCCGAAGCGCCCAGCGCGGCATGCAGCAACTTGTTATTAATATTGTCAGTAAGGACGCTTTGCGTCTCGACATAGAGGTAGTAGATGTAGCCACCGGCCCCGATGAGGTAGACCAGGAATAAAGCCCAGGTCTTGCGTTTGACTTTGAACATATCACAGCCTCCCTACTGCAATTGCGCGCATAAATTACCACAGCAGGCGCCGCGAGACTTGGCCAAATCCAAGTGAGTCTGCGACCCGCACATTTTTCCTGCCCTCTGGACTTAGGAGGCCGCTCAGTCTAAGGCAGCGTTATTCTATTTCCCAAAAAAAAAGCCCGATCTCGCTAAAGCGTTCAATCGGGCTACTGCACTCAGGAGCAACAAGTGCAAAGGGAGGTTCGATGCGCAAAACGGTTTGAAGGGAAGCGCCAGGTCAATAGACCACCTGGCGATTATCCGAGGATTAACGGATCAGGCGACCTGGGACAGTTTGGCGTTGGCCTGATTCAACCCTTTCTCCTGGAAGTCGCCGCCCAGGTTCATGCCTTCGGCATGGATGAAGGTCACATCGTGAATACCGATGAAGCCCATGACTTGGCGCAGGTAAGGTTCCTGGTGGTCGGTGCTGCCACCGGCATGGATGCCGCCGCGGGCGGTCAGCACAAAGGCGCGCTTGCCGGCCAGCAGGCCTTGAGGGCCGGTGGGGGTGTACTTGAAGGTCACGCCGGCACGCAGCACGTGGTCGAGCCAGGCTTTCAAGGTGCTGGGGATGGCGAAGTTGTACATCGGTGCTGCCATCACCAGGACGTCGGCGGCCAGCAATTCATCGGTCAACTGGTTGGAGCGTTCCAGCGAGGCATTTTCAACCTCGTTGCGCTGCTCGGTAGGCTTCATCCAGCCACCCAGCAAACTGGCATCCAGATGGGGCACCGGATTGATCGCCAGGTCGCGAACGCTGATTTCGTCGGCCGGGTGCGCAGCTTTCCACTGGCTGATGAAAGTCTGGGTGAGTTGACGGGAAACCGAGTCTTGCTGGCGGGCACTGCTTTCGATGATCAGAACGCGGGACATGGCTTGTAGGCTCCATCTGGGAATGTTGTCAGTCGATGGAGTGAAGGTTAAACGCGAGCATATCGATGAAAAAGCGCAAATAATTGCTGTAAAGCATCGATAATTTCGTTTATAAGCGGAGCAAGCAACGCGTTGCCTGCCCCGCTGCCGGGCTATTTCGGCTGACAGGTCAGCTTGATGCGCAGCTTGATGATGTTGCGGTTGAACTTGGCCGTGGCGTTCTTGAACTTACCGGCGGCCACTTCGATCTTGCGGGTGCGCGGTGCTTCGGGGCCATTGCTGAAGACCACGGTACAGGCCGCGTCAGTGCTGCCGTAGTTATTGACCTGGATGGAACCGATGTCGGCATCGGTGTCATAGGCGTTGTAGTCGATGCTCAGGCCGTTGAGGTGTTTTTCCACATCAATCGGATAGGCAAACGCAGTCAGCGGCAACAGGGCCAGCACCGCACAACAGATTTTCTTCATTCGGCAGTCTCCACCAAGGGACCGCCAGCTTAGGACAAGAGGAGCTCAATATGAAAGCGCCCCGCGTGACCCTTGATCAATGGCGAACATTGCAGGCCGTGGTGGATCACGGCGGCTTCGCCCAGGCCGCCGAGGTGCTGCACCGCTCCCAGTCGTCGGTGAGTTATACCGTGGCCCGCATGCAGGATCAGCTCGGCGTACCGTTACTGCGGATCGACGGGCGCAAGGCCGTGTTGACCGAGGCCGGCGGCGTGCTGCTGCGCCGCTCCCGGCAACTGGTGAAACAGGCCAGCCAGCTGGAAGACCTGGCCCATCACATGGAGCAAGGCTGGGAAGCGGAAGTGCGCCTGGTGGTCGACGCCGCCTACCCCACCGCCCGCCTCGTTCGGGCCCTGACGGCGTTTATGCCGCAGAGCCGCGGCTGTCGGGTACGGTTGCGCGAAGAAGTGTTGTCGGGCGTTGAGGAAGTGTTGCTCGAAGGCGTAGCCGATCTGGCCATCAGCGGCTTCAGCATTCCCGGCTATCTGGGGGCGGAATTGAGCGACGTGGAGTTCGTCGCGGTGGCCCATCCCGAACACGCCTTGCATCGCCTCAACCGCGAGCTGACTTTCCAGGATCTGGAGAGCCAGTTGCAAGTGGTGATCCGCGACTCCGGACGCCAGCAACCGCGCGACGTTGGTTGGCTCGGTGCCGAACAACGCTGGACCGTCGGCAGCCTGGCCACCGCCGCGACGTTCGTTGGCAGCGGCCTGGGCTTCGCCTGGCTGCCCCGGCACATGATCGAGCGGGAACTCAAGGAAGGCACGCTTAAACGGCTACCCTTGGATCAGGGCGGCAGCCGCAACCCGAGCTTCTATTTGTATTCGAACAAGGAAAAACCCCTGGGCCCGGCCACGCAAATCCTTATCGAATTGCTGCGCACCTTCGACACCGCGCCGCTGGATGCGCCGTTCGCCGCCCCTGAACAAGCCTGACAAGGACTTCGCCGATGGCCTATTTCGAACATGAAGGTTGCAACCTGCACTACGAGGAATACGGCCACGGCGCACCCTTGCTGCTGGTCCATGGCTTGGGCTCCAGCACCCGGGACTGGGAAAAGCAGATCCCGGTGTTGTCCGCCCATTACCACTTGATCGTGGTGGATGTGCGCGGCCACGGTCGCTCTGACAAGCCGCGGGAGCGCTACAGCATCGAAGGCTTCAGCGCCGACCTGATCGCCCTGATCGAACATCTGGGCCTAGGTCCTGTGCACCTGGTGGGCTGGTCCATGGGC
Organism: Pseudomonas sp. Tri1; assembly: GCF_017968885.1. Classification (NCBI taxonomy): domain Bacteria; kingdom Pseudomonadati; phylum Pseudomonadota; class Gammaproteobacteria; order Pseudomonadales; family Pseudomonadaceae; genus Pseudomonas; species Pseudomonas sp. Tri1. Next base: position 1,676,832 of record NZ_CP072913.1, on the reverse strand, counting down.
GGCATGATCGCTTTTCAGTTGGCGGTGGACGAACCCCAACGGGTCAAGAGCCTGTGCATCGTCAACAGCGCCCCGCAAGTCAAAGTTCGCACGCTCGACGACTGCTGGCAGTGGTTCAAGCGCTGGAGCCTGATGCGCATTCTCAGCCTGGAGACCATCGGCAAGGCCCTGGGCGCGAAATTGTTTCCCAAGCCTGAGCAAACCGAGTTACGCCTGGAAATGGCTCGGCGCTGGGCAAAAAACGACAAACGTGCTTATCTCGCCAGCTTCGATGCCATCGTGGGCTGGGGTGTCCAGGAACGACTGTCGCAAGTCGCCTGTCCAACCCTCATCATTTGCGCCGACCATGACTACACCCCGGTGGCGCTGAAAGAAGCCTATGTAAAGCTGCTGCCCGATGCACGGCTGGCGGTTATCGCCGATTCCCGGCACGCTACCCCGCTGGATCAACCCGAACGCTTCAACCAAACCCTGCTCGAATTCTTGACCGCAACCGATTCCACCACTCAGGATCATTGAACCCATGCTGAAAAAAATCGCCCTCGCCGCCGGTACCGTACTGTTTGCCGCCAACCTGATGGCTGCGCAGCCGACCAAGGCACCACACGTACTGCTTGAAACCACCAACGGCCAGATCGAAATCGAACTGGACCCGGTCAAGGCGCCCATCAGCACCAAGAACTTCCTGGAGTACGTGGACAGCGGCTTCTACAACAACACGATTTTCCACCGTGTGATCCCGGGCTTCATGATCCAGGGCGGCGGTTTTACTCAGCAAATGCAGCAGAAAGAAACCAAAGCTCCGATCAAGAACGAATCGAAAAACGGTTTGCATAACGTCCGCGGCACCCTGTCCATGGCCCGCACATCCGTGCCCGATTCGGCCACCAGTCAGTTCTTCGTGAACGTCAAGGACAACGATTTCCTCGACACTGGAGACGGCTATGCCGTCTTCGGCAAGGTCGTCAAAGGGATGGACGTGGTGGACATCATCGTCAACTCGCCAACCACTCAGCGCGGCGGCATGAAAGACGTGCCGGCCGATCCTGTGTTCATCAAGTCGGCCAAGCGCATCGACTGAAGAGGCACACGGCAAGCCTGAGCGGCGGCGGTGATCCCGCGCCGCTCACAGCAATAAGGAGAGCCCCTGCCAGGGCATTTACAAATGGTTTATCGCCGCTTCGAAAAACTGATCGATATCTTCCGCGACGCACCGACTTCGGCCCCACCGAACCGCGTCCTGCCCTTCTACACGTACTACCTGAAACAAGTCTGGCCCAGCTTCGCCGTGCTGCTGGTGGTGGGCCTGATCGGCGCGCTGATCGAGGTGGCGCTGTTCAGCTACCTGAGCCGCATCATCGACCTGACCCAGGGCACGCCCAACGTCGACTTCTTCAAGCTCCATGGCCTCGAACTGGCCTGGATGGCCGTGGTGGCACTGGTCTTTCGGCCGATTTTCGTGGCCCTGCATGACCTGCTGGTGCACCAGACCCTGAGCCCCGGCATGACCAGCCTGATCCGCTGGCAGAATCACAGCTACGTGCTCAAGCAGAGCCTGAACTTCTTCCAGAACGACTTCGCCGGGCGCATCGCCCAGCGCATCATGCAGACCGGCAACTCCCTGCGCGACTCGGCCGTGCAGGCCGTGGATGCCCTTTGGCACGTGCTGATCTACGCCATCAGTTCCCTGGTGCTGTTCGCCGAAGCCGACTGGCGCCTGATGATCCCGCTGCTGATGTGGATCGCCGCTTACATCGCTGCCCTCTGCTACTTCGTGCCACGGGTCAAGGAGCGCTCGGTGGTGTCGTCCGACGCCCGCTCCAAGCTCATGGGCCGGATCGTCGACGGCTACACCAATATCACCACCCTGAAGCTGTTCGCCCACACCAACTTCGAACAGCAATACGCCCGCGAAGCGATTCAGGAACAGACCGAAAAAGCCCAGTTGGCCGGCCGCGTGGTGACCAGCATGGACGTGGTCATCACCACCATGAACGGCATGCTGATCGTCGGCACCACGGCGCTGGCGCTGTGGCTGTGGACTCAATCGCTGATCAGCGTCGGCGCCATTGCCCTGGCGACCGGGCTGGTGATCCGCATCGTCAACATGTCCGGCTGGATCATGTGGGTGGTCAACGGCATCTTCGAAAACATCGGCATGGTCCAGGACGGTTTGCAGACCATCGCCCAGCCGGTCAGCGTCACCGACCGCGACCAGGCCAAGCCCCTGGCGGTGGCCCGCGGCGAGGTGCGTTTCGAGCATGTGGACTTCCACTATGGCAAGAAAAGCGGGGTGATCGGCGACCTCAACCTGACCATCAAGCCCGGCGAGAAAATCGGCCTGATCGGCCCTTCCGGAGCGGGTAAATCCACCCTGGTCAACCTGCTGCTGCGCCTCTATGACGTGCAGGGCGGGCGCATTCTCATCGATGGCCAGGACATCGCCGAAGTCGGCCAGGAAAGCCTGCGCGAGCGCATCGGCATGATCACCCAGGACACCTCGCTGCTGCATCGCTCGATTCGCGACAACCTGCTGTACGGCAAGCCCGACGCCACCGATGCGCAGCTCTGGGAAGCCGTGCGCAAGGCCCGCGCCGATGAATTCATCCCACTGCTGTCGGACGCCGAAGGCCGCACCGGCTTCGACGCCCATGTGGGCGAGCGCGGCGTGAAACTGTCCGGCGGCCAGCGCCAGCGCATCGCTATCGCGCGGGTACTGCTCAAGGACGCGCCGATCCTGATAATGGACGAAGCGACGTCGGCGCTGGACTCGGAAGTCGAGGCGGCGATCCAGGAAAGCCTGGAGACCTTGATGCAAGGCAAGACCGTGATCGCCATCGCCCACCGCCTCTCCACCATCGCCCGGATGGACCGGCTGGTGGTGCTGGAAAACGGCCGCATCGCCGAAACGGGTAGCCATGCTGAACTGCTGGCCCATGGCGGATTGTATGCGCGGTTGTGGCAGCATCAGACAGGTGGGTTCGTGGGGATCGATTGAACCAACCAGACGCCATATGAAACCAGGATGAATCAGCAATACTGAAAAATTCTGTCCAGAATCCATATTGCCCACACCGCAACGACATACTCCCCGCCGACCACGGCCAAAACCGCCACAGTCCATGACTCTGGCGGTTTTTTTAATGCCGCTGGATTTGTCGCAACGCTCTGCTGTACTCAGCTCAGGTTCTGGAGATGAACCTGTCGTAATTCTGCTGGATGCATAACCGATTATCACGACTGTTCTATCAAGGATGCTTATGTCTTTACTCAAACGTTCAACGACTGAGTTGTTGGGTACGTTCTGGCTGGTACTGGGCGGCTGCGGCAGCGCGGTATTGGCCGCCTCCGGGATTGGCGTGCTGGGAGTTGCCCTGGCGTTCGGCCTGACGGTGTTGACCATGGCCTTCGCCATCGGCCATATCTCGGGCTGTCATCTGAACCCGGCGGTGTCGGTGGGCTTGTACGTGGGCGGGCGGTTTCCGGCCAGGGAGTTGCCCGCCTACATCATCGCCCAAGTCATCGGTGGCGTGCTGGCCGCTGCGTTGATCTACTTCATCGCCAGCGGCAAGGAAGGCTTTGACCTGGCCACTTCCGGCCTGGCAGCGAACGGTTACGGCGAGCACTCGCCCGGTGGCTATTCGATGGCGGCCGGTTTTGTCACCGAGCTGGTCATGACGGCGATGTTCATCCTGATCATCCTTGGCGCCACCGATAAGCGTGCACCAGCCGGGCTGGCGCCGATTGCCATCGGCCTGGCCCTGACGCTGATTCACCTGATCTCGATCCCGGTCACCAACACTTCGGTCAACCCGGCCCGCAGTACCGGACCGGCGCTGATCGTTGGTGGTTGGGCCATCGAGCAACTGTGGCTGTTCTGGGTCGCACCGCTGCTGGGCGCGGTCATCGGCGGAGTCTCGTACCGCTGGCTGGGCCAGGAAAGCCGCTGAGTCATACCTGCGAAAATCAGCACTGCCGATAAGGCAGTGCTGTTTTCGCCTCCTCGGCATAGGCCAGCACCCCCTCCTGTTCCCGGGCGAGAAAATCTTCAACCGCGGCTTTCAAACCGGGATGACGCAGGTAATGCCACGAGCGGGTAATCACCGGTTCGAACCCGCGAATCAATTTGTGCTCGCCCTGGGCACCGGCATCGAAACGCTGCAAGCCATGGGCAATCGCGTAGTCCATGCCCTGGTAGAAACAAGTCTCGAAGTGCAAACGGTCAAACTCCGCCAGGCAGCCCCAGTAGCGCCCGTAGAAACTGTCGCCACCCACCAGGCTGAACGCCATCGCCACCGGCCGCGAACCTTGCTTGGCCAGCACCACGCGAATGGCCTCGGGCATGCGTTCGGCCAGCAGGCTGAAGAATGTCCGGGTCAAATAGGGCGCCTGCCGTCGTATCGCATAAGTGTTGGCATAACAGGCGTAGACAAAATCCCACTGTGCCTCGTCCAACTGATGACCTTCTAGCCATTCGAACTCGATGCCCTGCCCCGCCACCTGTTCACGCTCCTTGCGCATCTGCTTGCGCTTGCGGGAACTGAGCGCATCGAGGAAATCCTGGAAGTCCCGATAACCGCGATTGCGCCAGTGATACTGGCAACCGATCCGCTGCAACCAGCCCTCCTGCCCGGCCAGCGCCGTGTCGGTGAAGGCATCGGTGAAGTTGATGTGAGCGCTGGAAAGCCCTTCGATTTCCAGATAACCCGGCAGGCTGCCCAACAATTCCAGGCCGTCCTCCACACAGGCCGCCAGCAATCGCGGACCGCTGACCGGACTGAACGGCACCGCCGTCAGCAGCTTGGGGTAGTACTCGATCCCGGCCCGGGCGCAGGCGTCAGCCCAGGCGTGGTCGAACACGTACTCGCCGTAGGAATGCCACTTGCGATAACTGGGCAAGGCCGCCAACAGACGACCGTCCTCAATGTGCAGCAAATGCTCCGGCTGCCAACCGGAATACGCGCCCAGGCTGGCGCTGTCTTCCAGGGTGCTCAGGAAGGCGTGGCGCAGGAACGGCTGATTGGCGGGCACCAGCGCGTCCCATTCTTGAGGCGCGATGGTGGACAGACTTTTCAAGACTTGAAGCGGCATGCGGTTCCTCGACATCCGGACGGCGATGGGGCGAGTATCGCCGATCTGGACTGAATGATACGAGGAACAGGCACTTTTCGACGACTGTAACTGATCATTATCCCAATTGGATAACAATTATCAGACCTTGTCGCTATACACGAGCAATGTCAGTTCCTGTTTCCGTTCCGTATTTCTTCAATCTCGACTCCCAAGTACCTCCTGCCTTCGCCCGGGGGGCGCTTGACACCTTTCCTTGCCTCATTGTCTTTGGCTTGCCAGTCTAAAAAAACAGCATACTTTTCTTCATCTTGTATACCTTCTAATATAGCCATTCTTTTTGCAGATCTTTTGACTGCTCTTCGCCCATATTTCGTTATTAACTTTTCACCTCGATGTTCTTTAGCAAAGTCAAGCGCCTCAAAATCCTCTGCATAAAATTTCTTATACATAGCATATTTTTTTTCATCCTTACCTTTAAACTGCGCAGCGAGTTCCAACTGCAAGTTGGCCCTCATCTCCAAATTATTTACATCTTTACGCCTAATAGGAAGCAGGCTCGTCGGCCTATTTTTTTCATGCGGATTGAGGCGGAGAACCCTGGGCAGCTCCTGAGCACCCGGAGTTGCAGTGGTAATTCTATTTGATCCGAATAGACCTCTGAAGCCACGTGAGACAATTCCAAAGAGAGTATGCCCCGTCGGATCCACACTATTTATCGGATCCCCCACACAATACATATACGCATTCAAGCCCCCTTCACCAAAAGGGCTCAAGCTGTCTGGACTGTGAAACCTCATCAACAGCGGATTAAAGACTCGATAACCGTTGCCCAGCAAGTACCAACCGGTTTGTGTCTCACGCCGCTCACCGTTGTAACCAAAGGGGCTGCTCACCGCTGCGTCAGCCGTGCGATGGCCGTATGCTGAATACGCGATTGCCTTGACAGCATCCTGGCTGACCTCAACCAGCACGCTGTTCTTGTCATCCCCCGCCAGCAATAGAGGCGTTTGCTCACCGCCGACCTGCTGTTCGGCGAGCACGGTGCCCTCTGCCCTCAGGAAGGTACGGCTGACGCCTCCCTGGATCTCGTTCGCCAGCTCATCGTTGCGGTAGAACCGATGCTCTTTACCGCTCGAAGTACTGCGTCCAGTCAACGTGTCCAGCGCGTCATAGTGGAATCTGAAAGCCGGTTCGCCGGACGATGCATTGGCATCGGGCGAGGATTCATTGGACGTACGTTGCCCTTTTTTATCTTGACCAGCCATGTTGCTCTCCATCTTCACCGTTGGCTGCCATCGGCCGCTCATGGCGCTTCGTTTCGACAAGCACAGTGAGTACTGCCGAATTCCCAGACGCTGCCCATCGTTTTTCGACTGGACAAAGTAAGCGCCTTTTTCAAATGCCACGAAACTGTCAAGGTTGACAGGTGGTCGCCCATCCAGTTGTCCTAGGAAACGTGGCAAACGAGCCCGAACAGGCTAAAAAAAACCCCGCCAGAGGCGGGGTTCAAAGGAGCGCTTTAACGGATGAAGTCAGAGCGGTGTATCAAGTCAGTGCGATTTAGAACACGTACTGGGCACGCACAACCACACCTTTGCCGTCGTCATCGCCGTTGGCGTTGGTGACGTTGTCGGTCTTGGCCTTGACGTAAGCGGCAGTGATTTTCACCGCTTCGTTGGCGTACCAGTTCACGCCCAGGTTGTGCACCTTGGCCTCGGCATCGCCGACGTCGCGGGTGGCGGAAGCAGTGGTGATGTTGTCGTCTTCGACGGTCATGCTGTCGAAGCGATAGAACACTTCCCACGCGCCGATGGATTTGTTCTGGGGCTTGATCGCATCAAACTTGCCGACTTTATAACCACGGGACTCACCCGTGAGGGTGTAGGCGCCCTGGACGTAGAAGCCGTGGCCTTTGATGTCTTCGAAACCATCGGCATCAGCCTTGGTCTTGCGGGTGATGTATTCACCCTGGACCGAAGCCGGGCCCATGGCGAAAGCGGCTTCCAGGCCCAGAGCGGTATCACGGTCGTAGGAGCCGGCTGGCGAGTTGTTGGCGCCGCCCAGTACCGGACGGTTGCCGTTAGGGCCGGCGTCGTTACCACCCAGGGTTTCAACGCCACGCATGCCCAGGCGGGAGCGATAACGTGCGTCGAATGCGGTATCCGAAACGTCACGCGAGGCCACGTTCAAACCAAAGTGCAGCACGTTGCCAGCGTCGTGCATCGGTGCGAAGACGAAACGACCGTTGACTTGCTTGACGCTGTTGCCGTCGGTGTCGTCGGTGTCCTTGCTGAACACACCGGCCGAGGCGTAGAACGAATCGGCGAAGGTGCTGGAGGCTTGCAGGCCCAGGCCGTTCTGATGGCTGTTGGCCCAGTCGATCAAGTCGTAAGCGGCGTTACGCTCAGGCGCGGTCACCCACTTGGAGCTGGTGGCTTTTTCCAGGCCGAAGTCGGGGTCAAAACGACCGACCTTGATCGAAACCGGCTTGAAGCCGTTGTAGGCCAGGGACGCTTCGTCGAAATAGCCGTTATCGGAGTCGCCACTGTTGTGGGACATGTCGTAGTTGATGGTGTAGGCCCAATCCGTGTACAGCACGCCGGACAGTTCCAGGAAGGCGCGGCGAATGTAAGCGGCGTCAGCCTTGTCGCCATTGTCGGTGTAGATACCGTCGAACTGGCTGTAGTCAGCCTGCAAACGACCGCCGAGCTTGAAGCTGAACTCTTTGTCAGTGGTAGCGACCTCGAGGCCGCCCTTGGTCTTGACCACGATATCGGCGCCGTCGGTGGTGACGGTACCGGCGAAAGCCTGGGCGGTTACTGCCATGGCCAGTGCGCTGGCGGCAACACCTGCGAAGTGCTTACGAATCATCGAAGAATTCCCCTGTTGGTAGTCTATGCGTTAGAAAACACGCGGAACTGGGCCCGCTGGTGTTGGGAGGGGATCTTGGCGATGGGTTGTGTCAGCGCAGTTGCTGTCAGATAAAGATTTTATGACAACGGAACTTTTTACTTCGAAAGGGAATAACCGGTACGGCTATGGAACCTGTGGGAGCGAGCTTGCTCGCGATAGCGGTGGGTCAGTCAACACTACGCTGGCTGATCCGTCGCTATCGCGAGCAAGCTCGCTCCCCCAGAGGGTGGGTGATGGATTGAGGTTTAGCGGATGTCTTTGCGACGCTCGGCGGCAAGTTTTTCGGCGAGGTGATCCAGGTCTGGAATCGGTGGTTGCGGCAATTTTCTGAGGGTCGCCTGCATCAGGCGCATCTGGCGGATAAAACGCCGGCAGTTGGGGCAGAACAGCAGGTGATGCCGCACCATCAGGCGTTCACGAAAGCTTAACTGGCCGTCGAGATAATCGCTGGAGCGCGCCACTTGTTCCTTGCAGGTCAGCATTCGCCGGTTTCCTCGAAATGTTCAACGGTCGCGAAGACCTTCAGCCGGGCGCGATGCAATAGCACGCGTACGTTGGAGAGCGAGATGCCCAGAAGATTACAGATTTCTTCCAGTTCCAGCCCCTGGCGTTCACGCAGGGTCAACACACTGCCTTGCAGTTCCGACAGGCTGAGCAAGGTGTGTTCGAGGCAATCGCGCAACTCGCTCATCGTGAGCAACGCCTCCGGGGTGTCCTGGTGCCAGGCGAACGGCGCCAGCAGCCAATGACCATCGGCGGCGAAACGATCATCGCCCAGGGTGCCGTGGGGCGATGGCAGATCGTCCAGCAGCACTTCCCGGCGGTTCTGCTTGTAGCGGCCCTTGGCGGCATTGGCAGTGATGGTCAGCAGCCAGGTCTTGAGGCTGGAACGCCCCTGGAAGCCGCTGAGATTGCGCACCACCGACAGCCACGCGTCCTGCACCACTTCATCGGCATGGCGACCGCCGACGATGGCGTAGGCCACGGCGCGCATCGGGCCCTGGTAGGCGCTGACCAGTTCCTTGTAGGCCTGCTGCTCACCGGCCAGGAGGCGTGGGAGCAATTGGGTATCATCGGTGACCGTCATTCAACGCCCTATTGCTGGATGGATCGCTGTTGTAGCGAGGGGATAAATCCCCTCGCCACAATAAATCCCTTTGTCACCGCAACAATCAATGCTTACGCAAAATCACGCTACCAATCGAATAGCCGGCGCCAAACGAGCTGAGCACGGCAACCGAGCCGCTGGGCAGGTCATCCTGGTAGGTGTGGAAGGCAATCACCGATCCGGCGGAACTGGTGTTGGCGTAGCGGTCGAGGATCACTGGCGCTTCCTGTTCGGTGGCTTCGCGCCCCAACAATTTGCGCACGATCAGGTGATTCATGCTCAGGTTGGCCTGGTGCAGCCAGAAGCGCTTCACGTCGCCGACATTCAGTTGGTTCTCTTCCAAATGGGTACCGATCAGCTCGGCGACCATCGGGCAAACGTCGCGGAACACTTTGCGGCCTTCCTGGACGAACAGCTTGTCGCGGCCGCCGACGCCCTCTTCTGCCGCACGGTTGAGGAAGCCGAAGTTGTTGCGGATGTTGTTGGAGAACTTGGTCAGCAGCTTGGTGCTGACCACGTCGAACTGGTACGGCGAGGTCGCCAGGTCCGCTCGCTCGATGATCACGGCGGTGGCCGCGTCGCCGAAGATGAAGTGGCTGTCGCGGTCGCGGAAGTTCAGGTGGCCGGTGCACACCTCCGGGTTGACCATCAAAATCGCCCGGGCCTGGCCCAACTGCACGCTGTTGGCCGCAGCCTGGATGCCGAACGTCGCCGAGGAGCAGGCCACGTTCATGTCGAAACCAAAACCTTCGATCCCCAGGGCTTCCTGGACTTCGATGGCGATGGCCGGGTACGCGCGCTGCAGGTTGGAGCAGGCGACGATCACGCCATCGATGTCGGCCGCGGTGCGACCGGCGCGCTCTAGCGCCTGTTTTGCCGCGCCGACCGCCATTTCACACAGCACCGACCACTCGTCATTGGAGCGCTCAGGCAGACGTGGCGTCATGCGTTGCGGATCGAGGATACCTTCCTTGTCCATGACAAAGCGGCTCTTGATGCCCGAGGCCTTTTCGATGAACGCCGCGTTGGATTCGGTCAACGCCTCGACTTCACCGCGCTCGATGGCCTCGGCGTTGTCAGCGTTGAACTGGGCGACATAGGTATTGAAGGATTGCACCAGCTCTTCGTTGGAGATGCTGTTGGCCGGGGTGTACAGGCCGGTGCCACTGATGACGACGTTATGCATGGTCGTGTCTCTGATCTGTTCAGGCAGAAAGCATTGGCACCGACGTACCAATACACAAAGGGTCTTTTCCCATCCAGGGGAAGCAGACCTGGCAGTGCTTTATTCCGATCCGCCCGGGGCAGTGAAGCTCAAAAACCACGGGACCGGCATTTATAGCCGCGAAGTTTGCCACAAACGCTGGCGTTTGGCCCATTCTCAGTGAGCTACACCAACTAACCCTGTGGGAGCGAGCCTGCTCGCGATAGCGGTGGATTACTCAGTATTTATGTCGACTGACACAACGCTATCGCGAGCAGGCTCGCTCCCACAGGGGTTAGTAGTGTTCATCTGGTTTGTGGCATCAACCCTCCACCTGCCCCCACTGCTTACTCAAGCGCTTATCGGAAATCGGCACCTTGGTCCCCAGTTGCTGGGCGAACAGCGAAACCCGGTATTCCTCCAGCCACCAGCGGTACAACTCCAGTTGCGGGTCGCGCTTGCCTTCCTGGAGGTGTTTGCTGGCTCGGGTCTGGTATTGGGCCCAGAGGTTCGACAACTCACCGCTCCAGACCCGGTCTTTCTGCACCTGGCTACCCAGCTTCTCGAAACGTTGCTCGATGGCCTTGAGGTAGCGCGGCAGTTCCTTGAGCCATTGATGCGGGGTTTCGCGGACGAAGCCCGGGTACACCAGGTGGCTGAGCTGCTGCTTGATATCGTTCAGCGCCACGGCCTGGGCCAGGTCGATCTTGCCCTTGAAGCGTTTTTGCAGGCCGTGCCAGAGCTTGAGAATGTCCAGGGTCAGCTTCGCCAGGCGCTCAGCGTGCTCGGCCCAGCCACCGCGCTTGCGCTCGGCCAGCGAAGCCAGCGCGGCGCCATCACGGGGCAGGCTCGCTTCGCCTTCCAGCACGCAACTGTCGAGGCTGACCAGCAGGATGTCTTCCACCAGGCTGTCGATGCGGCCCAAGTCGCGGTACAACAGGCCCAACTCTGTCAGGCCGGGCAGCTTGCCGCGCAGGAACTTGGCCGACTCGGCCAACTGCTGCATCAACAAACGCTGCAAGGCGCGGCGATGCTGAAACTCGGCTTCGGCCGGAGTCGGGAAACGCCCCTCCTTGACCACGCCACCCTCTTCCACCAGCGCCGGGTACACCGTCATCGACAGCCCAGCGATCTTCTGTTGGGTTTTCTCTGCCACCGGCGCGAAAATTTTCGCCTCCACTGGCGCCTGGCTTTTTGCCGTTTGCGGCACGGCCAATGCCGCCTGGCTGGCTTCGGCAAAGCGCGCCGTCAGTTCGGCCAGGTCGCGGCCTTCGCCAAGGAACTTACCCTGGCCATCGACGATTTCCAGGTTCATGCGCAGATGGCTTTCCACCTGCTGCGCCGCTTCCGCCCAGGCTTCGTCGCTGACCCGCGCGCCGGTCATGCGCAGCAGTTCGCGGCCCAGGGACTGCGGTAACGAGCCCTCGGCGAAGGTGATGCGTTGCAGCGCCGCCTTGACGAAGTCCGGCACTGGCACGAAATTCTTGCGCAGGGCCTTGGGCAGGTTGCGCACCAGGGCGATGCATTTGGCCTCGATCATTCCCGGCACCAACCATTCCAGGCGCTCCGGCGGCAGCATCGGCAGCAACGGCGCCGGCACTCGCAGGGTCACGCCATCGCGGGGATGGTTGGGCTCGAAGTGATAGCTCAGCGGCAAGGTCAGGTCGCCAACGCGCAACGTGTCCGGATAGTACGCGGCAGTGACTTCACTGGCCTCGCGCGCCAGCACGTCTTCTTCACGCATGATCAGCAACTGCGGGTCTTTCTGGCTGTTGATCCGGTACCAACTGTCGAAGGTCGCGGTCTGGTGGATCTCGGCCGGCAGGCGCGCATCGTAGAAGGCGAACAGGGTTTCTTCGTCCGCCAGGATGTCGCGACGGCGGGCCTTGGCTTCCAGTTCGTCGAGCTGCTCCAGCAGTTTGGTATTGGCACTCAGGCACTTGGCCTTAGACTGGATCTCGCCACGCACCAGCGCCTCGCGGATGAACAGTTCCCGCGATACCACCGGGTCCACTGGCCCGTAATGCACCGGCCGGCGACCGACGACGATCAGCCCGAACAGGGTGATCTGCTCATACGCCACCACTTGCCCGCGCTTCTTCTCCCAATGGGGTTCGAAGTGATTTTTCTTGATCAGGTGCCCGGCCAGCGGCTCGATCCAGTCCGGTTCGATCTTGGCCACCATGCGCGCGTAGAGCTTGGTGGTTTCCACCAGCTCGGCGGTCATCAGCCACTGCGGACGCTTCTTGCCCAGGCCCGACGACGGATGGACCCAGAACCGCCGCTGGCGGGCGCCGAGGTAATCGCCGTCTTCGGTTTTCTGGCCGATCTGGCTCAACAACCCCGAAAGCACCGCTTTGTGCAGTTTCGGGTAATCGGCCGGTTCTTTATTGAGGCTCAACTGCATGTCGCGGCAGATCAGGCTCAACTGACGGTGGGAATCGCGCCACTCGCGCAGGCGCAGGTAATTGAGGAAATTCTTGCGGCACCAGTTGCGCAGCGGGCTGGCGGTCAGGGCCTGGCGCTGCTCTTCGAAACCACGCCACAGGTTGACCAGCCCGGCGAAATCCGAGTCCACATCCTTCCATTGGGCGTGAGCCTGGTCGGCCGCTTGTTGGCGCTCCGGCGGACGCTCGCGCGGATCCTGGATCGACATGGCGCTGGCGACAATCAACACTTCCTGCAGGCTGCCCAGTTTCGCCGCTTCCAGCAGCATGCGGCCCATGCGCGGGTCCACCGGCAGGCGCGCCAATTGCCGACCGAGCGGGGTCAATTGGCTGTTGCGGTCAACCGCCGACAACTCTTGCAGCAGGTTGAAACCGTCGCTGATGGCCTTGCCGTCCGGCGGCTCGATGAACGGGAAATCGGTGATCTCACCCAGGCGCAGATGCAGCATCTGCAAAATCACCGCCGCCAGGTTGGTGCGCAGGATCTCCGGGTCGGTGAATTCCGGCCGGCCGAGGAAGTCCTCTTCGCTGTACAGCCGCACACAGATCCCCGGCTCGACCCGCCCGCAGCGGCCCTTGCGCTGGTTGGCGCTGGCCTGGGAGATGGCTTCGATGGGCAGCCGCTGGACCTTGGCGCGATAGCTGTAGCGGCTGATGCGCGCGGTGCCGCTGTCGATCACGTAGCGGATGCCCGGCACAGTGAGCGAGGTTTCTGCAACGTTGGTCGCCAGGACCACGCGACGGCCTGGGTGGGACTGGAAGATGCGCTGCTGTTCGGCCGGCGACAGGCGCGCGTACAGCGGCAGAATCTCGGTGTGCTTGAGCTGGGCCTTGCGCAGCATTTCCGCCGCGTCGCGAATCTCCCGCTCGCCCGGCAGGAACACCAGCACATCGCCAGGGCTGCGGCGCTCGCTGCGCTCATAGGCGGCGATTTCATCGAGGGTGGCGAGGATCGCCTGGTCGACGGTCAGGTCGTCCTCGACGCGGTTGCCTTCTTCGTCCTGCTCCAGGGTCAACGGGCGATACCAGGTTTCCACCGGGAAGGTACGGCCCGAGACTTCCACGATCGGCGCGTCATCGAAGTGCTTGGAGAAGCGCTCCAGGTCGATGGTCGCCGAGGTGATGATGACCTTGAGGTCCGGGCGGCGCGGCAGCAGGGTCTTGAGGTAGCCGAGCAGGAAGTCGATGTTCAGGCTGCGTTCGTGGGCTTCGTCGACAATGATCGTGTCGTAGCGTTCGAGGTAGCGGTCGTTCTGGGTCTCGGCCAGCAGGATGCCGTCGGTCATCAACTTGATCAGGGTGTTGGCGTCGCTCTGGTCCTCAAAGCGCACCTGATAACCCACCAGCGCCCCCAACGGAGTGGCCAGTTCCTCGGCCACCCGACTCGCAACGCTGCGGGCGGCGATCCGGCGTGGCTGGGTGTGGCCGATCAAGCCATGTTGGCCCCGGCCGATTTCCAGGCAGATCTTCGGCAACTGCGTGGTTTTACCCGAGCCGGTTTCGCCGGCGATGATCAGCACCTGATGCTTGAGCAACGCGTCCTTGATTTCGTCGCGCTTGGCGGCAATCGGCAAATTGTCGTCATAGCGGATCACCGGCAGGCTCGCCTTGCGCGCCAGCACCTGATCGCACGACGCCTGCATGCGCGTCACCCACTGGGCCAGCTTGGCCTCATCGGGTTTCTTGCGCAGCTCGAGCAACTGGCGCCGCAACCGGTGACGGTCGGCGAGCATGGCGTGGTCGAGGTTTTTCAGCAGCTTGTCGATAGCGGGGGCTTGGTCAGTCATCAGGTACGCAAGGGTCGTCGGTTTGTGCAGGGGGCCGATTGTCGCAGATTTGCGGCTATTGCGCCGACACATGGCGACCTGCCCACCGCCATACCCTGTGGGAGCGAGCTTGCTCGCGATAGCGGTGGATCAGCCAGCGTTAATGTTGACTTACACACCGTTATCGCGAGCAAGCTCGCTCCCACAGGGTTCTCGCAGGATTCAGGGTCGCTGGTTATTCGCTGTCCAGGTCTTTGCGCCGATACGGAAACACATCGATCACCTTCCCCGCCCGGATCGCCTCCTGCAGGCCTTTCCAGTAATCGGCGTTGTACAGCTCGCCATGCAACTGGTCGAACAGCTTGCGCTGCCCGGCGTCGGCGAACAGGAACGGCGGGAATTCTTCGGGGAATACGTCCAGCGGCCCGATGGAATACCAGGGCTCGGAGGCCATTTCGTCTTCCGGGGTGCGGGGCTCGGGGATGTGGCGGAAGTTGGCTTCGGTCAGGAAACAGATTTCATCGTAGTCGTAGAACACCACGCGGCCGTGACGGGTCACACCGAAGTTCTTGAGCAGCATGTCGCCGGGGAAGATATTGGCGGCCGCCAGTTGCTTGATGGCCAGGCCATAGTCTTCCAGGGCCTCGCGCACCTGGGCGTCGTTGGCGTTTTCCAGGTAGAGATTCAGCGGCGTCATGCGGCGTTCGGTCCAGCAGTGGCGAATCAACACCGTATCGCCTTCCACCGACACCGTGGAAGGCGCCACTTCCAGCAGTTCCTCCAGACACGCCGGTTCGAACTTGCTCAGGGGAAAGCGGAAATCGGCGAACTCCTGGGTATCGGCCATACGCCCGACCCGGTCGACACTTTTCACCAGGCGGTATTTTTCGATCACCGTGGCGCGGTCGACGTTTTTCGACGGCGAGAAACGGTCCTTGATGATCTTGAATACGGTGTTGAAACCCGGCAGCGTGAATACGCTCATGACCATGCCACGCACACCCGGGGCCATGATGAACTGGTCATCGGTGTTCGCCAGATGATTGATCAACGCCCGGTAGAACTCGGACTTGCCGTGCTTGTAGAAACCGATGGAGGTGTACAGCTCGGCGATGTGCTTGCCGGGCAAGATACGCTTGAGAAAGCCGATGAATTCCGCCGGCACCGGCACGTCCACCATGAAGTAGGAGCGGGTGAACGAAAAGATGATCGATACCTGCGCCTCATCGGTGATCAGCGCATCGATCTGGATGCCCCGACCTTCGCGGTGCAGCAGCGGGATCACCAGTGGCCATTGCTCGTCTCGGGTGTAGATCCGGCCCACCAGGTAGGCGCCCTTGTTGCGATAGAGCACTGAAGAAAACAACTCCACCGTCAGCTCCGGGTCCTTGCAGACCCAGTCCGGCAGGTTTTCCCGCAGTTGGGCTTCGAGGCGCTTCAGGTCACCTGGCAAGTCGGCGTAATCCTCGCTGAAGCGGTAATCGGCGAACACGTTCGCCAGCATCCGGTCCAGTTGCCCCTGGGGTTTGTAGGTCCGGGTCTGGGCCGCACGGGCGCGACGCAGGCTGGGGCGGGTGGTGTGGATGAACATCGTGCCATCACTGATCAGGTCATGACTGAACAGCCCGCAGAAGATCGAGTTGTACCAGGTCTCCGACAGTTCATCGTCAAAACGCAGGTCGATCAGGCTGATGTAGGCGCTTTTGACCAACGGCCAGCAACTGACATCCATCAACGACTCGGCGTCGAAGGCTTCGCGCAAATGGGCCACGGTTTCGAAGACTTTTTCTTCATATAAATTGATCCGCGCCGCCGAAGCCGCTTGCGCCTCTTGCCACCGGGCCTGCTCGAACCGGGCGCGGGCGCCATCGGTGATCTGCCGGAAATGCTCTCGATAATCGTCGAAACCTTCGAGGATCGACCGGGCGATATCGGTGGCGGGCCATGGTTGCGGCATAGGTAAACCTCGGCGGGTCATACTTGTTATAGGCGCCTGAGCTTAGAGGCCAATCGCGCGGCAACGCAACCATTGCCATCGGTATTCAGGACGGCGACACTTGCCGCCCAACCACGGAAGGAATGACTTGTGAACCTCGTCGATATTCTGCGTTTGCTGTCACTGGCCGCCATCTGGGGGGCAAGTTTTCTGTTCATGCGCATTATCGCCCCCGTCATTGGCACGATCCCCACCGCGTTCTTTCGCGTATCCATCGCCTTCGTCGGGCTGCTGGTGATCCTGGCGCTGATGCGCGTCGACTGGAATTTTCGCGGCAAACTGAAAGTGGTGATGGGGCTGGGTCTGATCAACTCGGGCATCCCGGCGACGTTTTACTCGCTGGCGGCCCAAGTACTACCAGCCGGTTACTCGGCGATCTTCAACGCCACCACGCCGTTGATGGGCGTGTTGATCGGCGGGCTGTTCTTCAGCGAAAAACTCACCACCGCCAAGGTCTGCGGTGTGTTTCTTGGGCTGTTCGGCGTCGGCATCCTGACCCGCGCCGGCCCGGTGGCCTTCGACCTGCAACTGCTGATGGGCGCCCTCGCCTGCCTGCTCGCCACCACGTGCTATGGCTTCGCCGGCTTCCTCACCCGTCGCTGGCTCGATCAGCAAGGTGGGCTGGACAGCCGTCTTTCGACCCTGGGCAGCATGTTTGGCGCCACGGTATTTTTGCTGCCGCTGTTTGGCTACAGCGTCATCAGCCAGCCACCGGCCAGTTGGGGAGGCTGGAGCGTCTGGCTGTCCCTGCTGGGGCTGGGCCTGGGGTGTACCGCGCTGGCGTATATCCTTTATTTCCGGCTGATCACCTCCATCGGCCCGGTCAAATCCATGACCGTAACGTTCCTGATCCCGCCGTTCGGCGTGCTATGGGGGGCGTTGCTACTGGATGAGCCGCTGGGAATGGCCCATTTGTATGGCGGGGTGTTGATCGCGGCGGCGTTGTGGTTGGTGTTGAAGCCTGGGGTGGCTAAGCCGGCTGAGGTGCCTGCCCGATAGCCCATCGGAGCCGCTGAAAATGCCATCGCGAGCAGGCTCGCTCCCACAAAGGGCTGTGCATGACCCTGTGGGAGCAAGCTTGCTTGCGATAGCGGTGGTACGGTTAGCGAATAGCTAAAGGCTAGCGTTTTTTACGAAACACAAACACCAACCCAACAATAATCAGCCCCATTCCCAGCCAACTCAGCAATGCCAGGCGGTTGCCAAACACCAGGTAGTCCATGATCGCCGTCACCGCCGGCACCAGGTAGAACAGGCTGGTGACATTCACCAGGTTGCCCCGTGCAATCAGCCGGTACAGCAGCAACGTCGCCAGCACCGACACCACCAGGCCCATCCACAACACCGGCACGATGAAACCGGCGTTGTGCTCGAAGTGAAACGGTTGGAACGGCACGAACGCCGCGCACAGCAGCAACCCGGCCAGGTACTGCACCGGCAATGTGCCCAGGGGATTATCGGTGATGCGCTTTTGCATGATAGAGCCGGCCGTCATGCTCACCAGCGCCAGCAACCCGTAGAGCATTCCAACCAGGGACATACCGGCCAGGCCGATCCCCTGGTAGACCACCATGATCAATCCCAGCAACCCCAACGTCAGGCCGAACAGCCGTTGCCAGGATCGCTGGCGCTCCACCAGCACCACCGTAAGGATCGGCTGCACGCCCATCAGCGTCGCCATCACCCCTGGGGTGACGTTCATTTGCAGGGCCAGCAGATAGAAAATCTGATAGGCGCCCAGCAGCACCATCCCGGTGGTCGCCGCGTATAGCAGCGGCTTGCCGGTCTTGGGCAGCTTGAACTTGAGCAATGGAATCAACAGCACCAGCGCACACAGCGCGATGGCAAAACGGATCAGCAGGAACGCAAAAGGTGAAGCGTGGGCCAGGCCCAATTTGGAAAAGATCGCCCCGCTGCTCCACAGCAGAACGAACAGGCTCGTGGAAGCCGCCGCCAATAAGGCGTTTTTGGATAGGAAAAACATGAATACCACCTGTAGTCAGGCAAAAGCCAACTCAGCCGAAGCTGAAATCCAGTAGTTTTTTCAGGCGGGCACAGGGAACGGCAACCGTTGCCGATCAGCCCTGAACGCCAACACCCGGCGGTGATACGACGGCGTACACCGGTGGGCTACTGACAGGTGGGGGGTATTGACCGATCTGCACAGGCTGCTGATTCCCGCACGGCACGACGCCAGCGTTGAACGCTGGAACCACAACCGCGATGACAGGGGATGCAGGCATGAGCCGATCTCTTGGAGGGTGGGTAGGAAAACCCATCGAGCGCCGACTATAACCAGCGCTCGATGGGTTAGGCAATGACTAAACGAACAGCCAATAGCCTAGGGCGGTTAGCACCGCCACCGCCAACACGGGCCGCATGACCCGGTAGGCCTTGGGATGCTTGCGTTTCCATTGCTTGACCCGGCCACTGATGCCGTCGCTGAACGACTTGCTCCAGGCGTAAGCCTGGTTGATGCCGCCAACGCGCTCGTCGTCGAGGTTCTGCGGCGCGGTGGCGCGGCCGAGGAAGGCGCTGATAGCGCGGTTCAGACGAGTCATCAATCGGCTTTTCAATGGTCGCTCGACGTCGCAGAACAGGATCACGCGAGTCTGCGGGGTTTCATTCTTGACCCAGTGCACATAGGTTTCATCGAACATCACGTCTTCGCCGTCGCGCCAGGCGTAGATCTGACCATCGACAAAGATCCGGCAGTCGTCGGAATTGGGCGTGGACAACCCCAGGTGATAGCGCAGGGAACCGGCGAACGGATCTCGATGGGGGTTCAAGTGGCTACCGCCCGGCAGCAAGGCAAACATCGCGCCCCGCACGTTGGGAATCTGGTTGACCAGCTCGACGGTGCGGGGACACAGCAATTCGGCAGACGGCAGCGCTTTGTCGTACCACTTGAGGTAGAAGCGTTTCCAGCCTTTCTTGAAGAACGAGCCGAAGCCGGCGTCGTTGTTCTTTTCCGCCGCCCGGATGTACCCCTCGTCGAACAGGTGCATGGCCTCGTCGCGGATGACTTGCCAGTTGTCCTTGAGCACATCCAGTTCCGGGAACTTGCTGCGGTCCAGGTAAGGCTTGGAGGGCACGCTGGAGAACAGGTACATCAAGGTGTTATAGGGGGCGAACAAAGCCGAGTGGTTAACGAACTGACGCAATACCGGCAAACGCGCCTTGCCGCGCAAATGCACGTAAAGCGTACTGCCTAGAAACAGCAGCAACACTGAGGCCTTGGCGACAAACGAAACGGTCATTTACAACTCCTTGTCAAAAAACAACTTACGCAACGTCATCAACCCGGCGCAGCGGCCGGCCATTTTATAGATCGAGGCCAGGCGAAGAAACCGCCTGGCGCAATATTCACTGTTGAGGATCACGCAACAATGTCCTTGTTAACATGCGTGACCTGAATCGTGGCTGACACCAATCAAAATACCCTGCTTTCAGCCCATCCCTCCCTCAATGGCGAAGGGGCGTTGTGGCGAGTGCCCTCGCCACCTCCTGCATGCGGTTACTGTTGCGTCTCCTGCTCAGTGAACAAATCACTGAACAACATGCTCGACAGGTAGCGCTCGCCCGAATCGGGCAGGATCACCACGATGGTCTTGCCCTGCATTTCCGGCTTTTCCGCCAGGCGTACGGCCACGGCCATCGCCGCGCCACAAGAGATTCCACAGAGGATGCCCTCTTCCTGCATCAAGCGCAGGGCCATGGCCTTGGACTCTTCGTCAGTGACTCGCTCAACCTGATCGACGATCGACAGATCAAGGTTCTTCGGCACAAATCCAGCGCCTATCCCCTGGATCTTATGCGGGCTGGGCTTGATCTCCTGCCCTGCCATGGCCTGGGTAATCACCGGCGAAACCTCAGGCTCCACCGCCACCGACAGGATCGGTTTGCCACAGGTGTTCTTGATATACCGCGACACCCCGGTGATGGTTCCGCCAGTGCCGACGCCGGCCACCAGCACATCGACCGCGCCATCGGTGTCGTTCCAGATTTCCGGGCCGGTGGTCTTTTCGTGGATCGCCGGATTCGCCGGGTTGTCGAACTGCTGCGGCATGAAGTACTTGGAAGGGTCGCTGGCCAGGATCTCGGCAGCTTTCTCGATGGCCCCTTTCATCCCCTTGGCCGGTTCAGTGAGCACCAGCTCCGCCCCCAGGGCCTTGAGCACCTTGCGCCGTTCGATGCTCATGGACGCCGGCATGGTCAGCATCAGCTTGTAGCCACGGGCGGCAGCGACAAACGCCAGGCCGATACCCGTATTGCCCGAGGTCGGCTCGACGATGGTCATGCCGGGCTTGAGCTTGCCCGAGCTCTCAGCGTCCCAGATCATGTTCGCGCCGATCCGGCACTTGACCGAATACCCTGGGTTACGCCCTTCGATCTTGGCCAGGATGGTCACGCCGCGTGGGGCGATGCGGTTGATCTGCACCAGTGGCGTATTGCCGATGGAGTGAGCGTTGTCAGCGAATATACGGCTCATGGCTGGGTCCTTAATGCAGCGGGAATTTAGCGCTTAAAGGTATGCCTGTTGCCCATGGGCGTCCAGTTGCACCGAACGTTCCAGTTGTTACGACAGTCAATGGATTTAACACCGCTGGAGACTGACTGACATGAAGCGTCGATACAGCTGGCCACTGTGGACTCTCGCCGCCATCGTTGTGGTACTCGTGGCCCTGCATTTCACCCTGCCCTATCTGGTGCGCAACTACCTGAACGACAAACTGGCCGACATGGGCGACTACCGCGGCCAGGTTCTCGATGTAGACCTGGCGCTCTGGCGCGGGGCCTACCGGATCAATGGCCTGAAAATTGTCAAGGTCGACGGCAAGGTCCCGGTGCCGTTCGTCGATGCGCCGTTGATCGACCTGTCGGTGAGTTGGCATTCGCTGTGGTACGACCATGCGGTGGTGGCCGAGGTCGAGTTCGCCCGTCCCGAAGTGAACTTTGTCGACGGTGGGGCCAACCGGCAAGACTCCCAGACCGGCCGGGGCACCAACTGGCGCGAACAACTGAGCAAATTGCTGCCCATCACCCTCAACGAAGTGCGGATCAGGGATGGCAAGGTCACCTTTCGCAATTTCAACTCCAAGCCGCCGGTCAATCTGCGGGCCACCGACGTCAACGCCAGCTTCTATAACCTGACCAACGTGGTCGACACCAAAGGCAAGCGCGACGCCCGTTTCGAGGGCAAGGCCCTGGTGGCCGAACACGCGCCCCTGGAGATGCAGGCCACCTTCGACCCGTTGAGCAACTTCGAGGATTTCGACTTCCGCCTTCGGGCCAAGAACATCGAACTCAAGCGTCTGAACGATTTCGCCGCCGCCTATGGCAAATTCGATTTCAATGCTGGCCATGGCGACCTGGTGATCGAAGCTGAAGCCGACAACGCCAAGCTCAGCGGCTACATCAAGCCATTGCTGCGTGATGTCGATGTGTTCGACTGGCAGCAGGACGTGGAAAACAAGAACAAAAACATCTTCCGTTCCGTCTGGGAAGCGCTGGTCGGCACAGGCGAAACCGCCCTCAAGAACCAACGCAAGAACCAGTTCGCCACCCGGGTGGAACTCAGCGGCAATGTTCACCAGCAGGACATCAGCGCCTTCGAAGCCTTCCTGCAAATCCTGCGCAACGGTTTCGTCCAGGCCTTCAATGCTCGCTACGAACAACCGCCGCCTTCGACCGACTAAGGTGTTTGCGGCTTATTTGTGGCGAGGGAGTGGAGCGTGCCTCTTAGAAATGCGCCGAGACCGAGTCAACATGTGACGCTCCATTCAGAGACTGAATACAGCGTCTGCGTTCACAGTCGGCGGGGCGTCGCGTTATAGTCGGGCACGACATTTATTTCCCGCGCCCCGCCTCGTCAGGCCGGCGACACCGTTCGAGGAATTGCAGAATGAAGTTCGAAGGCACCAGCGCCTACGTGGCCACCGATGACTTGAAGCTGGCCGTGAACGCCGCCATCACCCTGGAGCGACCATTGCTGGTCAAGGGTGAACCGGGCACCGGCAAGACCATGCTGGCCGAACAACTGGCTGAGTCCTTCGGCGCGCGCCTGATTACCTGGCACATCAAGTCCACCACCAAGGCTCACCAGGGCCTGTACGAGTACGACGCGGTCAGCCGCCTGCGGGACTCGCAGTTGGGCGTGGACAAGGTCCACGACGTGCGCAACTACCTGAAGAAAGGCAAGCTCTGGGAAGCGTTCGAGTCCGAGGAGCGGGTCATCCTGTTGATCGACGAGATCGACAAGGCCGACATCGAGTTCCCCAATGACCTGCTGCAAGAACTCGACAAGATGGAGTTCTACGTCTACGAGACCGACGAAACCATCAAGGCCAAGCAGCGGCCGATCATCATCATTACCTCCAACAACGAAAAAGAGCTGCCGGACGCATTCCTGCGCCGCTGCTTCTTCCACTACATCGCCTTCCCCGACCGCGTCACCCTGCAGAAAATCGTCGATGTGCATTACCCGGATATCAAGAAAGACCTGGTCAGCGAAGCGCTGGACGTGTTCTTCGACGTGCGTAAGGTACCGGGCCTGAAGAAAAAGCCTTCCACCTCCGAACTGGTGGACTGGCTCAAGCTGCTGATGGCCGACAACATTGGCGAAGCGGTGCTGCGCGAGCGGGATCCGACCAAGGCCATCCCGCCCCTGGCCGGCGCCCTGGTCAAGAACGAACAGGACGTGCAATTGCTTGAGCGCCTGGCGTTCATGAGCCGTCGCGGCACTCGCTGATCCTCTTCGTTTAACAAGAGCGAGGGCGATTGCCATGCTGCTTAACCTGTTCAATGAAATGCGCGCCGCCAAGGTGCCCGTGTCGGTGCGTGAACTGCTGGACCTGATCAACGCCCTGAAACAGCGGGTGATCTTCGCCGACATGGACGAGTTCTATTACCTGGCCCGGGCGATCCTGGTGAAGGACGAACGGCATTTCGACAAGTTCGACCGGGCGTTCGCCGCTTACTTCAATGGCCTGGAAAAACTCGACGATCATCTCCAGGCATTGATTCCCGAAGACTGGTTGCGCAAGGAATTCGAGCGCTCGCTGAGCGACGAAGAGCGGGCGCAGATCCAGTCCCTGGGTGGCCTGGACAAGTTGATCGAAGAATTCAAGAAGCGCCTGGAAGAACAGAAGGAACGCCATGCCGGCGGCAACAAGTGGATCGGCACTGGTGGCACCAGCCCGTTCGGTTCCGGTGGTTTCAACCCCGAAGGCATCCGCGTCGGCGACGCTGGCAAGCGCCAGGGCAAAGCGGTGAAGGTCTGGGACCAGCGCGAATACAAGAACCTCGACGACCAGGTGGAACTGGGAACCCGTAACATCAAGATCGCCCTGCGCCGCCTGCGCAAGTTCGCCCGCCAGGGCGCGGCCGAAGAACTGGACATCGACGGTACCATCGACCACACCGCCCGGGACGCCGGCCTGTTGAACATCCAGATGCGCCCGGAGCGACGCAACACCGTGAAGCTGTTGCTGCTGTTCGACATCGGCGGTTCAATGGATGCCCACGTGAAAATCTGCGAAGAATTGTTCTCGGCCTGCAAGACCGAGTTCAAGCATCTGGAGTATTTCTACTTCCACAACTTCGTGTACGAGTCGGTATGGAAGAACAACCTGCGCCGCACCTCGGAGCGCACTTCGACCCTGGACCTGCTGCACAAGTACGGTGCCGACTACAAAGTGATCTTCATCGGTGACGCGGCCATGGCGCCTTATGAAATCACCCAGGCCGGCGGCAGCGTCGAACATTGGAACGAAGAAGCCGGTTACGTCTGGATGCAGCGCTTCATGGAGAAGTACAAGAAGCTCATCTGGATCAATCCTTACCCCAAGGACACCTGGGGTTATACCGCCTCGACCAATATCGTGCGGGAATTGGTGGAAGAGCGGATGTATCCGCTGACCTTGCAGGGGTTGGAGGAAGGGATGCGGTTTCTTTCCAAGTAGATCTTGGTTGCCCATTCGGGCGTCATCGCGAGCAAGCTCGCTCCCACACTGGATCTTCGTCACACATGAGATCCCTTGTGGGAGCGAGCTTGCTCGCGATGCTTTTAGCGCTAGAGAAAACTACGCAAACACTCCACCTGCTGCCGATGCGCAACCTCCTGCACCACTGGCCTCAATCGCACCTGCGTCCCCGGCAGGCGTTGCGCCAGCCGGGCCAGGGCCAACGGCGTCAAGGCACCCAGGCGTGGATAGCCGCCAATGGTTTGCCGGTCGTTGAGCAACACGATCGGCTGGCCGTCTGGCGGTACCTGCACAGCACCCAGGGGGATACCCTCGGAAATCATCGCCGGCCCCTGGTATTGCAGGGCCGTGCCGAGCAACCGAATGCCCATGCGATCGGCGCGGCTGTCCAGGGTCCAGGCGGTGTTGAACGCATCAAACAGGCTCTGCCCGCTGAACGCGCCATTCTGCGCACCGAGGATCAGATCCAGCGGCGAGTCCTGCTGAAAATCCGGAACAAGTGTGCGCGGCATCGGCCGAGGTGTCGCCAAGCCGCAATAGCTCAGGTGCGCACCGCGTTTCAACGGCCGCCCCAGTCCATCCAGGCCGCCAAGCTCTTCACGCACCACCGTCGAACGACTGCCCAGCACCGCCGGCGCTTCGAACCCGCCGGGGGCCGCGAGGTACGCCCGGGCGCCGAGCACCGGTTGGGTGAATACCAGGGTCTGACCTTGGCGCAGGCTAAAAAAGCGCCACGACGCTACCGGCTGCTCGTCCACCCGCGCTCCCAGATCCGCCCCGGCCAGGGCCAGCACGCAATCGTCTTCGGCCACCACCGTGAAACCGCCGAGGGTAATTTCCACCACCGCCGCGTTCGGGTCGTTGCCCAACATCCAATTGGCCCAGGCCATCGACAGCCAATCCGCCGCGCCGCCCTGGGTCACGCCCAAATGCCTGACGCCGAAACGCCCGATGTCCTGCAACAGGCACAACGGTGTGCTGGCCTCGATCAATAAGCGGCTCATGCCTGGGCCTCCAGCGGTGTATCGTCGCCGCCCAGGGCGATGAATTCGGCGTGATCCACGGCGGCAAAACGCACCGTGTCACCAGGCTGCATCAGGCTGTAGCCGTCACGCGCGCGGTCGAACAGTTTGGCCGGGGTACGCCCGATCAGGTTCCAGCCACCGGGCGACACCACCGGGTACGCCGCAGTCTGGCGCTCGGCAATGCCGACGCTGCCCGCCGCCACGCGCTTGCGTGGCGTATCGAGGCGCGGTGCCGCCAGTGCTTCGTCCACCAGCCCCATGAAGGCGAATCCAGGGGCGAAGCCCAGGGCGAACACTTGATATTCGCGCTCGCTATGGCGACGGATCACCTGGGCGACCGTCAAGCCGCTACGGCTCGCCAGCAGGTCTAGTTCGGGCCCGACACCGGAGTCGTACCACACCGGCAGCACGTGGCATTGGCCGGTAGAGCGGGCATCTGGTGAAAGATTATTCAGCGCCTCACCGATCAAGTCCCGGGCCTGGACCGGCGTCAGCGCCAACATATCGTAATGCACCATCAACGTGGTGTAGGACGGCACCAGATCGATCAGATGCTCGGCGAATACCGCTTTGAGCCGCGCACTGGCAGCAAGCATCCACGGCATGTTGGCCTCGGCGATTTCATCGAACAGGCGCACCATCAAGCAGTCCACTGCCACCACTTCCAAGCGTGGTTTCATGGTGCACTCTGCCGGTCCAGAGCTTCGCGGATGCGTTGTACGGCCGCCACTGAACTGGCGTTGTCACCGTGCACGCACAAGGTATTGGCCTTCAGGTTCAGAGCGCTGCCGTCGCTGGCGGTCAACGCATCGCCACGGGCAATGGTCAGGGCCTGCCCGATGATGACCTCGGGATCATGGTGCACAGCACCCGGCGCTTGCCGCGATACAAGACGACCGGCGCTGTCGTAGGCGCGATCGGCAAACGCTTCGAACCACAGGGTCAGGCCATATTCGTCGCCCAGGGCTTGCGCGGCGCTATTGTCCCGGGTCGCCATGAGCATCAGCGGCAGCGCCCGATCATAGGCGGCAACCGCCTGGATCACTGCACGCAGTTGCGCCGGATTGGCCATCATGTCGTTGTACATCGCGCCATGGGGTTTGACGTAGCTGACCCGCCCACCCTGGGCCCGGCAAATACCGTCGAGGGCGCCGATCTGGTAGTGCAGCAAATCCTGTAGTTCCTGGGCGCCATAGGCCATGGAGCGGCGGCCGAAGCCCGCCAGGTCCTGATAGGCCGGGTGCGCGCCGATCCGCACGCCGTGACTCAGGGCCAGGCTGACGGTCTTGCGCATGATGCTCGGGTCGCCGGCGTGAAAGCCGCAGGCGATGTTGGCGCAATCGATGAAGGGCATGACCTCGGCGTCCAGACCCATGGTCCAGTTGCCGAAGCTCTCGCCGATGTCGCAGTTCAATAGCAGGCGGCTCACGGTGAACGCTCCTGTAGGTTCTTTCTTCGTTTAACTGTGGGACATGTGCCCGCAGGTTATCAGTTACTCAGCTTCCAACTGCTTGCCTTGGGTTTCCGGCAGGCTTAGCGCCGCCAGTATCACCACGCCATAGGACACCGCCGCAAATGCGCCGATACCCACACTCAACGGCACTTTCTGGCTCAGCAAGCCGATCAATAGCGGGAACGTTGCCGCCAACGCCCGACCTATGTTGTAGCAAAAACCCTGGCCCGAACCGCGAATGCGTGTCGGGAACAGCTCGGTGAGGAACGAGCCCATGCCGCTGAACATGCCCGAGGCGAAGAAGCCCAGGGGAAAGCCCAGCCAGAGCATTACGTTATTGCTTACATGCAACTGGGTATACAGCAGCACAATGGTGAATGAACCGACTGCGTACAGGACGAAGTTCTTTTTCCGACCCAGGATGTCCGACAGATACGCACTGATGACATAACCGACGTAGGAACCGACGATTACCATTGCCAGATATCCACCGGTGCTCAACACGCTCAAGCCTCGCTCATTTTTCAGGAAAGTCGGCAACCAAGAGGTGATGGCGTAGTAGCCGCCCAGGGCACCGGTGGTCAGCAATGAGGCACGAAGGGTGGTGAAGAGTATGCCGGGGGCGAATATCTCGTAGAACTTCGCGGGATTGCTCGGTGTTTGCCGGGCCTTGGCCTGGTTATAGACTTCCGGATCCTTGACCAGGCGCCGGACGAATATCACGAACACCGCTGGGACAATGCCAAGGATAAACAAGGCGCGCCAGGCATCTTCCGGCGGCAATACCGAGAACAGCAGCGCATACAGAATCGCCGTCATCCCCCAACCCAGCGCCCAACCCGACTGCACCATGCCCACGGCCTTGCCGCGGTCCTTGGCGCGGATCACTTCGCCCATCAACACTGCGCCGGCGGTCCACTCGCCGCCGAAGCCAAAGCCCATCAGCGTGCGGGCGATCAACAGTTGTTCGTAATTCTGGGCAAAGCCGCACAGGAAGGTGAAGAAGGCGAACCACAGCACGGTCAGTTGCAACGTGCGCACTCGACCGATGCGGTCGGAAAGAATGCCTGCCACCCAGCCGCCAATGGCCGAAGCGATCAGGGTGCTGGTATGAATCAGCCCTGCCTGTCCGGTGGTAATGCCCCACATCGCGATCAGGGTCGGCACCACGAAGCTGAGCATCTGGGTGTCCATGCCATCCAGGGCGTAGCCGATCTTGCAGCTCCAGAAGGTGCGACGTTCCTGCTGGTTGATGTTGCGGTACCAATCGAACGGGCCGGAACGGGCCTGGGGTTTGGGGACGCCGAGCGTGTCGGGTGCACTCATGGTGGTTCTCCACGGTTTTATTGTTCTAAGCCTCGACGATGCACGTGGAGACCGGTGTCCAGATTCTTGAGCGCGCACGCGGTGGCGTCCAACGAATAAAACACCGGTTGGGTCATAAGAAAAAGTTGATTGGATACATCGGACGGTCTGACTGAACACTGTTGTGGCGAGGGATTTATCCGCTCGCCCCAAAAAGCCCTTCGACCCGAGGTGTATCGATCGTTCCTACGCTCCTGCGTGGGAATGTCGCCAGGGACGCTCCCTCGCCACAAAAGCCCATTGAGCAATCGTGTAGTCAGAGCCCGCGCAAATCCCGCTCTTCAATCGGCCGGCTCTGGCGCAGGCGCTTGCCGCCCAACACCACCCAGTCGATCAGGCGGAACAGGCATTCCAGGCCGAACGACAGCAACAAGGCGCCGCTGATGCCCCAGATCATCGCCTCGGGGGTCAGCAGGATCTGGTAGCTGTAGCCGTTCCAGGTTTCCTTGCGAATATCCGGATCGGCGGCCAGCGCCACTTGCAGCAAGCGGATGTACCACGGGCCTTGCATCGCCTGGAATTGCTTGTCCAAAGCCTGTTGGCGCACCAGCAGGGTGTTCAGGCTATCGGCATCGCTGCGAAAGATCGGGTCTTCGCTGGCGCGGTAATGGGCCACCAAGGCTTGCATGTCGCCCTTGAAGAACTGGTTGGCGGTGCCCTGGAAACCCTGCAGGCCGGCCTGCGCTTCGATCAAGTGCGCCTCGACCCGCTTGGCGTAATCACTGATGAAACCCGGCACCTGGACCCCAACCAGCAGGCCCACTGCGAACAACACCAACCGTAGATAACTGAGCAACATAACGTGACGTCCTTATTCGGTCTGGCCATGGCTGACGCATTCACCGCGCCGCCACAGGCTCCATTGGCCCGGTTCGTAGCGGGTCCAGGTTTCGTTTTCGGTCAAGGGTTCGGTGGCGATGACCGTGACCACGTCGTTGGGCGTGGTTTCGGCCTGGAAATCGACAATCACGTCCACGTCCTTGAGCCGCGCCGGACCGAACGGGGCGCGCCGGGTGATCTGGGCCAGTTTGGTCGAGCAGTAGCAGAACAGCCAGTCCCCGTCGCTCAGCAAACAGTTGAACACGCCCTTGCTGCGGTATTCGGCGCAGGCCTGGATCAAGGACGGCAGCAATTGCTCGACCTCCACCGGTTCCGGAAAAGCCTGGCGCACGCGGTTGAGCAAATCGCAGAACGCCGCTTCGCTGTCGGTATCGCCCACTGGCCGGTAGAAACTGACTTCAGGCTGGAAATCGGCGAGTTGGCCGTTGTGGGCAAAGCACCAGTTGCGGCCCCACAACTCACGCACGAACGGGTGCGTGTTGGACAGGCAAACCTTGCCGACGTTAGCCTGGCGGATGTGCCCGATCACCACTTCGCTCTTGATCGGATAGCGCTGTACCAGGTTCGCCACTTCCGACTCGCTGCTGGCCGCCGGGTCCTGGAACAGGCGCAGGCCACGGCCCTCATAGAAGGCGATGCCCCAGCCGTCGCGGTGCGGCCCGGTCTTGCCGCCACGCTGCATCAGTCCGGTGAAGCTGAACACGATGTCGGTCGGCACATTGGCGCTCATGCCCAATAACTCACACATGCTCGAACTCTCGCTTCAAAGGGCAGGCCTGGCTACAGACGTGGTTCTATACGCGAACGCTGGGGGTTGCTCGGCACTGGCGGGCGACCGTAGCGGTCATCACCAGCCACGCCGAACGGTGGCTCATCCTCGGGCTCATCGGCGGCAGCGGCGGCTTTTGCCGCGGCCGCCCGCTCCTTGCGAGCCTTGGCGGCACGCTCGATGGGGAAGCGGATCAGCACGAAAACCAAGTAGAGACCGAAGGCGATCATGCCGTACATGAGCAGATCGGAAGCCGCACGCCAGACGTTGTTGCCGACTTTGAACAGCACGTCCAGGGCAACAATGGCCAGGGCCGGGGCGACCTTTTCCTTCACCGGATCAACGATGGTAGGGCTGAACAGCAACACCGCCATCAGCAACCGCAGCGGCTCACGCAGCCAGCGCCACATCCAGCGGGTCATGCGCATCCATACCAACAGGCAGCCCACGGCGGCGAAGGCATAGAGGCCCCAGGCAATCAGATAGTCGTTCTCGGTCATGGTGTCCATGGCAAGGCAGGCAAATAGGCGCTTATAGTAACGGCTTTTCGCTCGTCAGGCTGCCCCGGCATCTGCCGAGCTTTTCGTACAACGTTCGAGAGCCTTACATGTCCCTATCTGCCCACGTTACCAATGCCCCGATTGCCCACAGGGACGCCGGCGTTGACCCGTACGCCTGGCTGCAGGAGCGCGACACCGACGCCGTGCTCGACTATCTCAAGGCGGAAAACAGCTACCAAGAGGCGCAACTCGCCGACCAGGCCGGGCTGCGCGAAACCCTGTTCCAGGAAATCAAGGGCCGGATCCTTGAGACCGATCTGTCGCTGCCCTCGCCCTGGGGTCCGTACCTGTATTACACCCGCACCACGGCCGGTGACGAATACCCGCGCCACTACCGCTGCCCGCGCCCGGCCGATGACAGCCTGAGCGTGGATGAAAGCCGCGAACAGCTGCTGCTGGACCCGAATGCGTTGGCTGGCGGCGGCTTCTTCTCCCTCGGCGCCTTCAGTATCAGCCCCGACCACCAGCGTCTGGCCTATAGCCTGGACACCACGGGCGAAGAGATCTACACGCTGTTCGTGAAGGAATTGTCCAACGACAGGGTCAGCGAACTGTCCTTCGAACAGTGCGACGGCAGCATGACCTGGGCCAACGACAGCCTGACGCTGTTTTTCGGCGAGCTGGACGAGACCCATCGCCCCCACAAGCTCTGGCGCTATCGCCTGGATGGCACCGCCGCCGAAGAGGTGTTCCATGAGACGGACGGGCGCTTCTTCCTGCATTGCTACCGTTCAAGCTCCGAGCGGCAGTTGATCCTGTCCCTGGGCAGCAAGACCACCAGCGAAGTCTGGGTGCTCGACGCCACGCAGCCGCAACAGCCCTTCACCTGCCTGGCGCCACGCCTGGAAAACCATGAATACGACGTCGACCACGGCCTGCTCGACGGCCAATGGAGCTGGCTGATCCGCAGCAATCGCGACGGGATCAACTTTGCCTTGTACCAGGCCGCCGACACGGGCGTGGTGCCGACCGAAGCCGACTGGCAGAACCTGATCCCCCACAGCGACACGGTGATGATCGACGGCCTGAG
Source organism: Pseudomonas sp. Tri1 (assembly GCF_017968885.1). Classification (NCBI taxonomy): domain Bacteria; kingdom Pseudomonadati; phylum Pseudomonadota; class Gammaproteobacteria; order Pseudomonadales; family Pseudomonadaceae; genus Pseudomonas; species Pseudomonas sp. Tri1. The sequence goes on along the minus strand of NZ_CP072913.1, from coordinate 1,645,298 downwards.
TCTGAACGCCGGGGCCATGACCCTGAGCCTGCGTGAAGGCGGCCTGCCGATCATCGAGGTTCACCCACAGGATCTGCCGGCGTATCGCGTGCAATTGCCGGACGCGGCCTACAGCCTGCATGTGCAGAACAGTCTGGAGTTCGTCAGCGACCGTATCCGCCTGCGCTACGAAGCCCTGAACCGCCCGGCGCAGATCCGCCAACTGGACCTGGCCAGCGGCGAACAGGTGGTCCTCAAGCAAACCCCGGTACTGGGCCCGTTCGACGCCGATGCCTACGTCAGCCAGCGGCTTTGGGCGACGGCGCCGGACGGTACGCAGGTGCCCATCAGCCTGGTGGTCAAACGTGAAGCCCTCGGCCAACCGGTACCGCTGTATTTGTACGGCTATGGCGCCTATGGCGAAAGCCTCGACCCCTGGTTTTCCCATTCGCGGCTGAGCCTGCTCGACCGTGGCGTGGCGTTCGCCATCGCCCACGTGCGCGGCGGCGGTGAGCTGGGCGAAGCCTGGTACCGTGCCGGCAAGCAGGAACACAAGCACAACACCTTCAGCGACTTCATCGCCTGCGCCGAGCATTTGATCGCCAACGGTTTCACCACCGCCGAGCAACTGGCGATCAGCGGTGGCAGTGCCGGCGGCTTGCTGATCGGCGCGGTGCTCAATCAACGCCCGGAGCTGTTCAAGGTTGCGATTGCCGAAGTGCCGTTCGTCGATGTGCTCAACACCATGCTCGACCCGGACCTGCCATTGACCGTCACCGAATACGACGAATGGGGTAATCCCGAGGAGCCAGACGTTTATGATCGGATCCGGGCCTACGCGCCGTACGAAAACGTCAGCGCCCAGGCGTATCCGGCGCTGTTGGTGATCGCCGGTTACAACGACAGCCGCGTGCAGTATTGGGAAGCGGCCAAGTGGGTGGCGAAATTGCGCGCCACCAAGACCGATGACAACCCCTTGCTGCTCAAGACCGAACTGGGCGCTGGCCACGGCGGGATGAGCGGGCGTTACCAGGGATTGCGTGACGTAGCGCTCGAATATGCATTTGTTTTGAAGGTTTTGGGGTTGGGTTGAGGAACTCTGTGCAATGGCCGGGTCTTAGCTGCATGCGCAAGGCTCTGATGCAACCACAATAAAATGTGGGAGCAAGCTCGCTCCCACAAGGGATCTTCTTACATCCAGGCCAACCCGAAACCGCAACAGACACAAGAAAAAGACCGTGACGACATGTCAGAACCGACCCTATTGAACAACGAAATCCGCGACTGGCTGATGGACTGCGGCCTGTTCGACCAGTTGCTGCCCGTCGACTTCGCTGCAGCATCGGGATATTTCAGTATCAGCGCCATTGCCCAAGGCGAGGCGATTTTCCGCGAGGGCGATGCCGGCAGTTTCATGTGCATCATTCACACCGGACAGGTAGCCGTACAGAAAACCGGCCCCGATGGCCAACCCGTGACCATCGCCACGCTGCGCAGCGGCCGGGCATTCGGCGAGATGGCCGTGCTCGATGGCGAGCGGCGTTCGGCCAGTTGCATCGCCGCCAGTGATTGTCAGTTGCTGAACCTGGGCAAGGACTCTCTGGAAAAAATGCTCAACGACGCACCGAAGATCGCCGCCAAAATCATCCGCGCCCTGGCCGTCTCCCTGTCCAAACGCCTGCGCATGGCCGATGGGCAGTTGCTGTCGCAGCAGGTCTGACAGCAACCTTTGACCCTGTGGGAGCACAGGCTTTCGTCATCCAAAGGATTTCAGGTCTACCCCCCCGGCGACTTGGCCCTCGGCGGTTGCTGCTCCATGCCCGGTATCGGCTGATCCTTGGGCGGCTTGGGCATTTCGATCGGTGGCAGCAACGGCGGCCCGCTACTTCCGGCGGCGGGCTTGGGTATGCCGTTGGGCGTAACCGGCGGGTACGGCATGGGCGTGGCGGTGCCAGGCGAACCGGGGATACTCGGTGGATTTACCGGAATCGTCGGCTGCTGGGCCTGCGCCCAACTTATCGAGAGCGCCGCCAGGGCAATGGCCGTTAGAATGATGCACTTCATCAATGGCTCCGTGGCTATTGTCTACCTTCAGGCTAGTCCTTACCGCGCCGGTTTGCCCCTTCCCATGAGATTTCCATGAAACGTTTCGTTCTGCTCGACACCACCCCCATTCCTGACAACGGCGGTGCCCTGTGCCTGTTCGAGTACGGCGAAGACTTCGTCATCAAGATCCAGGGCGGTGACGGCGGGCAGTTGATGAACACCCGCATGCATGGTTCCGAAGACGCCCTGGCGGAAATTCCCTGCCGCAAGGTCGCCGGTCGCCCTGGCTCGCGCGTGCTGATCGGTGGCTTGGGCATGGGGTTTACCCTCGCCTCGGCCCTCAAACACCTGGGCAAAACTGCCGAAGTGGTGGTGGCCGAGCTGGTACCAGGCGTGGTGGAGTGGAACCGCGGCCCCCTCGGTGAAAAGGCCGGGCGGCCGCTGTCGGACCCGCGCACCGTGATCCGCCTGGAAGACGTGGCCAAAGTGCTGCAAGCCGAACCCCAGGGTTTCGATGCGATCATGCTGGATGTCGACAATGGCCCCGAAGGCCTGACCCAGAAAGCCAACAGTTGGCTGTATTCGACCGGTGGCCTGGCCGCATGTGCCAAGGCCCTGCGGCCCAAGGGCGTGCTGGCGGTGTGGTCAGCCAGCGCTGACCGGCAGTTTTCCGACAAGTTGAAGAAAGCCGGTTTCAAGGCCGAAGAGGTGCAGGTGTTCGCCCATGGCAACAAAGGCACCCGCCACACCATCTGGATTGCCGAGAAACTCAAGGGCTGAGCTAAACTCTGTCCAACCGTCATCAGTCTTTTCTACAAAGGTGAACCCATGAGTTCGTCAACGCCTCCATCCAACACCGCCAAGCTGGACCGCATCCTCGCCGATGCCCAGCGTGACCGGGAAATAGGCTACCGCGACAAAGCCCTGAAAATGTACCCCCATGTCTGCGGTCGCTGCGCCCGTGAGTTTTCCGGCAAGCGCCTGAGCGAGTTGACCGTGCACCACCGCGACCACAACCACGACAACAACCCGCAGGACGGTTCCAACTGGGAACTGCTGTGCCTGTACTGCCACGACAACGAACACTCGCGCTACACCGACCAGCAATACTTCGGCGACGGCTCCCTGAGCACCCCGAAAATCGCCAAGGCGACCCACAACCCCTTCGCTGCGCTGGCCGGGCTGATGAAGAAAGACGAATAGTCAGCCATTGCGGCGAGCGGTTTTACTTGCGCAGCAACGTTTGCGCCACAGGTAAAATCCCTCGCCACAAGTGGCCTACTCCACTGTGCAGCGGCTGCCTGTGTCGCTTTCATGGGCCCCGCTGACAAATCTGCAATGTCCCCGTCAGGTCGCTGACAGCTCCGCACCTTTAGCATGCCCGTTACTTCCCTCATTTACAGGCGAAGTAAGCCAAGGTTGATGAATATCAATCTGCCAAAGCACGCCCTGCCTATGCTGTGGCTATGGGTGGCGGCTCGCCCGGCCTGAAGGAGCGATACCATGAACACTCATCAACCCCCATCTGCTGGCACAACGCCCTTCTGGCGGAACAAGACCGGCATTGTATTGATCATGTTGTTGGCCATCGGCCTCTTCTATCTGGCGCGAGAACACTTCAGCCACATCGCGGGGAATTGGCCGTACCTGATTCTCCTGATGTGTCCCTTGATGCATATCTTCGGACACGGCCATGGCGGTCATGGACGACATGGCGAATCCCCCGTCAACCGCAGGGATCAGGAAGGCCCCTAACCATGTCCGACACTCCCGTGCACCTTCACCACAGCGCTGCAGCGCTCAGCGGCGACATGACGACCGAATACACCTGTCCCATGCACCCGGAAATACGCCAGCCCAGCCCCGGCACCTGCCCCAAGTGCGGCATGACGCTGGAGCCGGTGATGCCCGCGCTGGAAGAAGAGGACAATCCAGAACTCAAGGACTTCACCCGCCGCTTCTGGTGGTCCCTGCCGTTGACGGTGATCGTCACCGTGCTTGCCATGGCGGGGCACGCCTTGTCGCTGTTTCACGGTGAAACGCAAAATCTCGTCGAGTTTTTCCTGGCGACGCCCGTGGTCCTGTGGGCAGGCTGGCCGTTTTTTGTGCGGGGAGTGGCGTCCGTTCACCAGCGTAGCCCGAACATGTGGACCCTGATTGGCCTGGGCACCGCGGCGGCCTATCTCTACAGTGTCGCAGCCACGTTTTGGCCTGGAGGATTTCCCGCCACGTTCATGCAAGAGGGGCGAATCGGCGTCTACTTTGAAGCCGCCGCGGTGATCATCTCCCTCACGTTGCTGGGGCAGATGCTGGAGCTCAAGGCTCGCTCGCAGACGTCGGCCGCCATCAAGTCGCTGCTGGGGCTGTCGCCCAAAACCGCGCGCCGGATCAATGCCGATGGCCAAGAACAAGACATCCCCCTGACCCACGTCCATCAGGGTGACCACCTGAGGATCAGGCCCGGTGAGAAGGTCCCGGTCGATGGTACGGTGCTCGAAGGGGAAAGTGCCGTTGACGAGTCGATGCTCACCGGCGAGCCGGTTCCAGTGATCAAACGCGCCGGGGACAGCCTGATCGGTGCCACGATCAACACCCATGGCAGCTTGGTGATGACGGCGCAGAAGGTCGGCGCCGAGACCGTCCTGGCGCAGATTGTTCAGATGGTCGCCCGGGCCCAGCGCTCGAAAGCCCCTATGCAGCGCATGGCCGACGTGATCGCTGGTTATTTCGTCATGGGCGTGATTGCCATCGCCGTACTGACCTTTTTCGGCTGGGGGCTGCTAGGTCCCGAACCTGGCTGGGTCTTCGGGCTGATCAATGCCGTCGCCGTGCTGATCATTGCCTGCCCCTGTGCGTTGGGGCTCGCAACCCCCATGTCGATCATGGTGTCCACCGGCAAGGCCGCCAGCCTGGGCGTGCTTTTCCGGGACGCCAGCGCCATCGAGAACTTGTGCAAGATCGACACGCTGATCGTCGATAAGACCGGCACCCTGACCGAAGGGCGCCCGGCCTTTCACAGCGTGAAAGCCACCCAGGGCTTCGATGACCGCCAGGTGCTGCTGTTGGCCGCCAGCCTCGACCAAGGCAGCGAACATCCCCTGGCCCACGCCATCGTCGATCACGCACGATCCGAGCACCTTGAACTGATCAAGCCTGCGTCATTTGAATCCGGCAGTGGCATCGGTGTCAGTGGCCTGGTGGACGGCAAGCGGATCCACTTGGGCAATACCGCCCTGATGGACGCCGCCCGTATCAACGTCAGCCCATTGCAACAACAGGCCGAACAGCTACGCGCCCAAGGCATCAGCATTATCTACATGGCGGTCGACGGCGTGCTGGCCGGGCTGCTGGCCGTCTCGGACCCGGTCAAGCCGACCTCCAGGGAAGCGGTCAACCGGCTCAAAGCTCACGACATAAAAATCATCATGGCCACCGGCGACGGCCTCACCACTGCACGCGCCGTGGCCAGGGAGATGGGCATTGAAGAGGTCCATGGCGAAGTCAAACCCGAGGACAAGGAGCGCCTGGTGGCGGACCTGCAGCGCGATGGCCGCCAGGTCGCGATGGCGGGTGACGGAATAAACGACGCCCCCGCCCTGGCTCGGGCGGACGTAGGCATTGCCATGGGGACAGGCACGGATGTCGCAATGAACAGCGCCCAACTGACCTTGGTAAAAGGCGATTTGATGGGGATCTTGCGGGCCCGCACCCTTTCGGTGGCAACCGTTAGAAACATGCGCCAGAACCTCGGCTTTGCCTTCCTCTACAACTCGATGGGTATTCCGTTGGCTGCCGGCCTGCTGTATCCCCTGACCGGCCACTTGCTCTCGCCCATGATTGCCGCTATCGCCATGAGCGTGAGTTCGGCATCGGTGGTGTTCAATGCCTTGAGGTTGCGTAACACGCCAGCGCAATAATCCGGCGCACATAAAAAACAGGCGCCACCAGGGCGCCTGACCGTCTCAAAACCAAAGGAGAACAAACGAGACGGTAATCAGCCGCCATTCGGACAGTTATCACCCAGGAGCCTATATTCCACGGTATTGAGCTTGCCGTTCGAGTCTTCGTAAGTCATGCGCGACGGTCCGACACCACAGCCTTTATTGGCCGGTGTAACGCTCACCACTTTTTTTACATCGAGTTTCATGCCGTATTCGTAATGAACGATTTCGGCGACGGCTTTGCCGTTTTCGGCGGCGTATTGCGCCATGGCTTGTTGATTGTTCTGGATCATCCGGCCATAAACCCGGTCACCTCCTCCTTCCGCCAAGGCAAGGGAAGAAAGGGACAGGATCGAAACGGCGAGCAAGGCATCAAGGGTCTTCATGAGCAACTCCGGCAGTCATTTGTCAGGCAAACCATAACGACTGGTGCCTTTCACGACGCTGGCGGGGACGTTACCGATTGGTCAGGTTCGTGAAGAGGTAACCGACCATCAGCCCCCACTCACAAACTGAACACGCAGCCCCATTCCCCGTATAATCGCGCCTTTTCCCAAAGGCACCCCGTCCGTGGCCAACAAACGCTATAGCTGCATCGGTCTGTTCAACCCCAAGTCACCGGAAAACGTCGGTTCGGTCATGCGTGCCGCCGGCTGCTACGGCGTGGCGTCGGTGTTCTACACCGGCAAGCGTTACGAGCGTGCCGCCGACTTCGTCACCGACACCAAGAAAGTCCACTACGACATCCCGCTGATTGGCATCGACGACCTGAAGAAGATCCTGCCCCTGGGTTGCGTACCGGTGGCCGTGGAACTGGTGGAGGGCGCTCGTCCCTTGCCCGAATACACGCACCCGGACCGGGCGTTGTACATCTTCGGCCCCGAGGACGGTTCGCTGGATAAAGACATTCGCGATTGGTGCGAGGACGTGGTGTACATCCCCACCACCGGCTGCATGAACCTGGCCGCCACAGTCAACGTCGTGCTGTACGACCGAATGGCCAAAGGCAACAACACTCGTTCGGGGCCGCAATTCCGCTGATCGGTGCACAATTGGATTGAACAAGGGAATCGCTCGGGCAGTCAGTTTTATACCAATCCCCACACTGGAGACAGATCATGAGCGATAACAACCCGTTCGAGCCGATTGAGACCACCCCTTTCCAATCTCATCCGCCACAAAACGTGCATGGCTGGGAGCGCATTGGCTCACTGGCTGGCGGTGTACTGATGATGGGCAAGGGCTTGCGCCGTGGCGGTGTGATCGGTCTGGCTCAACTGGCTTTCGGCGGCATGGCCCTGGCACGGGGTATCACCGGGCATTGTTCGGCCAAGGCTCTGCTGGAAAAGAATCGTCAGCATCTGAACAGCGCCCGCGCCCGCATCGAGCAGGCCGGTGATGAGCTGAGCCGCCTGAAGGCCAATGCCGAGGCGGCGACCGGTACGGCTACGGTGACGGGGAATGATTCGTTGGATTCGCCGAAGGTTGGGCTTTGATTCTTGTAGCGCTGCGGATGGCTCATCGCGAGCAAGCTCGCTCCCACACTGGATCTTTGGTGCATACACTATTTGTGTACGACATCGATCAATGTGGGAGCGAGCTTGCTCGCGATGACGGTGTCACTGAAGTAACCGAGTATCCAGCACAGTAGAGCTCCCCTCCAGGATGCTTTCACTGAGCTGCACAAACTCCTTGGTGTCGATCGTTTCCAGGCGCATCGCCCCTTGCAGCACATCATCCAGCGAACGCTTGTTACGGGTTTTCAAGCGGATCTCGCGGTCCAGCTCCTGTAGCAGCAATACCGCCTTGGCTACCACCGCCGGGCCGACCTGCTCGCCGCGCAAGGTGGTGACCCCCTTGCTGTCGCGGGCGAGCCGATCATTGAGGACCTGATAGCGCTCATCACTCATGCCGCCGGCACGGCGCAGCAGTTCGATGGCGTAGTACTCGGTCAACCCCTCGCTGATCCAGTCGCTACGATCATGGTCGTTGACACGCGCCAGCGCCTGCACCAATTCGCGCAACAACGGGCTACCGCCCCGTTCGCTGACCAGAGGCGCACGGCTGTGCAGATAAATCGAGTCATGCCCGGCCTGCGCACCACGCCACATCGGATCGCCCGCACCGACAATCAGCAGCTTGGCAGGATGACGCGGCACCAGCGCTTGTACCTGCGGCCAGACAAAAGTCAGCAGCGTCAGCACATCCATCCGGCGCATGCCCTGGCCTCGGGGCGAGGCCACCGTGACTTCGGTCTCGCCCAGGCGTGTACGACGGCTGCCCAGTTTGCCGGCGAGCATCCAGCCCGTGGGACGGTCGAACAGCCGCGAGGGGTTGTCGATGCGAAAGCGTTGCTTGCCGATGCGTGGCCAGGGCGTTTCGATGCTTTTCCAGCCAGCAGGCAATTCAACTTCCAGACGGGCAACCAGTTCGACGCCATCCTGCTGATCGAGCTTGGCCGACGGCACCAGGTCGTCACCGCGCAGCAAGGCCCAGCCTGGGGTCATGCGGGCCTCGAAAGTGCCCGCCTTACGGGCCTGGCTGATGCGCACGCGGTAGCTCAGGCTCGCCTTGTCGGCAGCCGGGCGCCATACGCCTCGCGCGTCTTTGCCCGGCGTGAGCTGCCATAGACCGTCAGCCTTGAAGTCGCTGTAGCGGCTGCCGTTGCCGAGGTCGAAATCCAGGCTGCGCACCGCCGAACCCCGGGCCAAGGTCAGGCGTACTTCAGCCTGATCGCTCTGCGGCAACAGATGCACGTGATAATCCAGGTCAACTTTCTGCGCCGCCCACAGTGGCCCGCACATCACCAGCAGCCCGGCCGCCAGCATTCGTTTCAATCCTGCAGCCATGGGTTCTCCCTGGTAGTGCTTCGCCTGGTCACTCAGCCGGCGCGAAAAATCAGATGATCTTCCCAATCCTCTTCGGGCACGCTGCCTTCGGCCAGCATACGCCCGGACTGGGAAATACGTTCGTGGTGCACGGCATCGCGGTCGCCGCAGACCAGGTGGTGCCACAACGGCAAGTCCTTGCCCTCGCTGACCAGCCGATAGCCACAGGTCGGTGGCAGCCACTTGAACTCATCGGCTTTGCCCGGCGTGAGCTGGATGCAGTCGGGGACAAAGTCGCGACGGTTGGGATAGTCGGTGCACTGGCAGGTTTTCAGGTCCAGCAATTTGCAGGCGATGCGCGTGTAATAGACGCTGTTGTCGTCTTCGTCTTCGAGCTTCTGCAGGCAGCACAGGCCACAGCCGTCGCACAGTGATTCCCACTCCTGCGGATCGAGCTGATCGAGGGTTTTGCGTATCCAGAACGGTTCGACTTTGGCGGCCATGGCTCGAGCATCAACATCAGGTGGTGAAAAGGCCGACAGTCTAGTGCCGGGGCCTCTTCAGGCCAAGCGTTGGCGACTGTCGGTAAGTGGGGGCTTGTCAGGCCGGACGCCGGGACGTAGGTTGCTTCATCCACTTTCCCGACCCCGTCAAGGTAAACCCATGAGCGCCAATCCCCGCATTGCCGATTACGCTATCCACCCTCAGTTCATCGAACGCTGGTCGCCCCGCGCCTTCACCGGCGAGAGCATTGCCGAAGAAACCCTGCTGGGCTTTTTCGAAGCCGCACGCTGGGCACCGTCGGCCTACAACTCGCAGCCGTGGCGCTTCCTGTATGCGCGCCGCGACACACCGAACTGGGAGCGCTTTTTGGGCCTGCTCAATGAATTCAACCGCGGCTGGGCCCAACACGCCTCGGCATTGGTGATCATTGTTTCGAAAACCACCTTCGCCGTGCCCGGCGCCACCGAAGAAACCCCCGCGCAATCCCATACCTTCGACACGGGCGCGGCCTGGGGCCACCTGGCGCTGCAAGCCAGCCTCAGCGGCTGGCACACCCACGGCATGGCCGGTTTCGACCAGGAACTGACCCGCAAAGAACTGAAGATCCCGCAAGGCTATGCCCTGCACGCGGCCGTGGCGATCGGCAAACTGGGGGACAAATCGACACTGGCCGAGTACCTCCAGGCCCGCGAAACTCCAAGCCCGCGCCGGCCGTTGAGCGAGCTGGTGGCGGAAGGCGATTTCAGCCTTTAAACATGTGGGAGCGAGCTTGCTCGCGATGGCGCCGGGTCAGCCAACATTGGAGTCGACTGACCCACCGCCATCGCGAGCAGGCTCGCTCCCACAATGGTTCACACTGGATCGGGTTCAGTAGCCCCGGGTGAAATCCACTTCCCCGCGCAGTGCTTCGCCAGCCTGATAAGCCCGCAGGTTTTCCAGGAACAACTGCACCATCATCGTCGGTGATGTCGGGGCCGAACTATGACCGGTCAACAGCAAGCCCCAGGCGGTCCAGAATGGATGACGCTGCGGCAGCGGTTCCTGACGGCAAACGTCGATCACTGCGCCGGCCAGATGCCCTTCTTTCAAGGCTTGCACCAGATCCGCATCCACCACTGCCACGCCGCGCCCGACATTGATGAACAGTCCGGTTGGCTTGAATTGCTTGAACAACGCCGCGTCGTATACATCATGGGTATTGGGCGTGTTGGGCAGCAGGTTGATAACGTAATCCACCTCGCCAACCAGACGCGGCAGATCCGTCAGCGCCCCGACCTCGATGAAAGGCGCCAACTCCCGGGCTTCACTGGCAATGCCATACAGCTGCACGCCAAACGGCACGAGGAACTGCGCCACGCGCTGGCCAATATCGCCGGTCCCGACGATCAACACCTTGCGCCCGGCCAAGCCTTGCCCCTGGCGGTTGTCCCACTTGCGCTCGACCTGGCTGACCAGCCGCGCCAACACCTCGCGCTCATGGCCGAGCATGTAGGTCAGCACGTACTCGGCCATCACCTGGCCGAAAATGCCCACCGCACGGGTCAGGCGGTAATTGCGCGTCAAGCCCTCGGCCAGCAGCGGCGTAATGCCCGCCCAGGTCGATTGCAGCCAGAGAGGACGATGGCCTTGGCGTAACAGGGTGGCCAGCAGATCCGGCTGGCCAAGCCAGACCGGGCAGTCGGTGGCCAGTCGCGACAGTTCGGCGGAGTCGCCGCTGGTCAGGACTTCGAGATCGGGTGCAGCCTGACGCAAAAGCTGGGCGTACACCGGGTGGTCGTGTTCGGCAATCAGAACGCGCATGAATCAAACCTTTCAAAAACAATGCAGAGAACCGCCGACAGAGTGTCGCTCCATCCAGGCGGTCATCGCCAATAAACCATTCCAGTGTTTCAAGAGCCCCCAGGACGGGGCCCCGGGGAATCCTCAGACCGGGTCGTTGCGGCGCAGCAACTCTTCGGGCAAATGTTCGATGTACTCGTCTTCAGGCGGTGGCATTTGCAGGTGATAACCCTGGGTGTCGAGGTTTTCCAGCACTTTGCCGATGTCTTCCCGGGACAGTTCCCGCTCGGGGCTCAGCACCAGGTCGAAGGCATGGATCGCCTTGCCAAAGGCAGCCATCAGGGGCTCCGGCACACGCTTCAAGGCATCGCTCTTGAGCACATACAGGTACATCTCGTTTTTCTTCGAGCTTCGGTAGATGGAGCAGATACGTTTCAAGGCTGTTCTCCGGCAGTGGCCAGGCTGTCCAGCAGCGCCTGGCCCATCAATTCGCGGCGCCAGCCACGCAGCGAATCGGGCAATTGGTAAGGGCCCTCGGGGAAGCCGCTCTTGATCAGCGCTTCGAGGGTTTTCTTGCGTAGCATCAGCTCAGGGGCAATCTCCAGGCGCTCGGCTTCAGCCTGCCCCAGCGCCTTGAGGCGCTTGACCAGTGTCGAGGCCTCGATGGGCAACGGCTCGGCCACCGCTGGCGGCCATTGCTCGGGCGACACGCTGGCGGCACGCTGGATCAGGTCCAGTAGAAACTCACCATCCTGGCGCACGGTGCGCGGGTGCATATCTTCGATTTTCGCCAAGGCGCCGAGGTTATCCGGCTGCGTGCGGGCCAGGGGCCATAGCGAATGCTCGCGGATGATGCGATTGCGCGGCACGTCACGGGCGCGCGCCTCGCGCTCGCGCCAGGCACACAGTTCCCGCAGCACGGCCAGTTGGGCACGGGACAGCTTCCAAGCCAGCTTGGCCTCGCGGTACACCTCATAGGGGTCGACTTCGCGACGCAGGTTGGCCACCAGTTCGGCGCCGTCCTCCAAGACCCAGCTGTATTTTTCGTCGGAAAGCTTCGGGCGCAGTTGTACGAAAACTTCAGCTAGATGCACCGCATCTTCAGCCGCGTAGCTGATCTGCGTTTCGGACAGGGGCCGCTGCAACCAGTCGGAGCGAGTCTCGCCCTTGGGCAATTCGATCCCCAGCACTTCCTGCACCAACCGCGAATAGCCCATGGAGAAGCCCAGGTTCAGGTAGGCAGCGGCCAGTTGGGTATCGAACAGCGGCGCGGGCAGGCTGCCCGTCAGGCGCAACAACACTTCAAGGTCTTCACTGCAGGCGTGCAGCACTTTGAGCACCGCCGGATTCTCCAGCAGCGCGGCCAGAGGTTGCCAGTTGTCGATGGTCAAGGGGTCGATCAGGTAGGCACGTTTGCCGTCGCCGATCTGCAGCAAACCGGCAATCGGATAAAAGGTGTCGACCCGCATGAATTCGGTGTCGAGGGCGACGAATGGCAACTGCTGCCATTCGGCGCAAAACTGACCGAGGCTATCGTTGTCGCGAATCCAGTGAATATCGATGGCCACACGGCTCTCCCTTGAAGAATGGCGCGCAGTATATATCGCCGCCGGCGATTGCGAGCATCCATAGAGCAGGAGCCTGAGAGAAATAGCCTGCGCAAAGACAAGAATAGTCCTACATCTGGGCTTACATCAGGACTTAACCGGCCTTACGCAATACATAAACCCGCGTCATCGCAAAACCGGGCAAGAAATCCTGATACCACAGCACCGTAAAACCGGCCTGACGAAACTCGGCTTCGACGTCAGACTTGCCGACCAGACTACTTTGCGGAGGATGGCCGATTTTAAGGCGCCTTTCGATCTGGACCGACACGATCACCGTGTCGCGACTGACCCGATGAAATTCGCGCAGCAGCGCCAGGCGATGCTCGCTGGCGTTGACGTGCCGAAACAGTTGCAGACAAAAAATACAATCGACCGCGTTGGCCGACAGCCCGATGGTAAACGCCGAACTCGGGAACGTCTTGACCCGCTTGAGCAACGCGCCGCCATGGTGGGTGAGCGCATGCTCAAGCATGTCCGGCGAAGGGTCCGCCGCCAGGATCACCCGGTTGGCGTGCTCGGCCAGCACCGGCCAGAACCGTCCCGCCCCACATGCAACATCGAGCACCAACCCCGGCTCGCCGGCCACTTTCAGGGCGTTACGCACCATTTGCTCGTCACGCCAGAACGTAAAGCGCAGCCGACGAGGCGTCGGCTGACAGCAGACCTGCGCATGCTCCTGGTCGTGATGCCTGGCGAACTCAAGCTCGACATTGGATGGGGGTAACCCGGACATACGAACGGCTCTTGGGGAAAAGGGTGGATGACAGGTTAAACGGCCATGCGTGAAAAAAAGGTGTAGGCGGTCATTCCCGCGCCAACACTCCGTCTATCACCGCACCGCGACAACTGGCAAACAGGTCCAGGTCCTGGTTGTAAACCTTGCTGTTGACTTCCAGCAGCCCGAGCATCGAGTGAAACAGGTTGTCCTGGCTCAAGGGCTTTTGCCGACTCAGTTGCAGGCAATGGGTATCGACCGAGAACGCCTTCTGATAGCTGTCGGAGAACCAGGCCAGCATCGCCACATGTTTCTGTTGCTCTGGGGCAAGCATGTACGGCGTGCCATGGAGGAACAGGTTGTATTCGCCCAAGGATTCGCCATGGTCCGACAGGTACAACATGGCCGTATCGACTTTGTCCTGATTGGCCCGCAGCAAGTCGATCAGGGTCGAGAGCACATGATCGGTGTACACCAGGGTGTTGTCGTAGCCGTTGACGATGCTCTCGCGGCTGCAATTGTTCAGCGCGTTGCTTTCGCACACCGGGGTGAAATGCTCATACTCCTTGGGATAGCGCTTGAAATACTCCGGCCCGTGGCTACCCATCTGATGCAGGACCAACACCGTGTCCTTGTCGAGGGTATCGATGAAATGCTGCAAACCCTGGAGCAGGATTTCGTCGCGGCATTCGCTGCTCGCGCACAGGGTTGGGTCCTTCAGATTGCTCACATCCTGCACGATGACCCGGTCGCAGGTGCCCTTACAGCCGGACTGGTTGTCACGCCAGATCACCTCCAACCCGGCGCGCTTGAGCACATCCAGCAGCCCTTCTTCATTCTTGGCCTTGCTGGCGTCGTAGTTCTTGCGCCCCATGTTGGAAAACATGCATGGCACCGACACAGCGGTTTCAGTGCCGCAGGAATGCACGTCGGTGAACGCGATCAGGCCGGCCTCTTTGTCCAACGTCGGGGTGGTATCGCGTTTATAACCGAGGATGCCGAAGTTCTCGGCACGGGCGCTCTCCCCCACCACCAGTACGGTCAGGGACTTACGGGCGTGGGTTTGCCAAACGGGGTTGCGAGTCGCATCCTCGCCCAGCGGGAGGAACGGTTGCTTGGCAGACGCTACCTGTTCACGCAAATAGCCGATCGAAGCGCCGATGTAGTTGCTCGGCACGACCATCAAGTGCAACTCGTGGTGATTGCGAAACAGCGAAGACAACCCCTGGTAGTTGGCCAGGGCGACCACGCCAATGACAGCGGCCGACGCCACACCGAAAATCAACTTACTTAATAGCTCTTTGGGCCAGCGGCGATAGTTGATCGGTGTCTTGTATAACAACCAGGACGGCAATACACCCAATAGACCGAGGTAGGCAAATAACTTCAGCGACAATAGGTCGCGGACTTCCGTGGCATTGGTTTCAGCGAAATTGCGCAACATGCCGGCGTCGATCAGTACGCCATATTGCGCCATGAAATAAGCCACACCAGCGCTGATCAGGAACAGTAACATCAACAATGGCTTGAGCACCGGACGGAACGCCAGCAGCGTCAACACCAGATTGAATGCAGCGAAAATCATCACGCCAAACGCCACGCACAACAACGTGCCCCGACCGTCAGCCGCCGTGATCGTGAGCAGGTGTTGCCAGAGAATTACGTTGAAACCCACTAATAGAAAGGCACTGGCGACCAGCGTCACCCACTCCGGGCGCACGGCTTTAATAGTCAGCATGATGGTTGACGGCTTCCTGAAAGTTACTCTTTTAAAAAGAAGTGCCGAAAAGAATGTGAAAAATTCGTTCCCCCTACGGCACCACAAACTTTAGGTAGTCCACCATCAATTTTTCGTGAAAAAGTTGCCATTAAATAATTTTTTAAGCGGCCGTCAGGCCTGATTCAAATACCAGCGCCAATCCTGCTCACCCACTTCCCCCATGAACTGACGGTACTCGGCGCGCTTGACCGCCAAGTAAACACCGAGGAATTCGTCGCCGAAGGCGTCCCGCGCCCAGGTCGACGTCTCAAGGGCGCGCAGGGTGGTGAGCCAATCAGTGGGCAATAACTCAGTCGCCTGGGCGTAACCGTTGCCTTCGACCGGCGTCCCGGGATCGCACTGTTCACGGATACCACGATGGATGCCGGCCAGTATCGCGGCGGCAGCCAGATACGGGTTGGCATCGGCGCCACAAATGCGATGTTCGATATGCCGTGAGAAAGCCGGGCCGCCGGGAACTCGCAGGCTCACGGTGCGGTTGTCCACCCCCCAGGTCGCCGCCAGCGGCGCGTAGCTGTTGCTCTGGAATCGACGATAGGAATTGGCGTTGGGACAGAACATCAGCAGCGAATCGAGCAAGGTGTCGAGCATCCCGCCTACCGCCTGGCGCAGTAACGGCGTGCCATCAGCCGCTTCGCTGGCAAACAGGTTGTGCCCATCGCGGTCGGCGAGGCTGACGTGCATGTGCATGCCGGAGCCCGCAAGGTGATCGAAGGGCTTGGCCATGAAACACGCCACCATCCCGTGCTTATGCGCCACGCCCTTGACCAAGCGCTTGTAGCGCACCGCTTCGTCCATGGCCTGCAGGGCATCGGTGCGGTGTTCAAGGGTGATCTCCACCTGGCCCGGCGCGTATTCGGAAATAGCTGTGCGGGCCGGTATGCCCTGCAGCTTGCACGCCGCATAAAGGTCCGCCAGGAAGGGTTCGATCTGCTCCAGTTCACGCAAGCCGTAGACCTGGGTGGCGCGTGGCCTGCCGCCGTCAGCATCTCGCGCCGGTTGCGGTCGGCCCTGGCTGTCACGTTGTTCGTCCAGCAGATAAAACTCCAGCTCCGCCGCCATCACCGGGTAATAACCGTCCGCCTGCAAGGCCTCGATCACCCGGCTGAGCAGATAACGCGGATCGGCGATCGTCGCCGGCATGCCCTCTTGAGGATGCATGCTGACCTGCACGGCAGCCGTGGGAATCAGCCGCCACGGCATGCGCTGCAAACTGCCACTGATGGGATAGGCCCGGCAATCGATGTCACCGACATCCCACACCAGTCCGGAGTTTTCCACATCATCGCCATTGAGGGTCAAGCCCAGAATCGTACTGGGCAATGGGCGACCGCTTTCGAACACCGCCAGCAATTCGTCCCGATGCAACAACTTGCCCCTAGGCACGCCATTGTTGTCGAGAATAAACAGTTCGAACAGCTCGATATCCGGGTATTGCGCCAGGAATGCCTGGGCTTGTTGCACGGGCGCGAAAGAAAAACTGGAAAGGCTCATGGGAAGGCTCGTATTGACGTGTCGGACGGGCGATGAGGCGCCGTCAGTACGTGTTCGCCATCAGCGAACACCGTTGATGATCAACAGCAGATACGAGCATCCGGAGGACGTGCATGGCGACAATGCCAGAGCGCCCAAAAAGCCAGTTCAGAGGGCAGCGCGCACAGTGAGGGGGTAACGGCAGGCGTGAATCGGCCGACCGAGCCGACCACGGCGGATGACGAGTAGTGGAATGCCGCGGGCCAACCGTCCATAAACGCATCACAGGAAATACACCCTGGAAGCGTCCCACGGCACCAAGGGTCGATAAACACTGATTTGATGGAGCTTGGATCAAACCAGGCTAAACAATGGCAAACAAGCCAAGCGTTAGTCGACCCGTCGTGTTCACAACATTATCTGTCCCACTCCCGACCGTGAAACAGCCTCGATGGCATTTTCTTGGGACGATCGTTCCGTTAGGATCGACAGCTGATTGCGCAAGATCCGCGCAAGGAGCACAGCGAGACAGAACGGATGCTGAACAGTAACTCCCTCAGAAAGCTCGATATGCAGGACCTCATGGTGTTTAGCGCCGTGTATGAGCAAAGCAGCGTCACCGATGTATCCGAGGCATTGTGTGTCAGTCAGTCAACGGTCAGTTACTGCCTCAAGAAACTGCGAACCTGCTTCGAAGACGAGCTGTTTATCAACACCCGCGCCGGCATGCGGCCCACCTATAAAGCCCGGGGCATGTACGATCATGTGCGCGCCATCCTGCAAAGCATCAACTCGTGTCACGCCGGTGCGCCGACGTTTGATCCGCGCCGGCAAGCCGTCACTTTCAATATTTGCGCACCGGAGTACTTTGAGCACCTGATCCTGCCGCCCCTGCTGCAAGGCTTCGATTACGCTGACCTGCCAGTGGTAGTGAACGTGCACAGGCTCGAAGCCGACATTCCTGCCCAAGAACTGCGTGACGGCACACTGGACCTGGTGATCTGCTTCGGTCCGAACTTTCACAGCACCCATGCCGATTTCAAATCCCGACAGTTGCTGGAGGAGGACCTGGTTTGTGTGGTGGATAAACGGGCGACGCCGCTGGATCCGCAACTGAGCCTTCAGGCGTTCCTGGGGCGCCGGCACGTTTTCCCGACGCCCTGGAACTCGCCCACCAACATGGTGGATGGCTGGTTGTCACAGCAGGCACATCAACGCCAGCTTGCCGCGCGCGCCAACAGCTACAGTGCAGCCTTGAAGATGATTACCGGCACAGACTTCATCCTGACCCTACCCCGCCGTATCCAGAAATTGCTGGCCAACGAGGCGATCTTCAATTACCACGAAGTGCCCAAGGGCCTGCCGGGGTTTACTTTGAACATGCAATGGAGCCTGGCCCTCGATCAGGACGGCGCCAACGCCTGGCTACGCGAACAGATCATCAAGACCTGCGCCACAAGCCAAGCCTGATCGTCATTGACCGATCAAGGCCTTGGCATACGACTCTCGGTCGATGTCGAGGATCTCCACGCACAGTTGCACGCTGACCCCGGCCGGCCATGGCCCCAAATCCTGGATTATCGCCAGCAGACTAGCGGACAGTTGTTTCTTGATTTCCGGCGAGCGGCCACTCAGCAAGGCCAGTTTCACGTGTACGAAACCACGCTCGCCCAGACTCGTACCCACCCGGAAAGTCTCGTGCTTCACGGCCCGGCTCTTGATATCCAACTCGGCGGCGAATTGACCGGAGGCCACCAGCGCATTGTTCAGGCGCATCAGTGCAGCATCGGCGTTTAGCTCGGGCAGGTTGGCGGTGTACTCCATGTGCAGGTGAGGCATGTGTTCGACTCCCATTCGAAAATATGACCAAGTGGTTTCAACCGTCGCAACCATACCTCGACTTTCTTCTTTTTACGCAGGATTTGTTTCGCCGCTTTGCGCTGTCAGGGGCGCCCCGAAACGCCACCCTCGCCCATGAACGCCTCCAGCCGGGAGCGCAACCAGCGTTCGGCCGGATCGCTGTCGACATGGCTCAGCCAGACCATGGACAAATCCAGGGTCGGGGTCTTGAAAGGAAAGGGTTCGCTGAACAATTGGCCGGAAGCGGCCATGGCGACGGCGGTATAGTCCGGCAGGCTGGCGAGCAGGTCAGTACCGGCCAGCAGCGCCGGCAACGCACTGTACTGCGGCACGGACAACACGACTTGGCGCTGACGACCGATCTCGGCCAACCATTCGTCAACGAAACCGGAGACGTTGGCGGTGTGGGACACCAGCACATGCGGTCGCGAGCAATATTCGTCGAGCGTCAGTGGCGTGTCCGATGCATCGGCTCGCAAAACGCTGGGCCGGATGTGGCGTAGCAGTTTGCGCTTGGCGTTGGCCGGTAGCCCACGGGTCTGGCTGATACCCACGGTGATGTCACCACTCGCGAGCAAATCGGGGATACGCCAGTAATCGACGTGCTGGACCACGAATACGATGTGCGGCGCTTCCTCGCGCAGACTGCTCAACAGCGGCGGCAACAGGCCAAACTCGACGTCATCCGACAGACCGATGCGAAACGTCATGGTGCTGCTGGAGGGATCGAAATCATGGGTCAGGCTCAGCGCCACCGACAGCGAGTCCAGCGCCGGCGACAGATGCTGGATGATCTCCTCGGCTCGAGCCGTCGGTTCCATGCGATGGCCGACGCGAATAAACAGCGGGTCGTTGAACAGCGTACGCAATCGATTGAGGGCCGAGCTGATGGTCGGCTGGCCCAGGAACAGCTTTTCCGCTGCTCGAGTCACGTTGCGCTCAAGCATCAGCGTCTCGAAAACCACCATCAGATTGATATCGGCCTTGCGCAATTCGTTGCGGTTCATCCATGGCTCCCGTTACGAGTCAGTTAGAGCAAAGGGCTGTAATTGTTGGCAATATCTCATAACCATTGGAAACGTATTTGCGATAGCGAAAACGAAC
Organism: Pseudomonas sp. Tri1; assembly: GCF_017968885.1. Classification (NCBI taxonomy): domain Bacteria; kingdom Pseudomonadati; phylum Pseudomonadota; class Gammaproteobacteria; order Pseudomonadales; family Pseudomonadaceae; genus Pseudomonas; species Pseudomonas sp. Tri1. The sequence continues at coordinate 1,625,679 of NZ_CP072913.1, read as the reverse complement.
GGCTTGGCTAGGCTTGAAACGACATGTGCAATGCATGTCTTGAATGAGTTAATCGCATGGAGCGAACCGATGTATTTTGAAATCTACAGGCAGACCCGAGGCACCCCAAGCAGCGGAAAAGGCCAATGGCGCTGGCGTTTGAGAGCAGGCAACCACGAAACGATCGCCAGCGGCGAATCCTACGTGAACAAGGCTGACTGCCTTCACGTCATCGGCCTGATCAAAAATGTTCAGGGCGAGACGCCCGTGAAGGAAATCTAGACAGCCCGCGCGGTATCGACCCGTAAGCTGCTCCGGTGTGAGCAGCTTTCTGCGGCCTCAACCCGGGCCCGCCAGAAAGGTATCGTGTACAAACAAAAGCGAGAGGCCAGTCCCAATGATTCAATCCAACCACAATCGCGACTGGCTGGTGCGGGCGCCTGAGTCCAGGAAGCTGGAACGCATCGAAGCCTATTTCAGTGGCCATGGCTACACCACCCACCGGCATGACACCTACGCCATCGGGGTCACGCTTTCCGGTGTCCAGAGTTTCAATTACCGGCACAGCAAGCGTCATAGCCAGCCCGGTGGAACCATCGTCCTGCACCCGGATGAGGTTCATGATGGTGAGGCGGGGACGAGCGATGGCTTTCGTTACCGGATGTTCTACATTGAACCGTCATTGATCCAGCAAGTGCTGGGCGGCAGACCGCTACCCTTTATCGAAGGTGGGTTATCGAGCGACCCTCGCCTCAATATCGCCACCCGCAGGTTGTTGAACAGCATGGATCATCGCCTCGACCCGCTGGAGGAAGAGGACGCCATCTACGACGTGGCCCAGGCACTCGATATCGCCGCGGGCGACCGGCGCGGGCGGCGCTTGCTCGATTACCCGGCGGCGGAACGTGCACGCCTGTTCATCCATGATGCCCTTGACCAGGCCATTACCCTGGATGACTTGGTCCAGGCAAGCGGTCGGGACCGGTGGAGCCTGTCCCGGGACTTTCGTGCGCTGTACGGCACCAGCCCCTATCGCTACATCACCCAGCGTCGCTTGAATGAGGCCCGTCGCCTGATATTCCACGGCATGCCGTTGAGCGATGCCGCGCTGGCCAGTGGCTTCTTCGATCAGAGCCACATGACCCGGCTGCATACCCAGGCGTTCGGTATCTCACCGGCACGCTGGCTGAAAATGCTCCGCTGAAGCCCAAGCCTGGCGCTGCAAAAGCTGCACGATCATGCAATACCGCCTCCGACCAGGACAGTAAGGTGGCGCTTATCCCCTCACAACACGAGCATGCCCCGATGACCATTCAATACTCGCCCATCAACTTCGCTCAAAAGTACGCCCTGTTCCAGGAACAATGGACGCCGAAAGTCGTGGCTGAAATGAACGACTACCAATTCAAGATCGCCCGGCTCGAAGGTGACTTCGTCTGGCACAGCCACGCCGACACCGATGAAACGTTTATCGTGCTCGAAGGCGAACTGCGGATCGACTTTCGTGACGGTGCGGTGACGATTGGCCCCGGCGAGATGTACGTCGTCAAAAAGGGCATCGAGCACAAGCCCTTCGCCGCCCGGGAAGTGAAGCTGCTGCTGATCGAACCTCGTGGCGTCATCAATACCGGCGAGCAAACCAATGAGCGAACGGCAGTCAATGACGTCTGGATCTGAGACTACTTCCCCATCCTTGCCCCCGTTGAATACGCCAGGAACTCAATCGTATTCAGCTTCCTGGTGATCACCCAGAAGGCGTCGTTGGCGAGGTGTCGCGGCAGCCAGCACGACCGGATTGAATTGCCAGTGCAGGTAAGGCGAGAACTTCTGCGCGACCATCCGCCGGCCATAGTGCACCTGCAACAGGTAGCGCGTGCGGTCGGCGGTCCGGTTGTCGCTGCCGGCATGCCATAACTCGCTGCGCAGCATCAGCACATCGCCAGCCCGACACAACACCGGTTGGGCGGATCGCCCCCGCCACTGTGTCTCGCCCGTCATTGGCGCCCGCCCCGCCCGATGGCTGCCAGGGATGACGCACGTAGGACTCAAGTCGACATCGATGTCATCAAGGTAAAACTGCGCGGTGCAAATCTGCATCGGCAACTCAAACGCTGGATCGATCAGCAGATCTGGCGGCAATTCCATCACCAGATAGTCCAGGTGCAAGGGGGCCCCGACAAACCCAGGATGGCAGCGCCAGGCCGTCTGGCCGATGATATGGCAGTCCTCCCCCAAAGCCGCCTCCGCCAACTCGATCACCCCGCTCATATCCAGAAATGGCAGCCAGAACGGATCGCGATTGAAGACACATTTGTAGTGGTCAATGACGCCGCTGTAGTCCCAGTGTTGGGGTTTGAGTTGATCGACTGCACGGCGCAGATCGATGATCTGCGCGCTGTTCAACACTGCGGGCAAAAGGACGAAACCGTCCTGATGCAAGGCTTGCTGGCGGTCCTTGGTGAGCGCCGCCAAAGATTCGCAAGTGCCCACGCTCGCCCCTGCCTCAGACCCGGAAGCGGCCAGTCAGCTCAGCCAGACTCATCGACAGGCTGGAAAGCTGCCGACTGGCCTGCATGCTCTGGGCGGAGTTCTCCGCCGCTTCGTTGGACAAGTCACGGATGTCGGAGATGTTGCGAGCTATCTCCTCGGTGACACTACTTTGCTCTTCGCACGCGCTGGCAATCTGCGCGGCCATGTCGTTGATCCGTCGTATTGACCCACCAGTGCCGCTGAGTACCTGATCGACGCCCGCGGCGCGCTCGACACTGTCGCGGGCCTTGGTGCTACCAACGTGCATGGCTTGTACTGCCTTGGCGACACCGGCTTGCAGACGCTCGATGCGAACCTGGATGTCTTTGGTCGAGTCCTGGGTACGCGCCGCCAGCGCCCGGACTTCGTCGGCCACGACCGCGAACCCGCGGCCTTGCTCGCCGGCCCGCGCAGCCTCGATGGCGGCGTTCAGCGCCAGCAGATTGGTTTGTTCGGCGATGCCTCGAATGACCTCGAGTACCGCGCCAATGCTGGAGGTCTCCTGGGCCAATGCCTCGATGGTGCCAGAAGCGCTCTCCACTTCCTGGGCCAGTTGGCGGATCGACTCGATGGTGCTGCTGACAACCTCGGCGCCATCGCGGGACTGACTGGTGGCTTGCTGCGCGGCGTCCGAAGCATTCAGCGCGCTGTGGGCCACCTCATGCACGGCGGCGCTCATCTGGGTCGCGGCCGTACTGACCTGATCGAGCGCCGCATGCTCGCTGCTGATCAGTTTGTCGTTGGTAGCCGCCATGTTGGCCATGTTACGCGCCGCGGCATCGACCTCCCCGGTCACCCGGCCCACCTCGGCAATCAGCGGCTGCAGCTTGTCGAGAAAGCGGTTGAAGGCACCGCTAAGCTGCCCCAACTCATCAGCCGAACGCACCTCGAGCCGCCCCTTCAGGTCACCGCCACCTTCGGCAATTTGCTCAACCCGGTGCAGCAACCGACGCATTGGACGCAGCACAACCATTGGCAGGGCAACAATCAGCAGGATGCAACCGAGCAGCCCCACCAACAGAATGCCACCTTGTTGCACCCCCACGGCCTGACCATGATCGATCGCTGCCTGCCCCTCGCGAAGCGCTGCTTCATCCTCCAGCTCGCCAAGCTTGTCGATGGCATCGCGCATGGTATCGAACTTACCTTCACCATCACCAAAACTCAGGGTGCTGGCCGCTTGCGGATTGCTCGCGGCCAGCTCGACGACCTGCCGCGATACCTGCGACCACTGGGCAAAGCGGTCATTGAACTGACTAACCAGCGCAAGCGCCTCGGCCCCCGGCTGCATCGAGGCATATTTCTGCACACGATCATAAGCCTGCTTCAGGTTGTCCCTATGGCTGGCACGCAGAGCCTCCAGATGCCCCCCCGCATTGCCACCGAGCAGGCTGCGCTCGGCCACAAAAGCCTGGTAGAGATCGCGATCGGCATTGAGCAACAGGCTGATGGCCGGCAAATTACGCTTGGTCAGCTGTGTGCTCGACTGCGTCACCTGATCGATGCCACGCATGCCCGACCACCCCATCAGCACTAGCAACAGCGCCAGGAAAGCAATTGGCAGGGTGATTTTCCAGCGGAAGCCAAGATCGGCAAAGAACCGCGGCATGGGGGGACACTCCTTTGATTGGATTGCCTTACCTATCGGCAAGCATGACTTGAGCTATAGACCATTAGTCTAGTTGTCACAATGAAGTACTGGGGCTGGGAGGGCCGCACGAACAGATTTTTTGTCGTGGGAAAAACGTTTGCGGGGGACAGATATCGCCTTGAAAAGGGCGCCGGACAAGCTCGGTGTCCGAGAGTAATTTCTGACAGCCCCCACCACTGTACGATGAGATATCCCAGGTGACTCAGTGGTCCAAGCTATCTCGCGTCTAAGTCTCCCGCCCCTTTTCCAAGTCGACAGTCAACCTATCAAACGCATCCACAGAGCAGACTCGGACGGCAGCATAACGAGTCTTTTTGGCCCAAAACTGTCCTGAACCAAAACGCAGAAACGAAAAAGCCCCTGAAATGTTCAACCATTTCAGGGGCTTAGTCGTATTCAATAATGGCGGAGAGATAGGGATTTGAACCCTAGGTACTGTCGCCAGTACAACGGATTTCGAATCCGTCCCGTTCGGCCACTCCGGCATCTCTCCAGTGGCGCGCATCATACCAGCACATTTGTCGGAAGCGAACCCCCGAGCGAAATTTTTTCCGTGCTATCAGATGCTTGCGTCGATTACAGCGGTACACCCAGACGCTGGGCGACTTCTTCGTAGGCTTCGATGACATCACCGAGGCCCTGGCGGAAGCGGTCCTTGTCCATCTTCTTCTTGGTGGCCTTGTCCCAGAGGCGGCAGCCATCCGGGCTGAATTCGTCGCCCAGGACAATGGAACCGTCGCTGAACACACCGAATTCAAGCTTGAAGTCCACCAACAGCAGGCCGGCGTCGTCGAACAGCTTGCTCAGCACTTCGTTGACCTTGAGGGACAACTCCTTCATGCGAGCCAGTTGCTCGGCGGTGCCCCAACCGAACGCCACGACATGGGATTCGTTGATGAACGGGTCGCCCTTGGCGTCGTCCTTCAGGAACAGCTCGAAGGTGTAGGGGTTGAGCTTCATGCCCTCTTCCACGCCCAGGCGCTTGACCAGGCTACCGGCGGCGTAGTTACGCACGACGCATTCGACCGGGATCATGTCCAGTTTCTTGACCAGGCATTCGTTGTCGCCCAGCAGCTTGTCGAACTGGGTCGGCACGCCGGCGGCTTCGAGTTTCTGCATGATGAAGGCATTGAACTTGTTGTTCACCATGCCCTTGCGGTCGAGCTGTTCGATGCGCTTGCCGTCGAACGCCGAGGTGTCGTTGCGAAACAGCAGGATCAAGCGGTCAGCGTCGTCGGTCTTGTAAACCGATTTGGCTTTGCCGCGGTAGAGTTCTTCACGTTTTTCCATGATGGGCTCCGCTTGCTAAGTAGTGGGCTAGGCGATATGTCGCCAGTCGAGCCCTGAATCTTGATCGGCCAGTTGCAGCCAGTCCGGGTCGCACCCTAGGGTGTCGACGAAACATTGCCGGGCCAGCTGCGGCAGGTTGTTCTTGCTGCTCAGATGGGCCAGGACCAGGTGTTGCAGGCCTTGCCAGCCCAACTCGGCCACCAGGAACGCCGCCTGATGGTTGTTCAAATGTCCGCGCTCCCCGCCTACCCGCTGCTTGAGGAAGTACGGGTAGTAACCGCGCGCCAGCATGTCGCGGCAGTGGTTGGACTCGATCATCAACGCATCGAGGTCCCGATAGCTGTCCATCACCCGCTCGCAATATGACCCCAGGTCGGTGAGCAAGCCGAAACGCCGCTCGCCGTCGCAGAACACATATTGCGTCGGCTCCCGAGCATCGTGCGCCACGCTGACCACACTGATATCCAGGGCACCAATGCGCAGTTGCTCGCCCCCGGCCACGAAACCAGCGGGCTCGATGGGCTTGCGCAGGCCACCCAGCGTTCCGCGACTGAGGTAGACCGGCAGATTGTAGCGCCGAGACAGCAAACCCACGCCATGCACGTGATCGGCATGTTCGTGGGTCACCAGTATCGCGCTCAGTTGCGCCGGATGCACACCCAGGCGCAACAGGCGCTTCTCGGTTTCCCGCAGGGAGAAACCACAATCGACCAGCACATACGTGCCGGCGCTGGCTACCAGCGTGCCGTTGCCCTGGCTACCGCTGCCGAGAACGGCAAAACGCATCGGATCAGCCCAGGTTGTCCTGAATCACGCCCAACACCTTGCGGGCCACATCGGCCGGCGCCACGGTGTTGATGTTCTTCTCGACGGTCACCTGAACGTTGTCGCCCACCTTGCTCAAGCGAACCTGATAACGCTCGGCGCGCGCTTCAACTTCTTCCTTGTCCGGCTTGCCGCCGAACAGACCGCTGAAGAAGCCAGGCTTCTCGTCTTTCTTCTCGGCCTTCTCGGCGAGGTTGATGTAGTACAGGCCCAGGCTGCGGTTGATGTCTTCAACCCGCCATTCGCCCTGCTCCAGTGCACGGCCAACACTCGACCAGGCACGGTCCAGGTCGGAGCCGACGTTGAGCACCGGGTTGCCGCTGCCGTCTTCGCTCAGGCTGACACGGCTCGGCGCATCGAACTCCTTGGACGCCAGCATCGAGACCGAACCACCCTGCTCGGCGGTACGACTCATGCTGGCGAGCATGTCGTCCACCAGCGCAGCGTCGAGGCCGGTATTGACCGAACGGTTGGTAAACGCCACGTCAGCGGTGCTACCGGCAGGACGCTGGGCGCTGACCACATAGACTTCACTGGTATTGCGCTGCACGCCCGGCTCGATACGCACCCGCACGCGGCTTTCGCTGTCGGCAGCGACGCCGGCGGCGCTCATGCGCTTGGCCATGGCAGCGGACAGCTCATCGGAACGTTGCCAGGTGGTGGTGAACTCACCCGTCTGCGGACGTTGTTCGTCCAGGCGGAAACCGTTGTCCTGGAAGAACTGGATTGCCACGGGCCAGACTTCGGCCGGTGGATGCTGGGCCATGACCCAGCTCGAATCGCCACTCTTCTGCAGGGTGTAGTCGCTGGCATCGGCCATGGCCGACAGCGGCTGCGGACGTGGGACAACGTATTCGCCCTTGACGCTGTCGTCGGCCACGTTGCGCGGGATCGGCAGCAACGGATCCAGGCGTTTGGCGACGCTGACATCAGGTGGCAGTTGCATCGGTGCAGTCTGTTGCGCCTGCAGGTAATCGCTACCCCGGTCGCGGAAATAACCTTCCGGCCCCCAGATCCATCCGCAGCCGCTGGTGCTGGAGATAATCAAGGCAAGTGCGGAAAGTCCGGCCATTCGCTTCATGCGTTGTACTTCCTCAATTAAACCAGGACGCCGGACTGGCGCATGGCCTGCCGCAGCGGTTCGTGACAAGGAGTGCTCAGCCAGGTCAGTGGCAGGCGGATGCCTTCGTGCATCAAGCCCATTTCAACCAAGGCCCACTTCACCGGGATCGGGTTGGCTTCGAGAAACAGGTTTTTGTGCAGCGGCATCAGTTTTTCGTTGAGTGCCCTTGCGGTTTCGGCATCGCCCTTGAGCGCGGCCTCGCACAGGTCGGCCATTTCGCGCGGCGCGACGTTGGCGGTGACGGAAATATTGCCCTTGCCGCCCATCAGGATCAGCTCGACTGCGGTCGGATCATCGCCGGAAAGGACGATGAAATCCTTGCTCACGCCATCGAGGATGGCTTTGGCGCGGGTCAGGTCGCCGGTGGCTTCCTTGATGCCGATGATGTTCGGGACGGTGGAGAGGCGAATCACGGTCTCGGCCTGCATGTCGCAGGAGGTGCGGCCGGGAACGTTATAGAGGATCTGCGGGATATCGACCGCTTCGGCAATATGCTTGAAGTGCTGGTACAAGCCTTCCTGGGTCGGTCTGTTGTAGTACGGCACGACCAGCAGGCAGGCATCGGCGCCGGCTTCCTTGGCGTTGCGGGTCAGCTCGACGGCTTCGCGGGTCGAGTTGGCACCGGTACCGGCGATAACAGGAATCTTGCCGGCGACCTGCTTGACCACGGCACGGATGACTTCGATATGCTCGTTGACATCGAGGGTTGCCGACTCGCCGGTGGTACCGACAGCGACAATGGCATGGGTGCCGTTGTTAAGGTGGAAGTCCACGAGTTTGCTGAGGCTGGCCCAGTCAAGACGCCCTTGTGCATCCATGGGTGTGACCAGTGCCACCATACTGCCCGCAATCATGAAACCGCTCCTGCCGGAAAAAGAGAGCGGTAATGGTACTGGCGCCAAGATGCTTGTACAAGCGAACTACCATTCCCCTTGGCGATGGTTTTCGCTACCCTTCATGCTTTGATCGGTACTGATAAGCTCATTCACCGGTTCCCAGCCTCCGTTTTCGTCGCCACAAGCCCCGATCCTGCGTTTGTCCTGGTGCGTTCCCGTCGTCCTCGGAACGCAGCGCAACCCCAGGCCCAGGGCTTGAGCCGTTCGTTTATCCGGGCCTGACGCCGTGTCGAGCTGCAAAAGTACCGACCGCTCATCGCTTTAGGAATGCTGCATGTCCACCCCCACAGTCCGCGAACAATTCCTTGTTATCAGTGCCCTTGGCGCCAACCCCATGGAGCTGACTAACGTCCTGTGCCGCGCCAGCCATGAAAATCGCTGCGCCGTCGTAACCTCTCGCCTGACCCGCCATGGCGAATGCAGTGCACTCGTGCTCGAAATCTCCGGCAGCTGGGACGCCCTGGCCCGCCTGGAAGGCAGCCTGCCGGTGCTGGCCAAGAAACACGCCTTCACCGTCAACGTCGTGCGCAGCGCCGCCCTGGAGAACCGTCCCCAGGCCCTGCCCTACGTGGCCTATGTGAGTTCGGCCTATCGGCCGGACATCATCAACGAGCTGTGCCAGTTTTTCATGGACCATCAGGTCGAGCTGGAAAACCTGACGTGCGACACCTACCAGGCCCCGCAGACCGGCGGCACCATGCTCAACGCCACGTTCACCGTGACCTTGCCGGCCGGCACCCAGATCAGTTGGCTGCGCGATCAGTTCCTGGATTTCGCCGATGCGATGAACCTGGATGCACTGATCGAACCGTGGCGCCCACAAAACCCAATGTAAGGAAGCGTTCATGGCCGTTGCCGTCGACCAGCCAGTTACCGATTTCCAGGCGCCCGCCACCAGCGGGCAGACCATCAGCCTCGCCGCCCTCAAAGGCCAGCAGGTGGTGATCTACTTCTACCCCAAGGACAGCACCCCGGGCTGCACCACCGAAGGCCAGGGTTTTCGGGACCAGTATGCGCAGTTCAAGGCCGCCAACACCGAGGTGTTCGGCGTTTCCCGGGACAGCCTCAAGTCCCACGAGAACTTCAAGTGCAAACAGGAGTTTCCCTTCGAGCTGATCAGCGACAAGGACGAAGCCGTCTGCCAGTTGTTCGACGTGATCAAGCTGAAAAAGCTGTATGGCAAGGAGTACCTGGGTGTTGATCGCAGCACATTCCTGATCGACAAGGACGGCGTGCTGCGCCAGGAATGGCGTGGCGTGAAGGTGCCTGGGCATGTGGATGCGGTGTTGGCGGCGGCTCAGGCGCTGAACAAGGCCTGAGGTTTTCGTTGCCTGCTCTGGCGCTATCGCGAGCAGGCTCGCTCCCACAGGGTTCTATGCCACCACGCAGACTCAAAGTGGGAGCGAGCCTGCTTGCGATGAGGCCATAAGCATCCGCTACAGCAACGGTGCCACAATCGGCTCCTTGCTCGGCCACGCATCCAGCACCGCCTTGAACAGCGTCGCCAGGGGAATCGCGAAGAACACCCCCCAGAACCCCCACAACCCGCCAAACAACAACACCGCACAGATGATCGCCACCGGATGCAGGTTCACCGCCTCGGAGAACAGCAGCGGTACCAGCACGTTGCCATCCAGGGTCTGGATGATCCCGTAGACCGCCATCAGATAAATGAACTGGTCGCTCCAACCCCATTGGAACAGCGCAATCAACGCCACAGGCACGGTTACCACGACGGTGCCGACATAGGGCACCACCACCGAAATGCCCACCAGCAGCGCCAACAGTGCGGCGTAATTGAGGCCCAGGGCCACGAAACCGACATAAGTCACCGCGCCGCAGATAAAAATCTCAATGACTTTTCCGCGAATGTAATTGGCGATCTGGCGGTTCATCTCCTGGGCTACCCGGGTAATCAGCGCTCGCTCGCGGGGCAGATAGCCACGGACCCAACGCCCGATCATTTCCCGGTCCTTGAGAAAGAAAAACACCAGGATCGGTACCAGCACCAGGTAGATCATGATGTTTACAAGGAGTGGCAAACTGGACAGCGAAAACGTCAGCGCCCACTGGCCGAACTTGCCGATCTGGCCGCGCACCACTTCGATGGCCTGCAACACCTGCTCGTCGGACACCAAGTGCGGGTAACGCTCGGGCAGCAGCAACAGCACGGACTGCCATTTGGCGAGCATCCCCGGCAACTCGTTGAACAGAGTCACCAACTGGTGCCAGAGCAATGGCACGATCACGACGATGAACACCAACAACAAGCCCATGAACAGGGCGAACACCAAGCCTACCGCCACCGCACCCGGCAACCGCAAGCGCTCCAGCGTCGTGACCAATCCTTGCATCAGGTACGCCAGCACCATCCCCGCCAGCACCGGCGCCAGCATTCCGCCCAGGGTAAGGACCGCCGTAAAGGCCAGGAACAGCAGCACTGCCAGCACCACAGCCTCTTCGTCGGAGAAGTAGCGCTGGATCCAGTCGCGTAACACTTTGAACATTAAAAATCCTTAAGAAACACTGTCGATTTTTCAGGCTTTCTTCAGCCAGTAACGGTAGACGCCGTTATCGTCTTCTTCATGCAGCAGCGTATGACCGGCCAGTCGGGCGAAGGTGCGGAAATCCCGCTGGGAGCCCGCATCCGTCGCGGTCACCTTGAGCACCGCGCCGCTGGCCAGGCGATTGAGTTCCAGCTTGGCCTTGAGCAACGGCAGCGGGCAATTCAGGCCGCTGGCGTCCAATTCGGCATCGTGGGCTACAGCATCGGTCATCGGTTCACTCCGCAGCAGTGGTTGAGCGGCTTAGAATATCTGGTCCCGCGCCCGGTGTCCGGCTACAGTAGGGTCTTTGTCGACTAAGGCTCCGTGCATGACATTTCTGCGCCCCACCCTGCTGACGCTCGCTTGCCTGCTTGCCTCACCGGGCTTCGCCGACGACTTGCCGTCACTTGGCGATGCCAGTTCTGCCATCGTTTCACCGGAACAGGAACACCAGTTGGGGCGCGCTTGGCTGGCCCTGCTGCGCAGCCAGGTTTCACAGCTCAACGACCCACAGCTCAAGGACTACGTCGAGTCCAGCGTCTACAAGCTGGTCGAGACCAGCCAGGTCAATGACCGACGCTTGGAATTCATCCTGATCAACAGCCCTCAGCTCAACGCTTTCGCCGCCCCCGGCGGAATCGTCGGGGTCAACGGTGGCCTGTTCCTCAATGCGCAGACCGAAGGCGAATACGCCTCAGTCATGGCCCACGAACTGGCGCACTTGTCGCAGCGCCACTTTGCCCGTGGCGTCGAGGCCCAGCAACGCATGCAAGTGCCGATGATGGCGGCGTTGCTGACCGGCATCGTGATTGCCGCCGCCGGTGGCGGTGACGCCGGGATCGCGGCCATTGCCGGGACCCAGGCGGCCGCCATCCAGGAACAACGACGCTTCTCGCGCCAGAACGAACAGGAAGCCGACCGCATCGGCATCCAGAACTTGGAAAAGGCCGGCTACGATCCGCGGTCCATGCCGACCATGTTCGAACGCCTGATGCGCCAGTATCGTTTTGATGCCAGACCGCCCGAATTCCTGCTGACTCACCCGGTGACCGAATCCCGGATCGCCGACACCCGTAACCGCGCCGAACAGGCCAAACCGGGTGGCATCGAGGACAGCGTGCGCTATCAACTGATTCGCGCCCGAGTCCAGTTGATCTATGAAGAAACACCTGGCCTGGGCGCCAAGCGCTTCCGGGCGCAACTGGATGAGAACCCGAAGAACGACGTGGCCCGTTATGGCTTGGCGATTGCGCAGATCAAGGGTGGCCAGTTGAATGAAGCCCGGGAGAATCTCAAACCGCTGCTGGCCAAATCGCCCAACGAGATCATCTACAACCTGGCCCAGGTTGATTTGGACATCACCAGCAACAAGCTGGCCGACGCGCAATCTCGCGTCGACCGCATGCTGAGCCAATACCCGGGCAACTATCCGCTCAATCAGGTGCGCGTCGACCTGTTGCTCAAGCAGAACCGCCCCACCGACGCCGAGAAGGCTCTGGAGAACCTGCTCAAGACCCGTCCGGACGACCCTGACGTCTGGTACATGGTGGCCGAGACCCGTGGGCTGTCGGGCAATATCATCGGCTTGCACCAGGCGCGTGCCGAGTACTTCGCCCTGGTAGGCGATTACCGTCAGGCGATCCAGCAACTGGACTTCGCCAAACGCCGTGCCGGCACCAACTTCCCGCTGTCGTCACGCATCGATGCGCGACAACGAGAGCTCATGGAGCAAGAGCGCATGGTCAAGGACATGATGGGCTGAGTATTCATCGCGCACAAAAAAACCGCCTCTGTCGAGGCGGTTTTTTATTGAGCCGCTAACCGGTCATTCGGCCAGTTTGAAGGTGATGAAGCTCGCACGCCCCTGACGCAGAACCCGCATCGACACCGAACGATTCTTCGGCAGTGCCTTGGCAATATCGGTGAACTCCTTGGCGGAACCGATTGCCTGGTTGTTCAGGTGCGTAATGATGTCGCCCGGCTGCAGGCCGATCAAAGCGGCAGGCCCTTCCTGCACTTCCTTGATCACTACACCACCTTGGAGCTCCAGGGTCCGCTTCTGCTCTTCGGTCAGTTCGGCCACGGCCACGCCCAGGCGGTTGCTGCTGCGCTCGACACCGGACTTAGACAGCGAATCGAGTTCCTTGCCTTCTTCAGGAATGGCACCGACAGTCAATTCGACGTTCTTGCGCTTGCCTTCGCGAATCACTTCCAGATTGGCCTTGGCACCAGCCTTCAAGGCGCCGACCAAATGCGGCAGGTCCGCGGACATGACGATTGGCTGACCGTTCATGCTCAGGATCACGTCACCCACTTGCAGGCCGCCCTTGGCAGCCGGCCCACCTTCCTGGATCTGCGCCACCAGCGCACCAGCCGGCTTCTCCAGCCCGAACGACTCGGCCAGGTCCTTGTTCACTTCCTGGATGACCACGCCCAGCCAGCCGCGGCTGACTTTGCCTCCGCTTTTCAGCTGGTTGGAGACGTCCATCGCAACATCGATCGGAATGGCGAAGGACACGCCCATGAACCCGCCCGAACGGGTGTAGATCTGGGAGTTGATGCCCACCACCTCACCGGCGAGGTTGAACAACGGACCACCGGAGTTACCTGGGTTGATCGGCACGTCGGTCTGGATAAACGGCACATAGTTTTCATTTGGCAGGCTGCGACCGATGGCACTGACGATGCCTTGGGTCACGGTGTGGTCGAAGCCGAACGGCGAACCGATGGCCACCACCCACTGGCCGGCTTTCAAGTCTTGGGATTTGCCCAGCTTGAGTACCGGCAGATCCTTGCCTTCGATTTTCAGCAACGCCACGTCGGAACGTGGGTCGGTGCCGATCAGCTTGGCCTTGAGCTCACTGCGATCAGCCAGGCGCACCAGGATTTCGTCAGCATCGGCGATGACATGGTTGTTGGTCAGGATGTAACCATCGGGCGAGATTATGAAGCCCGAGCCCAGGGACTGGGCTTCACGCTGACGGCCCCCGCCGGGTGAACGCGGTTGCTGCGGCATGCCGCGCTCGAAGAACTCGCGCAGCATCGGCGGCAAACCTTCCAGGTCGGGCATCTGTTGATCCGACACCCGGCGATCCGGCAGCTTCTGGGTGGTACTGATATTCACCACCGCTGGGGAAGCCTGCTCGACCAGTTGAGTGAAGTCAGGCAACTCGACCGCCACCGCAGGCACGGCCTGACCGAGCACCAGCACGGTGGCAAAAATAGAGAGATAGGTTTTCAAGCGTGGTATCGACATACGGCTCCCGTTACGACGAGCATGGTTAAGCGATATGGAGCAAGAAACACCAAGGCAAGATACGCCGGTATTTTTGTTCCGGGAACAGACAAGGCCAGAGCCGAGCGGCTCTGACCTATAGAAAAAAACCTGAAGTTTTGCAAATGAAAATGCTGACAGAAAATTTCGGCATCTCGATCAAGCCCTGGCGTTATCAGCCTCTTGCGCAATCGAACCACCCAAGCAGCACTATTGAGTAGCCGTGACATCGGATCGCATGGAGAGCGCAATCCGTTCCGCTGTCCCGATGGGTATCTCGCCGACCACCGTGACCATCATTTCACCCTGAGGCGTCGTGAGGCGACGGGAGACAGCAGCCGTCGGGCCAAGCTGAGTGCGGGTATCGGTAGCGGTAGCGCCGTTCAACGGCTCCAGAAACACCGAGAAGCGAGCCAGGCCATCGTCGTACATCAGACTATTGACCTGGATCTGGGTGTCCGGATCCTTGCGTGCAGTGCTGCTGGACAATTCAAAACCAGGCGGAAGCCAATCCGAGTGCCAGGCAGCCTTGACCGCAGCAGCTGTACCCGGCTCCTGCGCGACCGCCTTGCACTCGGAACTGGCTTGCAATTCGCCGTCTGACGGCTCTGCAATGTTCAAGCGAGTGAACTGGAAGCGCTCGAGCAATTGGCCCTTGTCGTTGAGCAACAACGACTTGAGCGGCAGGCCCGTCTCTTTGTCCAGATGCAGCTCGAAACCGTAGCGATGCTGGTCCTTGGGCGTCAATGACACAATGACCGCTTGACGCCCGGCCACGCGCGACTTGCCAATGACAGCAAGGTCATACCAATTTTTGAGTTTTTGCGGATCGAGCGCACGCGCGGTGCCATCAGGCGTATTGCCCAGTCCTGCGATCAGGGAGCCGCTGACGCATTGAGTATAGCCATCAATGCGTACGACTTCCTGTGCCGAACCGTCGAGCTGGAGTAACCGCTCGCGGACTTTGCCATTCTGGACACGATGCCAGATGTTATGGGTAGAAAAACTACCATTGCGCTCGTAAACGAAAGTGCCCTGAAAGCTTTGCTGCTGCTCGGCCTGACTCAGACGATTCAACCAATCTTGAGCATCACCGGCATAGGCTGGAACAGCACACCAGCCACCCAGCAAAAGCGTGAATAGAGGTATGGCGCGCAATATTCCTCCTTAACGGTTTTCCAGGCTGGCAGCACGGGCGTAAGGCAGCGCGCTTTCGGTACCCTTCAAGGCAGCCTGTTGGGCATGCTGACGCAGGTAGTTGGGCAGACGCTGATCATGCCAGCCGGGTTGGCCTTGCAGAACACCGTTGACCATTGGACCTGCAGCTTCCGAACTTTCGCTATAACCGGCCAGTACCGCCGGGCCCTTGACCTGTGGAGCAGCCAGGCCAGGCTGGGTGGACTGCTGTGCCATCTGCACGCCAGCAATCTCATCCTGGTTATACAGGCGTACACCAGCCAAAACAGCTACGGTGACCGAAGCGGCAACTGCCAGGCGACCCAGGCTGCGCCATGGTCCGCGGGAAGCTTTTGCCGGTACGGCTTCGTCAGCCAATGCAGCAGAAACGGCCGCAGCGATGTCCAGACGCGGAAGCAGCAGGTCCTTGTGCATGACAGCCCGGGCGATCTGGTAACGAGCCCAGGTCTCACGGGTTTCAACATCGTCGAAGGCATTCAACACCCGACGCAATTCCAATTCGTCCGCTTCGTTATCCATCACTGCGGACAGCGATTCCTGCAGGGCTTCACGACTCATGGCGTTCCTCTCTTGGCTGTCGCCGCTGTCTCAGTTTTCCTGCAACAACGGTTGCAGGGCTTTATCGATGGCCTCCCGAGCGCGGAAAATCCGGGAGCGCACGGTACCCACCGGACATTGCATGACGCTCGCAATGTCCTCGTAACTCAGACCGTCGAATTCACGTAAAGTTAAAGCCGTACGCAAATCTTCAGGCAGTTGCTGGATAGTTCGATGGACGGTGCCTTCGATCTCATCCCGCAGCAACGCTCGTTCCGGTGATTCGAGATCCTTGAGACCATGATCGCCATCATAGAACTCTGCATCTTCGGAACTCACATCGCTATCCGGCGGCCGGCGGCCGCGTGAAACCAGATAGTTTTTCGCCGTGTTGATGGCGATGCGGTAAAGCCACGTGTAAAACGCGCTGTCTCCGCGAAAATTTCCAAGTGCACGGTAAGCCTTGATAAAGGCTTCCTGAGCAACATCCTGGGCTTCATGGGTGTCGTGCACAAAACGCACGATCAACCCGAGAATTTTGTGCTGGTATTTCAGCACTAGCAGATCGAAAGCTCGCTTGTCGCCGCGTTGTACGCGCTCGACCAGCTGCTGATCCTCTTCCTGGGTTAGCATGAACACTCCTCGATAAGCTCGAAGGAGGCTTGCATTACTAATTGACCGGGCTTGCAAACATAGACTCGGGCTTTTCGCAAAAGTTCTCCCCCTTTCAAGCAAGTTTCCGGCGCGCTCTGATCTCGGCACGCACGAAAAACGCAGCGCGAGATGCCCCGGCTGCGCGAATAATCTGTCGGCGGGCCTAACGGCAAAGACTCGAATCGAAATCTTCTACCAACCCGACGCTGCTCCCTTTTGCAGACAACCGTCTATTGAACGTAGGCGCCTGGCAAAAGTTCCCACTATTTATAGCGCTGTGAATTGAACATTGGGCAACCAGGACGAGAAAAACAGCGTTCTGTCCTCGAAACGGCCGCCTTATCGCCCATCCACCCAAATCGTGATCCGACGAAGCGTGTCGCTTTTCTGTCACCCTGGTTTCACATTGCCATGAATGCCCGGCTATTGTGCCGATCCCCCCCTCTATATACTAGTGGGCTGCGTGGCTGCCTGACCCGTTGATGCGGATGTCTTGCGCCAACCCCGACCCGGGTCGCTTTGAGCGGAAACCTTCCAAATGAGCCAACAGTTCCAACACGATGTTCTGGTAATCGGCAGCGGCGCCGCCGGATTGAGCCTTGCACTGACTTTGCCTGAGCATCTGCGCATCGCAGTGCTGAGCAAAGGCGACCTGGCCAACGGTTCGACATTCTGGGCCCAAGGCGGTGTCGCGGCCGTACTGGATGACACCGACACGATTGAATCCCACGTCGAAGACACCCTCAACGCTGGCGGTGGCCTGTGCAACCCAGAGGCGGTGCGCTTCACCGTCGAACACAGCAGGGAAGCCATCCAGTGGCTGATCGACCAGGGTGTACCGTTCACCCGCGACGAGCAATCCGGCACCGAAGACGGCGGTTTCGAGTTTCATTTGACTCGCGAAGGCGGTCACAGCCATCGACGCATCATTCACGCGGCTGATGCCACTGGCGCGGCGATCTTCAAGACTCTGCTGGCCAAGGCTCGACAACGACCGAATATCGAATTGCTGGAACAGCGCGTCGCGGTCGACCTGATCACCGAAAAACGCCTGGGCCTGGACGGCGAACGTTGCCTGGGCGCCTATGTGCTCAATCGCAGCACTGGCGAAGTCGACACTTACGGCGCGCGCTTCGTGATCCTGGCCTCCGGTGGCGCGGCGAAAGTCTACCTGTATACCAGCAACCCCGACGGTGCCTGCGGTGATGGCATCGCCATGGCCTGGCGCTCTGGTTGCCGAGTGGCGAACCTGGAGTTCAATCAGTTCCACCCTACTTGCCTTTATCACCCGTTGGCCAAGAGCTTCCTGGTGACTGAAGCCCTGCGAGGCGAAGGTGCCCACTTGAAGCTGCCTAACGGCGAACGCTTCATGCAGCGCTTCGATCCGCGCGCCGAGCTGGCGCCACGGGACATCGTCGCCCGGGCCATCGACCATGAAATGAAGCGCCTGGGCATTGATTGCGTTTACCTGGACATCAGTCACAAACCCGAAGCGTTCATCAAGAGCCACTTCCCGACGGTGTACGAGCGCTGCCTGGAATTTTCCATCGACATCACCAAGCAACCGATCCCGGTGGTGCCAGCGGCGCATTACACCTGCGGGGGCGTGATGGTCGACCAGCGGGGGCGTACCGACGTGCCAGGGCTGTATGCCATTGGCGAAACCAGCTTCACCGGCCTGCACGGCGCCAACCGCATGGCCAGCAACTCACTGCTGGAGTGTTTCGTCTATGCGCGCTCGGCAGCGGCAGACATTCTGCAGCAGTTGCCGCAAATCGCCATTCCGACCGCCCTACCCTCCTGGGACGCCAGCCAGGTCACCGATTCGGATGAAGACGTGATCATTGCGCACAACTGGGACGAATTGCGGCGTTTCATGTGGGACTATGTCGGCATCGTGCGCACCAACAAGCGCTTGCAAAGGGCGCAGCACCGGGTGCGCCTGCTGCTCGATGAAATCGATGAGTTCTACAGTAACTACAAAGTCAGCCGCGACCTGATCGAGCTGCGCAATCTGGCCCAGGTGGCAGAATTGATGATCCGCTCGGCCATGGAGCGCAAGGAAAGCCGGGGACTGCATTACACCCTCGACTACCCGAACCTGTTGCCCGAGGCGCTGGACACTATCCTGGTGCCGCCCACCTACGCCGACTGAACCTGAGCCGCACCCGCAGGCGCCGATGTTCATCCGGCGCCAGCGCGTCGCGGGGCACGCACAGCGACCGGACCCACCATTCATCCGGCAGGCGGAAACGCAACACGACGATCATTGGCAGGGCCAGGCTGTCGGCGCGCAACTGCACCGGCTGCCAGCCACGGGCCCGGTTCCAGAGCTGCCAGCCTGCGGCATCACGACGCAAGCCGCAAAAGGCTCGGCGATGACTCAGCAACAGATGTCGAGGTATCGTCCAGGCGCCATGAGCCAGGCACAGCGCAATACCCAGCACGGCGAGCCAGAACGGGACAGACAACAGAAACAACGCACCCAGGGCGAACACCTGGGCCAGGAGATAGGCCGCCAGCAAGTGCCCGGAGGCATGCCAGCGGCATTCGAAGCGACTACTTGGGCTGGACACGGTCCAGGATCATCCGAACCATGCGCTGCAACTCCGGGTCTTCGGATTCGCTGCGCTCCATGAACCAGCCAAACATGTCCTGATCCTCGCATTCGAGCAGACGGACGTAGCAGGCACGATCCACTTCATTGAGATGGGGGTAAACCTCTTTCACAAACGGCACCAGCAACACGTCCAGCTCAAGCATGCCGCGGCGGCTGTGCCAGTAGAGGCGATTGAGTTCAACATCTTCGACCATGGAGCGCTCCTCAAATAGAGCGCAAGTATACAGGCCCCGCCACGGTGGAACAGACGGCTTTGGTCGGGCATCACCGATCCTTTGTGAACTACCCATTTCAAGGGCGTCCCCTTATGATGTCCACCAGACTTTTTACCCTGCGATGACCCATGGCTGATTCCGCTTTTTTTTGCACCCTGTCCCACGAAGGCGTTCTCGCAGTCCGCGGCGCGGATGCCGGCAAATTCCTGCAAGGCCAATTGACCTGCAATCTCAACTACCTGAGCGACAGCCGGGCTAGCCTCGGCGCGCGCTGCACCCAGAAAGGCCGGATGCAATCGAGTTTCCGCATCCTGCTTGAAGGCGATGGCGTGCTGATGGCCATGGCCAGCGAGTTGCTCGAACCACAGCTGGCCGACCTGAAAAAATATGCCGTTTTCTCCAAATCCAAACTAACCGATGAAAGTGCCGCCTGGGTCCGCTTCGGCCTGGAAAACGCCGATGCAGCGTTGACCGGCCTGGGCCTCGAGCTGCCGGCCGACACCGACAGCGTGGCTCGCCATGAATCCTTGATCGCCATCCGCGTCTCCCCCGGTCGCGCCGAACTGTGGGCCCCCGCTGGGCAGGCACAGACGCTGGCGTCACGGCTGCGCGCGACACTGACCGAGGCGGACTTGAACCTGTGGCTGCTGGGCCAGGTCCGCGCAGGGATCGGCCAGGTCATGCCGGCCACCCGCGAATTGTTCATCCCGCAGATGCTCAATCTGCAAGCCGTCGGCGGCGTGAGTTTCAAGAAGGGCTGCTACACCGGCCAGGAAATCGTCGCCCGCATGCAGTACCTCGGCAAGCTCAAGCGGCGCCTGTATCGCCTGCAACTGGACGCCAGCGAATTGCCGGCTCCCGGCACCGCGCTATTCTCACCTACTCACAGCAGTTCCATCGGCGAGGTGGTGATCGCCGCTCGTGCCGAGCGAAACATTGAACTGCTGGCAGTGTTGCAGGCCGAAGCAGCAGAGGATGGCAATCTTCATCTCGGTGATTTGGAGGGCCCGGTCTTGCAGTTGCTGGACCTGCCTTACGAGCTGGACCGTGACCGCGAAATCCAGCGCTGATCGCAGCATTTGTCGCAACACCCTAGAGAACCGAAATGAGCGATTTGGCGGATAAGGTCCAACGGGATTTGGTACAGGCCATCG
The DNA here is from genome assembly GCF_017968885.1 of Pseudomonas sp. Tri1. Classification (NCBI taxonomy): domain Bacteria; kingdom Pseudomonadati; phylum Pseudomonadota; class Gammaproteobacteria; order Pseudomonadales; family Pseudomonadaceae; genus Pseudomonas; species Pseudomonas sp. Tri1. The sequence goes on along the minus strand of NZ_CP072913.1, from coordinate 1,605,189 downwards.
ATAACGATGACTTGGTTCTGCCAACATTACCGGAAGTGGCCCTGCAGATTCGCCGGGCCGCCGAAGACCCGGAAATCAGCGTCAGCAACCTGAGCAAAGTGATCGGCCGCGACACGGCGCTCTCGGCACGCTTGATAAAAGTGGTCAACAGCCCGCTGCTGCGTGCTACCCAGGAAGTCACCGACCTGCATACAGCCATCACTCGGCTGGGGGTCAACTACAGCAGCAACCTGGCCATCGGTCTGGTCATGGAACAGATATTCCATGCCCGCTCCGACGTAGTGGAACAGAAGATGCGCGAGGTCTGGCGCAAGAGCCTGGAGATCGCCGGCGTCAGCTATGCATTGTGCCGCGGTTATACCCAACTCAAGCCCGACCAGGCCGCGCTCGGTGGGTTGGTGCACCAGATCGGCGTGTTGCCGATCCTGACTTATGCCCAAGACAACAATGAACTGCTGTCGGATCCGGTCAGCCTCAACCATGTCATTGAAACGATTCACCCGGTGCTGGGAGACAAGTTGCTCAGTGTCTGGGAATTTCCAGAGCGACTGGTGAAGCTTCCGGGGTTGTATCTGGACTTCACTCGGGATTCGAAGCACATCGATTACGTCGACCTGGTGCAGATCGCGGCGCTGTATTGCTACAAAGGCACCGACCACCCCCTCAGCCAGGTCGACCTGTTCGCGGTTCCGGCTTTCAGGAAGCTGGGCATCGACCTGGACAACAAGGCCCGGTGCGCGGATATCGAAGAAGCGCGGGCGATGTTTGACTAAGCAGGCCAGATAGCCAACGAACTCGAGTCAGGCTTGATCCTGTGGCGAGGGGATTTAGCCCCTCGCCACAGAGACTCGCTCTGGATCAATCTGAGCCGGGGATAAAACTCACCCGCACCTTCAACCCACGCTCTTGCCCGTCATGCAGGGTGATCTGCGCCAAGTGTGCGCGACAGATTTCACCGACGATCGCCAATCCCAGGCCGGACCCGGCCACTTGCTGGTTGCGTCGATAGAAGCGCTCGAACACCCGATCCCGCTCATGCAGCGGAATGCCCGGCCCATCATCCTCGACTTCCAGCACCGCCGGTGCGCTGACCCTCAAAATCACGTTGCCGCCCGACGGTGTATGGGCCAGGGCGTTGTCCACCAGATTGCTCAACAGTTCATTCAGCAAGGTTGGTTCGCCCCGCAGCCATACCGGCTCGTCGGCCTCCAAGGCCAACGCCACACCTCTGGCGTGGGCCAGCGGGGCCATGGCCATGCCCAGTTCACGAGCCAATTGGCTCAGGTCAAGCAACTGCGCGCCGCCCTCGGCAATGGCCCGAGCGCCGTTTTCCACGCGCGCCAGGGACAGCAGTTGATTGGCCAGATGGGTCAGGCGATCGGTGCCCTGGGCCGCGGTTTCCAGGGTTTCACGCCAGGTCGCCGGCTCACTGGCGCGCAAGCCCAGTTCAAGGCGGGCCTTGAGCGCAGCCAGGGGCGTGCGCAGTTCATGGGCGGCATCAGCAATGAATTGCGCCTGTCGCTCGAATTGCCCGCGCAAACGCTCAGTGAAATGGTTGAGGGCGCGCACCAGCGGCCAGAGTTCATGCTGGACTTCCACTAGTGGCAATGGCCGTAGATCATCCGGCTGGCGCTCCTCCACCGCCGTACGCAAGCGTTCCAACGGGCGCAGTGCGGCACTGACCGCGAACCACACCAACAACAGCGCCCCCACGGCCAGCATGCCCAAGCGCAACAACGTGTCAGCCATGAGGCTGCGGGCCATGCTGACCCGCGCTTCTTCAGTTTCCGCCACACGAATTTCCGCCATGCCGTTCATGTTCGGCTCGCTCACCGCCTTGAGCAGGCTCACCACCCGCACGTTCTGGCCCTGGTAACTGGCGTTGTAGAAGCGTGCCAGGGCTGGGTAATCGTCCGTACGCGGCGTGCCGGGCGGCGGGCCTGGGAGATTTTCGTAGCCGGAAATCAGCTTCCTGTTGATGTCATTGACCTGGTAATAAATACGTCCGGCGCTGTCGTAGGCGAAAGTGTCCAGGGCCACGTAGGGCACATCTGCGCTGAGGCTGCCGTCGCGTTGCGAAAGACCGGCCGCGATAGTCCGGGCCGAGGCCAGCAGGGTCCGGTCGTAGGCGGTATCCGCAGCCTCGCGACCGTTCCAATAGGCGCTCAAGCCGCTGGCGAGCATCAGCACCACCAACAACAGCGCCAGGTTCCTGAGCAGCCGCCAGCGCAGGCTGTCGGGCTTATGCATCACGGTTTTCCAGCAGATAGCCCAGGCCGCGGAACGTCACGATGGCCACGGCATGGCCATCGAGCTTCTTGCGCAAGCGGTGGATGTAGATTTCGATGGCATCAGGGCTGGCTTCTTCGTCCAGGCCGAACACCTGGGCCGCCACCTGCTCCTTGCTCATCACCCGCCCCGGCCGGGCGATCAACGCCTCCAGCACGGCTTGCTCACGTGACGTCAGGGTCAGCAGTTCGTCATCGAGGGTGAAGCGGCGGGTATCCAGGTCATAGACCAGCCCACCACAACGCTGCTGGCGTTCCCCCCCCAATACGCTGCGGCGCAGCAATGCCTTGACCCGTGCTTCTAGCTCCGTGAGCTCGAATGGCTTGGCCAGGTAATCGTCGGCTCCCAGGTTCAGGCCATGGACCCGGTCCTTGACGTCACTGCGCGCGGTCAGCATCAACACCGGCAGGGTCTTGCCCCGGGACCGCAAACGCGCCAGCACCTCGAAGCCATCCATGCGCGGCAGCCCCACATCGAGGATCGCCACGGCGTATTCCTCACTGCTCAAGGCCAGGTCGGCCGCCACCCCGTCGTGCAATACATCCACGGTCAAGCCGGTGCTCTTGAGGGCCTGGGCTACACTTTCGGCGAGCTGCAGATGGTCTTCGACGAGCAGAACACGCATGGATTTTTCCTCGATTCAGGGATGGTCGACGCCATTCTTTGGCGCGGAGTTTACAGCCGCATGGGCAGCTGTGAAGGCAAAAAACATTCTGAAAGCTTCTGAAAGGTTAGCGAAAGGTTGAGCCATTAGAGTCCCTTTACGGATAGTTTCGACTGCCCGCCGCGACGCCCGATCGCGAATGAAAAATGCCACGAAGCGTTTTCGTCCCAATAAGAAAAATAAAAGCGGAGTATTCACCATGCTGTCCATGCAGCTCCAGGCCCCAGCGCCTGCTCGCCCTTCTCGCTTGAACCAGACCGCCTTGAGCGATGTCGCCCCGCATTCAATTCCGGTAACGACCTGCGCGCCCCATCAACGATGACTTGGGCGGGGATCCGTCAACGACAATTTTTCACCACGCACAACAACAATTCCTGTGGAGACAACAATGAACCTATCACTGCGTAAAGTAGCCTTGGCCGCCGGATGCCTGATGTTCGCCGGGCAGTTGCTCGCTGCTGATCCATCCAAAGAGCCGAAGCGCCCTGAATGCATCGCTCCGGCCGCCCCCGGCGGCGGTTTCGACCTGACGTGCAAACTGGCACAAAGCGCGCTGGTCAACCAGAAACTGCTGACCAAGCCTATGCGTGTGACCTACATGCCCGGCGGTGTCGGCGCTGTGGCCTACAACGCAGTGGTCGCCCAGCGTCCGGCCGACGCCGGAACGCTGGTGGCCTGGTCCAGCGGTTCGTTGTTGAACCTGGCGCAAGGCAAGTTCGGTCGTTTCGATGAAAACGCCGTGCGCTGGCTGGCGGCCGTCGGCACCAGCTACGGCGCCATCGCGGTGAAGAGCGATTCGCCCTACAAGAACCTCGACGATCTGGTACAGGCCCTGAAGAAAGATCCGGGTTCCGTGGTCATCGGCTCCGGCGGCACCGTCGGCAGCCAGGACTGGATGCAAACCGCCCTGATCGCCAAGGCCGCCGGCATCGATCCTCGCAAACTGCGCTACGTGGCCCTCGAAGGTGGCGGTGAAATCGCCACCGCCTTGCTCGGCGGCCATATTCAGGTAGGCAGTACGGACATTTCCGACTCCATGCCACACATCCAGAGCGGTGATATGCGCCTGCTCGCCGTGTTCGCCGAGAAGCGCCTGGACGAGCCGGAAATGAAAGACATCCCGACCGCTCGCGAGCAAGGCTACGACATCCTCTGGCCAGTGGTCCGTGGCTTCTACCTCGGGCCAAAGGTCAGCGACGAAGACTATGCCTGGTGGAAAGATGCCTTCGACAAACTGCTGGCTTCCGAGGAGTTCGCCAAGCTGCGTGACCAGCGCGAGCTGTTCCCATTTGCCATGACCGGCCCGGAACTGGATGCCTATGTGAAGAAACAAGTGGCCGATTACAAGGTGCTGGCCAAAGAGTTCGGCCTGATCCAGTAATCGTCTCTGTTCTCGCGGCGGCGCTGGCACTGCCGGTGCCGCCCAGGAGTTAGTCATGCTCACCATCCAACGTATTTTTGCCGCGGTGCTGCTACTGGTCTGTATCGGTCTGGCGCTGATGGCTTGGCCCTATCAGGCCGCCTTTTCCTACGAACCGGTCGGTCCCCGCGCCTTTCCCTTGCTGATGCTCGGGCTGATGGGACTGGCATTGCTGTACATGCTGTTTCGTCCTACGCCCATCGTGCACAGCGACGAAGACCCGCACCTGGACCGCGAAACCTTGCAGAAGATCGGCATCTGCGTGGTGCTGCTGCTGGTATTCGCCGGAACCTTCGAACCCCTGGGCTTCATCCTCGCCAGCATCCTGATTGGCGTGCCGATGGCGCGCCTGTATGGCGGTCGCTGGGTGCCGAGCGTAGTGATCATCAGCCTGATGGCCATCGGTCTCTACCTGTTGTTCGACAAGCTGATGGACGTGCCGCTGCCCTTGGGCCTGCTCGACGTCCTGGAGAATTGATATGGATACCCTGAATTATCTCGGCCAGGGTTTTGGCGTTGCACTGACTCCCTACAATCTCGTCACAGCACTGACCGGCACCTTGATCGGCACCGTGGTCGGGCTGCTGCCGGGCCTGGGCCCGATCAACGGCGTGGCGCTGCTGATCCCGATTGCCTTTGCCCTGGGCTTGCCACCGGAGTCGGCACTGATCCTGCTGGCGGCGGTGTACCTGGGTTGCGAATACGGCGGACGTATCAGCTCGATCCTGCTGAACATCCCCGGCGAAGCCTCCACCGTGATGACCACCCTCGACGGCTACCCGATGGCGCGCCAGGGCTTGGCCGGGGTGGCATTGTCGCTGTCGGCGTGGAGCTCGTTCATCGGTGCGTTCATCGCCACCTGCGGCATGGTGCTGTTCGCACCGTTGCTGGCCAAATGGGCGATTGCCTTCGGACCGGCGGAGTATTTCGTGCTGATGGTGTTCGCCATCGTCTGCCTCGGCGGCATGGCCGGCGATCGACCGCTCAAGACGTTCATCGCGGCGCTGATCGGGCTGTTCCTGTCCTGCGTCGGGATCGATGCCAACAGCGGCGTGTACCGTTTCACCGGTGACAACATCCACTTGACCGACGGTATCCAGTTCGTCGTGCTGGTGCTGGGCCTGTTCTCCATCAGCGAAATCCTGTTGCTGTTGGAAAAAACCCATCGCGGCCAGGAAGCGGTGAAAGCCACCGGGCGGATGATGTTCAACTTCAAGGAAGCGGCGTCGGTCTTTACGGTCAACCTGCGTTGCGGCGTACTCGGTTTCATCATGGGCGTGTTGCCGGGTGCCGGTGCGACCCTGGCCAGTGCCGTGGCCTACATGACTGAAAAACGCATTGCCGGTGCCACTGGCACGTTCGGCCAGGGTGACAAGCGCGGCCTCGCCGCTCCGGAAACCGCCATCGGCGGCGCAGCCTGCGGTGCGCTGGTACCGATGCTGACCCTCGGCGTGCCCGGCTCGGGCACCACGGCGGTGATGATCGGCGCCCTGTCGCTGTACAACATCACCCCCGGTCCCCTGCTGTTCCAGCAACAGCCGGATATCGTCTGGGGCCTGATCGCGTCGTTGTTCGTCGCCAACATCATGCTGGTGATCCTCAACATTCCGATGATCCGCGTTTTCACCCGCATCCTGGCCGTGCCGAACTGGGCACTGGTACCGGTCATCGCGATCATCACCGGGATTGGCGTCTACGCGGTGCATGCCACCACGTTCGACCTGTTCCTGATGATCGGCATCGGTATCTTCGGTTACATCCTGCGCAAGCTGGACTTCCCGCTGTCGCCGGTCCTGCTGGGTTTCATCCTTGGTGGGCTGATGGAGCAAAACCTGCGGCGCGCGCTGTCGATTTCCAACGGTGCGCTGGAGATCCTCTGGTCGAGCCCGATCACCTTCGGTTGCTGGATCCTGACGGCGATCATGCTGTTCATGCCACTGGTGCGGATCTGGCGTCGCCGCGCTGCACAACGTCGTGCCCTGGCCAATGTCTGAGGCAACATTCAGACAATGGTGGGGAACCCCGCTGGTCGGTCTGGCCGGCGGGTATCTGGCCAGCCTGATCGGCTGGCCTTTGCCCTGGATGGTCGGCTCGTTGCTGGCGATCATCCTGGTGCGCTGCTTGACGCCTTGGCAACTGATGGAAATCCCCGGCGGCCGTAAATGCGGCCAATGGGTGGTGGGCATCGGCATCGGCCTGCACTTCACTCCGGTGGTGATGGAACAGGTCTTGAGCCACTTCGGCCTGATCTTCTTCGGCGCGCTGATCACCAGCGTGTCCAGCGTAGTGAGTGTGTGGCTGATGCGTCGCACCGGCGAAAACCGCGCCACCGCATTCTTCTCCAGCATGCCGGGCGGTTCCGGCGAAATGGTCAACCTCGGTGCCCGCAACGGCGCTGATCTCAGTCGCGTCGCTGCGGGCCAGAGCCTGCGGGTGCTGGTGGTGGTGCTGTGCGTGCCGGCGGCGTTCAAATACCTGTTGGGCGAAGGCGCCCCGGTGCAACACGCCACTACGGTGGACTGGCTGTGGCTGGCGATGCTGTTCCCGGCGGGCGCCCTGCTCGCCTGGATTTGGGAGCGCTTGCGCCAACCCAATCCATGGTTGTTCGGGCCGTTGCTGGTGAGTTCGGCGGTGAGCGTCGGTTGGGACCTGCACATCGGCCTGCCCAACGGCGCCAGCCAGATCGGCCAGTGGCTGATCGGCAGCGGGTTGGGCTGTCATTTCAACCGGCAGTTCTTCCGTCGGGCGCCATCGTTCATGGGGCGTACCCTGATCGGCACGGTGCTGACGATGCTGATCGCCACGCTTGCGGCCTTGGGCCTGAGCACCTTGACGCTTCTGGACTTGCGTTCGCTGACATTGGGCATGATGCCCGGCGGCATCGCGGAAATGAGCCTGACGGCAGAGACGCTGCAACTGTCGGTGCCGCTGGTGACGGCGTTGCAAGTGATGCGGTTGTTGTTCGTGCTGTTTCTGGCGGAGCCGTTGTTCAGGTACTGGATGCGCAGGCCGGGTTCGGTCTGATCGTCCGAGGCACCCTCATCGCGAGCAAGCTCGCTCCCGCATGGATTGGCGGCATACACAGATCAATGTGGGAGCGAGCCTGCTCGCGATGGGGCCCTCATAGCCGACCACTCAAACCGGCGGCAACCGCCAGTCAATCGGCGTCTCACCCTGTTGTTCGAGAAACTTGTTGGTCCGGCTGAAATGCCCGCAACCCAGGAAACCGCGATAAGCCGACAACGGCGACGGATGGACCGAGGTCAGCACCAGGTGCTTGGTGGCGTCGATCAGCTTTTGCTTGCCCTGGGCATGGGCGCCCCACAACAGGAATACCAAGTGCGGTTGGTGCTCACTGACCACTTCGATGATTCGGTCGGTGAAGTGCTGCCACCCCTTGCCCGCATGGGCGTTGGCATTGGCGCGCTCCACGGTCATGGTGGTGTTGAGCAACAACACGCCCTGATCGGCCCAGCTTTGCAGGTAACCGTGATTCGGGATGTCGATGTTCAAATCGCGTTTCAATTCCTTGAAGATGTTCACCAGCGACGGCGGTGCTGGCACACCCGGCTGTACCGAGAAACACAAACCATGGGCCTGGCCAGGGCCGTGGTACGGGTCTTGGCCGAGGATCACCACTTTGACCTTGTCCAACGGCGTGGAATTGAGGGCATTGAAAATCAACGATGCCGGTGGATAAATCTCCTTGCCGGCCGCGTATTCCCGACGCAGGAATTCGCGCAACTCTGTCATGTAGGGCTGGTCGAACTCGGCACGCAGTGCCTGCTTCCAGCTCGGTTCGAGTTTGATACGGTCGTCAGCAGTCATGGTTGCACCCGGTAAAAACAATGGGCGCACCCTAGGAAAGCCTACATGGCTTGTCAATTGATCTGACGTAGAACCGGCACTTTCCTACGCAGCGGTCATACTGAACATTCAATTTTCTGATCGAGGTCACGATGAATCTGCACTTCGAAGAGCTCACTGGCATCGACGGTGCCCGCATCGGCATCGCCACGCTGGATGCCGAGAAATCCCTGAACGCCCTTTCGCTACCGATGATCAACGCCCTGCGTGATCGTTTCGATACCTGGGCCAGAGACCCGCAAATCGTTTGTGTTTTATTGCGCGGCAATGGCGCCAAGGCCTTCTGCGCCGGCGGCGAAGTGCGCAGCCTGGTGGAGGCCTGCCGGGCCAACCCCGGTGAAGTACCGCCCCTGGCTGCGCAATTTTTCGCAGCGGAATACCGCTTGGACTTCAACCTGCACACCTACCCCAAGCCCTTGCTGTGCTGGGGCCACGGCTATGTCCTGGGCGGCGGCATGGGCCTGCTGCAAGGCGCGAGCACCCGGATCGTCACGCCGAGCAGTCGCCTGGCAATGCCGGAGATCAGCATCGGCCTGTACCCGGATGTCGGCGCCAGTTGGTTTCTGTCGCGCCTGCCCGGCAAGCTCGGCCTGTTTCTCGGCCTGACCGGTGCCCATATGAACGCCCGGGACGCCATCGACCTGGGGCTGGCCGATCGCTTCCTGCTGGATGAACAACAGGACGATCTGATCGAAGGCCTGCTGCAACTCAATTGGCAGGAACAGACCGAGATGCAGCTCAACAGCCTGCTCAAGGCCCTGCAACAGGAAGCGGTTAGCCAATTGCCTGAAGCCCAGTGGCTGCCGCGTCGACAGAAAATCGATGAGTGGCTGGATGTCAGCGATGTGCGCTGCGCCTGGAAGGCCCTCAGCCTGCTGGTGGAGCACCCGGATCCGTTGATCGCCAGGGCGGCCAAGACCATGACCGAAGGCTCACCACTGACCGCTCATCTGGTCTGGGAACAGATCGCCCGTGCCCGGCATCTGTCCTTGGCCGGGGTGTTCAGGATGGAGTACACCCTGAGCCTCAACTGCTGCCGTCATCCGGAGTTCAGCGAAGGCGTGCGCGCGCGGCTGATCGACAAGGATCACAAACCCCATTGGCACTGGCCGGACATCAATCATGTGCCCGAAGCGGCGGTCGAGGCGCATTTTCACAAGGCGTGGGAAGGGCGGCATCCGTTGGCGGATTTGTCCAACGAGTAAACGATCCAGGAAGAGATCCCTGTGGGAGCGAGCTTGCTCGCGATAGCGGCATGTCAGACACATCAATGCTGACTGACCCGACGCCATCGCGAGCAGGCTCGCTCCCACAAGTTTTATGCAGGCACAAAAAAGCGGCGCTCAATGCGCCGCTTTCTGTTGCCGATGGATCAGCGGTGGCTGCCCCGTCCATCATGATCGCCGCGTCCCCGATGATCACGCCCGCCTCGACCACCACTGCGGTCGTCATTCCAGCCACCCCGGTCACGGCCATCCCAGCCGCCCCGATTCGGATAAGACCGGTACGCAGCTCGCGGTGGCGAGTAATAGCGTGGGCCTTGTTGGTAGTAACGCGGCGGCGAGTAATAACGTGGCGCCGGTTGGTAATACCGCGGGGCGTAATAACCACGCGGCGCCGAATAGTAGCTCCCGCCGCCGTAATAGATCGGCGCCGGTGAGGTGTAGACCTCGGAACGGTAGTAGCTGGTGTCTGCGTCGTAATAAGGCACGCAAGCCGAAAGACTCAAACCGAGAAACGCAAGGAGTAGCAGTCGTCGATACATGGCGGCCTCCTGGACCGCGGATGGGCCACATCAGCGACGCTGATGGGCGGCAGTCAACTTTGTGTGACTGACAAATACTCAGACAGCAAAATGGGAATCTGGTGCGACCCGGCAACAACTGGAAACATGTCACTCGTCGCCCTCTTCCGGTGCGCGGTAGCACCACAAGCAAGCACAAATCCGCCCTCCATCATCCGTCCCCACCACCTACCCCATCTGGCCCGGGCCTTTGCCCGAATTGGCACGGCTCTCGCTTTAACAAACTCCGTGCAGGAGTCATCACAGGTTCGCGGCACCACAATTTGCAATGGCTGACTAGGGTTCCGGCTCGCCTCTGGCGAGTGACTGGTCCGAGAGTTGGCGACCTCCAGTTGAGGTTACACGGCGGGACAAAAGCCCGGGAGACAAGCCACCGTTCGCGGTGCTGCGTTGCTCCTGTCCGCCCTCGATCAACTGGAGAACCACCATGCTCAAGCTTCGTCTGGCCACTCTGCTCATCGCCGCCTTTTCGGCCCTGGTGAGCCTTTCCTCCCCCGCTGCGCAAAAAGACCACTTCAGCGTCTGCTGGACCATTTACGCTGGCTGGATGCCCTGGGAATACGCCGGCAGCCAAGGCATCGTCGACAAATGGGCGAAAAAATACGGCATCAAGATCGATGTCGTGCAACTCAACGATTACGTCGAATCCATCAACCAGTACACCGCCGGTCAGTTCGACGGCTGCACCATGACCAATATGGACGCCCTGACCATTCCCGCCGCCGGTGGCGTGGACAGCACCGCACTGATCGTCAGCGATTTCTCCAACGGCAACGACGGCATCGTCCTCAAGGGCGCGGGCAAGAAAGTCGCTGATCTCAAGGGCATGGACGTCAACCTGGTGGAACTGTCGGTCTCCCATTACTTGCTGGCCCGCGCCCTGGATTCGGCCGGTCTTACCGAGAAAGACCTGAAAGTGGTCAACACCTCCGACGCCGATATCTCCGCCGCCTTCAACACTGATCAGGTCAAGGCCGTTACCACCTGGAACCCGATGCTCTCGGACATCAAGGCCCAGCCCGGCGTGAGCGAAGTGTTCAACTCCAGCCAGATCCCCGGCGAGATCATGGACATGATGGTGGTCAACACCCAGACCCTGCAGGACAACCCAGCCCTGGGCAAGGCGTTGACCGGCGCCTGGTTTGAAGTGGTGGCGCTGATGAACGCGAAAAACGCCGCCAGCAAGGCGGCACTGGAACACATGGCCAAGGCCTCGGGCACCGACCTGGCCGGCTTTCAGTCGCAACTGGACACCACCAAGCTGTTCGCCACGCCCAAGGAAGCCCTGAGCTTCGCCACCAGCCAGCAACTGCCGACGACCATGGGCAAGGTGGCCGAGTTCTCGTTCCAGCACGGCTTGCTCGGCGAAGGCGCCAAAAATACCGACGCGGTCGGCATGGCTTTCGCCAATGGCGTGACCCGCGGCGACAAGGCCAACCTCAAGCTGCGCTTCGACCCGACCTACGTACAGTTGGCCGCCGACGCCAAGCTGTAAACCGGAGAAGCTGGCATGCGCCTGATCAACCGCTACCCGGATCGTCCCAGCCGCTTGTTGCTGGTGATCCTGCCATTCGCGCTGGTGTTGTTCGCCTACTTCATGGGCTCGGCCGACCGGTTGACGGATAACCCTAACGACAAGTTGCTGCCCAGTGCCGTGCAGATGGCCGATGCGGTGAAACGCCTGGCCTTCACCGCCGATGCACGCAGTGGCGATTACTTGCTCTGGCAAGACACCGCGTCGAGTCTGCGTCGGCTGGCCATCGGCCTGGGCATCAGTGCCCTGGCGGGGCTGTGCCTGGGCATCGCCGCCGGCACGTTGCCGCTGCTGGGCGCGCCGCTATCGCCATTGCTCACCGTGGTGTCGATGGTGCCGCCGCTGGCGATCCTGCCAATCCTGTTCATCGTCTTCGGATTGGGGGAATTATCGAAAGTCATGCTGATCGTGATTGGCATCACGCCGTGCCTGGCCCGGGATCTGGAACAGCGCGCCCGGGAAATTCCGCCCGAGTTGCTGATCAAGGCCCAGACCCTCGGCGCTTCGACCTGGACGCTGATGCTGCGGGTGGTGCTGCCGCAATTGCTGCCGCGCCTGTTGATTTCCCTGCGACTGATGCTGGGGTCGGCCTGGCTGTTTCTGATCGCCGCCGAAGCCATCGCCTCCACCGACGGGCTGGGCTATCGGATTTTCCTGGTGCGGCGTTACCTGGCAATGGACGTGATCTTGCCGTACGTGGTGTGGATCACCCTGCTCGCCTGGCTGATGGATTGGGGCCTCAAGCGCCTGACGCGGCAAGCGTTCCCTTGGTATGAAGGGGCGAAGGCATGAGCTTCATTACCGTGAACAACGTCTGGCAACAATATGGCGATCAGGTGGTGCTTGAGCGCTTGAACCTGAGCGTCGCCGAGGGTGAGTTCTGCACCCTCGTGGGCGCATCGGGTTGCGGCAAGTCGACCTTCCTGCGCTTGCTGCTGGGCCAGGAGCGCGCCAGTCGCGGGCAGATTCTCCTGGACGGAGAACCCTTGGCCGGTGAGCCGGATGCCAGCCGGGGGGTAGTGTTCCAGCGCTACTCGGTGTTCCCGCATCTGACGGTGCTGGACAACGTAGCCCTAGGCCTGGAACTGCCGCGCTCGCCGCTGTTGGGACGACTGTTCGGCAGCGCCAAGCGCCAGGCCCGCGAAGAAGCCGCACGACTGCTCGATAAGGTTGGACTGGGCCATGCGCTGGACAAATACCCGGCGCAGTTGTCCGGCGGCATGCAACAACGGCTGGCCATTGCCCAAGCGCTGATCATGAAACCCCGGGTGCTGCTGCTGGACGAACCTTTCGGCGCCCTCGACCCGGGCATCCGCAAAGACATGCACACCCTGTTGCTGGAGCTGTGGCGCGAAACCCGGCTGACGGTGTTCATGGTCACCCATGACCTGTCCGAAGGTTTCAGCCTCGGCACGCGCCTGTTGGTGTTCGACAAGGTCCGTGCCGACCCGCACGCCCCCGGCGCCTATGGCGCACGCATCACCTACGACATTCCACTCAACAGCGACCGGCGCACCGCCCGGGCCGCCGTCGACGCCCTGCCCGCCGCACTGGCCGGCACGTTGCGTATCGCTTGAAAGGAGTTTTTCCATGACCGATTCGACCCCGTTGTTTGCGCCCTTCGCCGAAGAACTGCTGCCCGGTGGCGGCCACCGTTCCTTCGTGCTCAAGCGCGGCCAGCTGCTGCGCCTGACTGACCTGCGCGGCGCAGCCAACGTGAGCCTGACGCTGCTCAATGCCAACGAAAAAACCGAACGCCTGAACCTGCCCGACAGCCTCAAATGCCAACACACCGCCAAACTCACCGCCGGCCATTGCCTGTACTCGGATATGGGTCGGGTACTGGCAGCCATCACCGCCGACACCTGCGGCTGGAGCGATAGCCTTGGCGGCGTGCTCTGCGCCGAGGAAGTCGCGCAAAAATACGGCCAGGGCCGCTATCAGGAACTGCGCAACGGCTTCTTTCGCAACGGCACCGACAACCTGTTGGTGGAACTGGGCAAATGGGGCTTGGGCCTGTCCGACCTGCTGATGACCCTCAACTTGTTCAGTCGGGTCAACGTCGATGAGGCCGGACACTTTCACTTTGTCGAAGGCCATTCCAAAGCCGGTGACTACATCGAGCTGTACGCGCCGATGGACACCCTGGTGGTGCTGACCGCGCTGCAACATCCGATGGACCCGAACCCGCAATACGCCCCGCAACCACTCAAGCTCAGTTGGATGAACGCGGACCCCAGCGTCGCCGAGCACTGCCGCCAGTCGCGCCCGGAAAACCAGCGCGGCTTCATCAACACCGACCGTCTGTTCGCCTGAGGATCGCTGCCATGTCACTCGCCATCGCCACCGTACAAAAGCAGCCTGACACCGCCATCTATCGCGCCACCATTCCCGCCGGAGAACCGTGGCTGGTGGAGGTCAAGGCCGGCCAGACCCTGCGCATCCTCGACCTGGAGGGCAACCAGGCGGTCGATACGCTGTTCTACAGCCTGGCCAACCCCAAGGAACGCTACGACGTGCAGCGCACCCTGCGCCGGCAAAACAGCGTTTACCTGAGCACCGGCAGCGTCCTGTACTCCAACCTCGGCCACCCGATGCTGACCATCGTCGAAGACACTTGCGGGCGCCACGACACCCTCGGCGGCGCCTGCGCCCAGGAAAGCAACACCGTGCGCTACGCCCTGGAAAAACGCTACATGCACAGCTGCCGCGACAACTACCTGCGGGCCTGCGCCCACGACGGTCGCCTGGCCAAGGGCGATATCGGACCGAACATCAACTTTTTCATGAACGTGCCGGTCACCGCCGACGGCGGCCTGACCTTCGAAGACGGCATCTCGGCGCCAGGCAAATACGTCGACCTGCGGGCCGAGATGGACGTGATCGTGTTGATCTCCAACTGCCCGCAACTGAACAACCCATGCAACGCCTACAACCCCACGCCAGCGGAGCTCTTGATATGGAACTGAAACTCAGCCGCCTGCGACGCTGGCTGTTTGTGTTGTGCCAGAGCCGGTCGGGGCAGTGCATTAAATAGCTTTTATCAACGCCCACGATCCATGTGGGAGCGAGCTTGCTCGCGATTGCGGTCTGTCAGTTACATCAATGTTGGATGTGCCGCCGCTATCGCGAGCAAGCTCGCTCCCACAGGGAAGAAGGTGTTTGGAGGTTTGCCGCCAGGGACGACCCCGGCGGCCATCGAAAACTGCGGGACGGCCCGCATCCCAGTTCAGGCAGCGCTCATGCCTGAGGGGGCAATGCCATGTTCGAAAAAATCCTCATCGCCAACCGTGGCGCCATCGCCTGCCGCATCCTGCGGACCTTGGGCGAACTTAAGGTCCAAGGCGTCGCGGTGTACTCCCAAGCCGATGCCGCCAGCCTGCATATCCTGCAAGCCGATGAAGCCCACTGCCTGGGCGAAGGCGCAGCGGCCACTACCTATCTGGCGGTGGACAAGCTCCTGGCCGTCGCCAAAAGCAGCGGCGCGACGGCGATTCATCCCGGCTATGGCTTTCTCTCGGAAAACGCCGCTTTCGCCGAAGCCTGCGTGGCTGCTGGTATCGCCTTCATCGGTCCGACGCCAGAACAATTGCGGGTGTTCGGCCTCAAGCACACCGCCCGCGACCTGGCGCGCCGACACGGCGTGCCGCTGCTCGAAGGCACCGAACTGCTCGACAGCCTCGACGCCGCGCTGTTGGCCGCTACCCAGATCGGTTATCCGGTGATGCTCAAAAGTACCGCCGGCGGTGGCGGCATCGGCATGCGCGTATGCCGCACTGCCGGCGAGCTGAGCGAATCCTTCGAAGCCGTGAAGCGCCTGGGCCAGAACAACTTCAGCGATGCCGGGGTGTTCATCGAGAAGTACATCGAGCGCGCCCGGCACCTTGAGGTGCAGGTGTTCGGCGACGGCCAGGGCCAGGTGATCGCCCTGGGCGTGCGCGACTGTTCGGTGCAGCGGCGCAATCAGAAAGTCCTCGAGGAAACCCCGGCGCCGAACCTGCCCGAGGGCATGGCCGACGAACTCTGCGCCGCGGCGATCCAACTGGCCAAGGCCGTGAACTACCGCAGCGCCGGCACCGTGGAGTTCGTGTTCGACAGTGATGCCGGACGCTTCTATTTCCTGGAGGTGAACACTCGACTGCAAGTCGAGCATGGTGTCACCGAACAGGTATGGGGCGTGGACCTGGTGCGCTGGATGGTGCAACTGGCCGCCGGAGACCTGCCGCCACTGAGCGAGTTGAGCCAGGGTTTGAAGGCCGAGGGTCACGCGATTCAGGCACGGTTGTATGCCGAAGATCCGGGCCGGGATTTCCAGCCGAGCCCAGGGCTGCTGACGGCGGTGCAACTCCCGCAATGCGATGGTAAACAACTGCGCATCGACACCTGGGTCGAGGCCGGTTGCCAGATCCCGCCTTACTTCGATCCGATGATCGCCAAAGTCATTCGTTGGGCACCCACTCGCGAGCAGGCGCGCCTGGGCTTGCATCAAGCACTGGATGAAAGCCTGCTGTACGGCGTGGAAACCAACCGCCAATACCTGCAACAGATTCTCCTCGACGCACCGTTCGCCAGCGGCCGGCCTTGGACGCGTTGCCTGGAGTCGCTGGTCTACCGCGCCAACACTTTTGAAGTCCTCAGCCCTGGCACCCAGACCAGCGTCCAGGACTATCCCGGTCGCCTCGGTTATTGGGCGGTGGGTGTACCGCCGTCGGGACCGATGGACAGCCGCTCGCTGCGCCTGGGCAATCGCCTGCTGGGCAACGAAGAAGGCGCAGCAGCGTTGGAAATCACCATGAGCGGGCCGCTGTTGCGCTTCAACTGCGCTGCCCGGGTGGCCGTGACCGGTGCGGTGATTGCCCTGGCTCTGGACGGTGAAGCCGTGCCGATGAATACAGTGTTATCGATTGGGGCCGGCGCCACCCTGGCGATCGGCACCATCACTGGGGCCGGGGCGCGCAGTTACCTGTGCCTGCAAGGCGGCGTGCAGGTGCCGGACTACCTGGGCAGTAAAAGCACCTTCACCCTCGGCCAATTCGGCGGTCACGGCGGACGGGCATTGTGTACCGGCGATGTACTGCATCTGACTGAACTGGATGAACACGCCGCGCTGCCACAACAGAGCGCGCCGATCCTGGAGTTGCCGCCGCAACGGCAGATCCGGGTGATTTATGGCCCTCACGGCGCACCGGAATATTTTACCGAGCGCTACATCCAGACCTTCTTCGACACTGCATGGGAAGTGCATTTCAATTCCAGCCGCACCGGCGTACGCCTGATCGGGCCAAAACCCGAATGGGTACGCGCCGACGGTGGCGAGGCCGGCCTGCATCCTTCCAACATCCATGACAACCCCTACGCCATCGGTGCCGTGGACTTTACCGGCGACATGCCCGTCATCCTCGGCCCCGACGGTCCGAGCCTGGGCGGCTTCGTTTGCCCGGTGACGGTGATCGAGGCGGATCTTTGGCAACTGGGGCAACTCAAGGCGGGGGACAAGGTGCGGTTTGTACCGGTGGATGTATCGACCGCCCGATCTCTGGCCTTGAAATGGGATCAATGTGGGAGCGAGCTTGCCCGCGATAGCGGTCTGTCAGTGTCATCACGGTTGGATGTGCCGCCGCTATCGCGAGCAAGCTCGCTCCCACAGGGGATGGGGTCGCCTGTGGTGTTGGATATCGGGCAGGACGCTACCCGCCTGGTGGCGAGATTGGCCGGCGATACCCATCTGCTGCTGGAAATCGGCGCCCCCGAACTGGACCTTGTGCTGCGCTTTCGCGCCCACGCCTTGATGCAAGCCCTGGAACACAAAGAGCTACACGGGGTGATCGACCTCACGCCGGGCATTCGCTCGCTGCAAGTGCATTATCAACCCGAGCAAATGCCCCTGGTCGACCTTCTGACAATCGTCGCCGGTGAATGGGACGCGGTGTGCGCCGCACAGGATCTGCAAGTGCCGTCGCGCATCGTCCACCTGCCGCTGTCCTGGGATGACCCGGCGTGCCAGCTGGCCATCGAAAAATACATGACCACGGTGCGCAAGGACGCGCCCTGGTGCCCGAGCAACTTGGAGTTCATCCGGCGTATCAACGACCTGCCCAACCTCGACGAAGTGCAACGCACCGTGTTCGACGCCAGCTACCTGGTGATGGGCCTGGGGGACGTCTACCTCGGCGCGCCGGTGGCCACGCCGCTGGACCCACGGCATCGGCTGGTGACCACCAAATACAACCCGGCCCGCACCTGGACTGCGGAAAACTCGGTGGGCATCGGCGGCGCCTATATGTGCGTGTACGGCATGGAAGGTCCGGGTGGCTATCAGTTCGTCGGGCGCACTTTGCAGATGTGGAATCGTTATCGGGACGTCGCGGCCTTCGACGGCAAGCCTTGGCTGCTTAGGTTTTTCGACCAGATCCGCTTCTATCCAGTCAGTGCCGATGAACTGCTGCGCATCCGCCGGGATTTCCCCCTGGGCCGCTTCGATCTGAACATCGAACACAGCCAGCTCAACCTCGCGGATTACCAGCATTTTCTGGCGCAGGAGGCGAACAGCATCGCCGCATTCCGACAGCAGCAACAAGGCGCCTTCAATGCCGAGCGCGAGCGCTGGATCGCCAGCGGCCAGGCTCACTTCGACAGCGAAGAACCGACACCCGCGCCAAGCGAAGACTCATTGCTGGACGAACATCAACTGAGCGTCGACAGCCACATTGCCGGCAACCTCTGGCAGGTCCAGGTGGAGCTGGGCACTCGGGTCGCCGTCGGTGATGTGCTGGTGATTCTGGAGTCGATGAAGATGGAAATCCCGGTACTGGCGCCCGTGGCCGGGGTGGTGCGCGAAGTTCGCGTCCAGCCAGGTTCGGCGGTGCGCGCCGGACAGCGCGTCGTGGTGCTGGAACGTGACTGAACTCAATCAAAGGATCAATGCCATGAAGCTCTCTTTACGCCTGGACGACCTGCGCGACGCCTACCGCAGCGGTGAACTGACGCCCCGCCAATTGCTGTTGGACCTGCGGGAAAAAGCCGCCGCACTCAACCCGGACTATCACCTGTTCATCCACCTGCTGACGCCCGAAGAGCTGGAACCCTACCTGATCGCACTGCAAGACCAGGACTTGGAAAGCCTACCGCTGTACGGCGTACCTTTCGCCATCAAGGACAACATCGACCTGGCCGGTATTCCTACCACCGCCGCCTGCCCGGCATTTGCCTACGTACCGCAGCGCTCGGCCACCATTGTCGAGCAGCTATTGGCGTTGGGGGCGATTCCGCTAGGCAAGACCAACCTCGATCAGTTCGCCACCGGGCTCAATGGCACCCGCTCGCCGTATGGCGCCTGCCGCAACAGCGTGCTGTCCGACTATCCGGCGGGCGGTTCGAGCGCCGGTTCGTCACTGGCGGTGGCCCTGGGCGTGGCCAGTTTTGCCTTGGGCACCGACACCGCAGGTTCGGGTCGAGTGCCAGCGGCATTGAACAATCTGCTGGGATTGAAAGCGACCAAGGGCTTGATCTCCACCGCTGGCGTGGTACCGGCCTGTCGCACGCTGGACTGCGTCACGACCTTTACCGCAACGGCGCGGGAAGCCAGCCAGTTGCTGGCGCTGACGGCCCGTCTCGACCCTCGCGACGAATACAGCCGCAGCAACCCACTGTGGAACGACGGCTCAGCGTTCGGCGCCCCCCGACGCTTTCGCTTCGGCGTGCCTCGTCCTCAGGACCTGGCCTTTTTCGGCTGCGACGAAGGTCCGCAACTGTTTCTGGATGCCATCGAGCGGCTCGAACGCATCGGTGGCGAAGCGGTGGAACTGGACCTGTCGCCGTTCCTGGAAGCCGCACGCCTGCTTTATGAAGGGCCTTGGGTCGCCGAGCGCTACAGCGTCGCCGGCCAATTGATGGAGCGCGAGCCTGACGCCGTATTACCGGTGATCCGCGCCGTATTGGCGAAAGCGCCTAGCGTGGACGGCGTACAGACGTTCCGCGCCCAGTACCGTTTGCAAGCACTCAAAGCCCAATGCGACCGCATCATGGAAACGCTCGATTGCGTCCTCACACCCACCATCGGTCGGCCGGTGACCCTCGCCGAGTTGGCCGCCGAACCGGTGTTGCGCAATTCCGAGCTGGGTTACTACACCAATTTCATGAACCTGCTGGACTATGCCGCCGTCGCCGTTCCCAGCGCGTTCATGGCCAACGGACTGCCTTGGGGGGTGACGCTGTTCGGTCGAGCCTTCACTGATCAATACCTGCTCGGCGTGGCCGATGCCTTGCAGCGCCAGCAGGATCCGGCGTTGCCAACGCCAGCCAACCCGGCACGCCACGACCGGGCACGGCTGGTGGTGTGTGGTGCGCACCTGGACGGATTGGCGCTCAATTGGCAGCTCAAACGACGCGGTGCCCATCTGGTCGAAGCCACCCACAGTTCAGCCGACTACCGCCTCTACGCTTTGGCCGGCGGCCCACCCTTGCGCCCCGGCATGCTTCGGGTCAGTGACGGCGGCGTGGCGATTGAGGTAGAGGTCTGGGAACTGCCGAGCAGTGAACTGGGCTCGTTCCTGACCGGCATCCCCGCACCGTTGGGGCTGGGCAAGGTGCAATTGGCCGATGGTCGTTGGGAAAGCGGATTCATTTGCGAGGCGTATGGTTTGGAAGGCGCACGGGAGATCAGCCATTTGGGGGATGGCGGGCTTATCTGCGTAGCCTGGAATAAGGCCGACCCCGTGGCGAGGGAGCAAGCTCCTTCGCCACGGTCCTACAAACCTGCAAATTCGACTGTCTTTTCCCACAAGGCCACTAAACTGACTCCATTGGGTCTGTGCCAGGGGAATCGCCATGTCGCTCCGCTCACCGTTGTATGCCCAACGTTCACTGCTGCTGATGCTGGCGATTTTACTCGGTGTCGGTTTCCTGGTGACCTCACTACTGGGGTATTACGCCGCTGGCACTTCGATGCGCGAGAACGTCATCAAGGCGCTATACCTGAACCTGCTGATCGGCCTGCTCGTGACACTGGCCGCGCTGGCACTCCTTTATCGACTGATCGACAACTATGAACGGCGCATCGACGCCCAGACCATCCTCGACGGCCTGACCGAACTGCCGAACCGTCGCGGCTTCGATCTGTTGGCTGCGCAGGCCCTGCACGAAGCCCAGCGCGAGCCCAAACCCTTGACCGCGCTGTTGCTGGAGCTGGACGACTTCAAGACACTGGATGCCACCCACGGTCACATCGCCAGTGATCAACTGCTGACCGGGCTCGCACGCGACCTGACTGAAAGCCTGCGGCAATCAGACATTGTGTGTCGCTGGAGTACAGATGCCTTTGTCATACTGCTCAAGGACACCGATGGCCAGACTGGTCTGAAAATCGCTGAGAAAATTCGTCAGCACATCGAAAATCAGCGCTATTTCTGCAGTGGCAAACAATTGCTGGTGACCGTCAGCATTGGCCTCACCACCTTGCAAGACGAAGACGTCTTGCACAGCCTGCTATTGCGGACCGATCATGCGCTGCAACGCGCCCGGCAGACTGGGTGCAACCGAACCTGCGTGGAACTGCCTCACTCCAGCTATGAATAAACCCCAGCTTTGTCCAGCCTGCGGTGCCACCAACGATTGCACTTTGGCCAACCCGAAAACCGCCGACCATGCCTGCTGGTGTTTCGGCGTGAGTATCGACCCAGCTGTGCTTGAAGCATTGCCGGCCGAGTGGCGAGATCAATCCTGTCTGTGCCCGCGCTGCGCCCAGGTCGAAGCACAGTTGCAAGCCAAGCCCCGGCCGATCACGTAAGATGCGCGCCCTCCGCCCTCTTGCCTGCCCTGCCCATGCGCATTGACCGTTTCCTCAGTAATCTGCCCCGTTTCAATCGCCAACAGGTCCGACTGCTGCTGGTGGAACGTCGAGTGCGGATCGACGGCCAGGCAGTCAGCGATCCCCATGCGCAAGTGCGTGAGTTCAGCCGCGTCGAAGTCGACGACGACCTGCTGCAAGCAGGCCGAGCGGCGCGCTATTTCATGCTGCACAAACCACCCGGCTGCGTCAGCGCCACCCGCGATCCGCAGCACCCCACCGTCCTCGACTTACTGGACGAACCGGACAAGAACGACCTGCACATAGCCGGGCGCCTGGACTTCAACACCACCGGATTGATGCTGATCACCAATGATGGCAGCTGGTCGCGACGCCTGACCCAACCGCAGACCAAATTGCCCAAGGTCTATTACGTCGAGACCGAGCAACCCATCACAGCCGAATACGCCGCCACCTTCGCTCGTGGCCTGTACTTCGCTTTCGAAGACCTCACCACCCAGCCGGCGGAGTTGACGCTACTGGGCCCCAGATCGGCGCGACTGAGCATCGTTGAAGGACGCTATCATCAGGTCAAACGCATGTTCGGCCACTTCGATAACAAGGTATTGCGCCTGCACCGTGAACGCATGGGGCCATTGCTGCTGGACGCCCATCTAGAGCCAGGCCAGTACCGCGCCTTGAGCCCTGAAGAGATCCGCTTGATCTGAGCCCGCTACCGCTGGGCAGAAGTGTCGAACAATTTTCCAATCGGTACTTGCGCAACGGTCGGCCCCCTGCTTGAATCAAACCGTCGGCCGAAATGTGACCGATGAGTCACAACATACTTCCAAGAAACCTTTTGCCGGTTGGAACCCTCAGGTTCCGCCTTGCTCCCCGGCAAACTGCCCGCCTATAACAACACCCGTCGACCATTTTTCGGATCGACATGGGCCTTATCTTTCAGGCGTATGCCTACCTGTCACATTGCCCGTGCAATCTCATTGCGCGCATACCCGCTTGCCAGGAGTCTTATGACATGAGGCCAGAAATCGCTGTGCTGGATATACAGGGTCAGTATCGGGTTTACACGGAGTTCTATCGCGCAGACGCCGCACAAAAGACCATCATTTTGGTCAACGGCTCAATGGCCACGACTGCGTCGTTTGCACAGACCGCCAAAAACCTCTATCCGCAATTCAATGTCGTGCTGTACGACCAACCCTACGCGGGCAAGTCCAAAGCCCACAACCGACATGAGCAAATGCTGACGAAAGAGATCGAAGGTCAGATCCTTCTGGAACTGATCGACCACTTCGCCGCCGAGCATGTACTGTCGTTTTCCTGGGGCGGCGCCGCCACGCTGACTGCATTGGCAGAGCGTCCACGGCGCATCGAAAAAGCGGTGATCAGCTCGTTTTCACCGGTGCTCAATGCGCCGATGCGCGACTACCTGGAACGCGGTGTGGATTACCTCGGCAGCCTGGATGGCGACCGTGTCGGG
The DNA here is from genome assembly GCF_017968885.1 of Pseudomonas sp. Tri1. Lineage (NCBI taxonomy): Bacteria > Pseudomonadati > Pseudomonadota > Gammaproteobacteria > Pseudomonadales > Pseudomonadaceae > Pseudomonas > Pseudomonas sp. Tri1. The sequence continues at coordinate 1,582,326 of NZ_CP072913.1, read as the reverse complement.
CACCTGGTCAACAGCACGATTGGCAAACACCTGCCGCCGCTGTTCAAGCGCTTCAACTATCGCCACGTCAGCAGCCTGGCCGAGCATGAATACGGGCAGATGCATTTCCACATCAGCGACGTGCTCCACAGCGATCGGTTGTGCTACGTCAACGCAGCGAAAAAAATCAACGTGCCTGTCTTGTTTCTCAACGGCGAATGGGACGAATACACGGCGGCCGAAGACGCGAAGCTCTTTGCCGATCACGTGCAGCACAGCAGCTTCAGCACACTGCAAGCCACCGGGCACTTCCTGGACATGGAACACAAAGCCGCCTGCCGGGACAGCCGCAACGCCCTGCTGGATTTCCTCAAGCCGGCTCACCACGAAAGCCGACCGCGCTATAACTACGTACAGGGCTACCATGCACTGGCTATCTGAAACCGAGTCCTCGCGAGCAAGCCCCGCCCTGCGCTTTTGGCAACGGGGCTTGCCCGCGAACGACCGCTCTGGTTTGAGACTTGCGTAGACGACTGACCTCGCCGCGCGTAAAGAAAAACTTCAAATCCTTGCCCACATCTGGTACAAAGTCAGCCGCTCTGAGCGGGTGTCGTATAATGGCATTACTCCAGCTTCCCAAGCTGATAACGAGGGTTCGATTCCCTTCACCCGCTCCAAACGAATTCTGGTCTCACGTCGTGTGGTTTTGACGAGGGACGTAAAAAACCGGCTCTTGGTGGCCGGTTTTTTTTGGTCTGGTGTTTGTGAGGGTTCGCGGTGTTCTCGAATGCTGAGCTCCATCCAAGGCCTTTCTCCCTATTGGGAGTTAACTGGGCACTGAGCGTCCTTGCGTGATAGCACGACAATATTTCTTTGCACAAGAAATCTGATACCCAAGGAACGTAGCGTGCTGCTGACGGGATGTTTTGACTTCCTGTGCCCCGCGACGAGCCACGTCCTTATGAGGCTGGCGGAGAACGAGGGACACTGCGGGGCGGCAAGCGTGCCGACCAATCGGCTTTGGTGACTGTTGCCAAAGCGAGGTGTGCGACCTATGAGGATGAATTGGGTGTTGCCCACGTTCCGTTCTATGAGATCACCGAAGGGGCTCACGGGCAGATGATCGTGGTACATCAGTTCAATCAGTTGCCTTTGTTCGAGATTTTTGAGCTGCTGGCAGAGCCAGGAAACGTGGTGAATTTGGTTGCATTGGTCGATGTCGCCCTGCCGGCTGATGCAGCCGTCGAGCAGATGTCTCGCTACTTCCTAACAGTCGATGTCCGCGTACGCCAACAAGGTGAATCGACCGAAAGTCCCTTCGGCTCAGTAACCCACCTAGGGTGAAATGCTTTTTTCGGCTGAGTGGCCTCGGACCAGCCAGTTGACAAACCAATACTTCTGCACAAAAATGCCGGTTGACAGTATCAATAATTTGCACGGTTTTTGAGGTTATATCGATGCATGAAACCCAGCACCCAAGTCATTTCGCACCCGAGTTGCTCCCCGAATATCTGGATCTGGTCTGCCAGGAAGTGATCTCAGTTGCGTATCAGGCGCTGGCTGATGCATCTACACCAAACGATACCGCATACACTCGCGCGACCCTCCTCTACGGGCGTCTGCAGGGGCTCTGTAAAGCGTTGGGTACGGACGTGACCTTGCCATGGCTTGAGCTACGAAACGGCACCATGGACTTCACGATCAGCCTCAACGGCGTGCTCCTTCAGATCGTCACCGATGACCCAAATGCTCCTAAGAAGCTGCATAGGCTCAAGGCCAATCTGGTAGAGCTGCACCAACTGAGCCTCTTCGAGGCCTGCCCCGAGGTTTCCACCTGGAGACTGTTTGTTGATGGGAACAACGACCTCGAATTCCCCGAATTCAAAGCCACGATCGTGGGCTTCGATATCAACCAAAATATCCTTTGCCACTGGGCACATGAATACAAGGCCAGCGTGCCGGTCAGAACCAGCGATCTCCCTGCTCAAGTCGAGATCGAGGAACCTTTGGTGGTTCGCAGAAACAAAGACGCCGACACGAAAAACCCCGACGAACCTGGCAGCGTAGATGGACGATAGAACACAGCAACTGGCATTAGGCGACGAATTCTCCCCGGACAAGCTGCGCCTTGCGCGCTGCGCGTCCGGTTGGTCGCTTGCAGACATCGGTGACCTGCTTGGAGTTACCCGGCAGTATGCTCACAAACTGGAGGTGAATGGATTTCCCTCCGCCGTGCAGCTGGAAATGCTGAGCACGGCTCTGGGCGTCACTCAGGAGTTTTTCTTTGCGCCCAGACGCAGCTCCGTTGAACTTGAGCAATGCCATTTCCGAAGCGTGCGCGCCTCAACGGTGACGATGAAGAAATCGATTGCAGCTCAGGTTGAGCTTTTCGAACTGCTGATCGATGAGCTCGACAAAGAAGTCGCGTTTCCGGATATCAGCTTTCGGACACATGATGAACCAGTGACAAGGGTCGATACTATCGAACAGATTGCTGAGCGTTTTCGTAGAGAGCAATCGTTGGGGCTTGGCCCTCTCTCGAACGTCACCAAACTGGTCGAAAAAATTGGAGTGCTGGTCGTCAATATCGCTGAAGCGGATGATCGCATCGACGCGTTTTCCTTACACAACAAGCGCCCACTGATTGTTCGCAATACCGCGAAGCAGAACCCATGCAGGCAACGTTTCGACATCGCCCATGAGCTCGGTCACCTGGTGATGCACCAAGGTGTGGAAACGGGCTGCCGGCACACGGAAGATCAGGCCAACCAATTCGCAAGTGCCCTTTTGATGCCCAGGGCAAGCTTTGCAGGAGAATTCCCTGCAATGCGAGGCCGGTATCTCAACTGGCAAGCATTGGGTGAGCTAAAGCTGAGGTGGAAGGTTAGTTTCAAGGCTCTGATCTATCGGGCTCAGGCTCTGGATCTCATCAGCCAAGAGCAGGCCAAGTCAGGCTTCACATACCTGAATCGTAAGGGCTTCACACGGCGGGAAGATCTCGATGATCAGATCGAGATGGAGTCACCTCGACTGGTGCAGCGCGCGCTGGATTTGCTGGATCATGCGAGTTGGAGAAAGGCTCTCAAGGCTTGTGGGCTTACCCGCGAGATGGTTGAAAGCCGCTTCATGCTCACACCACCTGAGCCACCTTTGAGGCTGGTCTGAAGGATCAATTATGAGCCGGGTATAGAGCGAGAGGGAACTCGCTGTGTCCGGGTCTCGCCAGCCCCTCCAATCATCGAGGCCCAGCATGCCAAGGTTACTCAGGAGGTCTTCGACGCCAATCCGATGAAACAAGCAACGGTCCCGCGCACTATCGTCTACATCGCACTCTAGCGAGGTCACCCTCGTTGAGCTCGCTGCCGGCAGCAACTACACATCCAGTTGACCTGCTCATATCCATGAGTGCGGCAAGCCGCACCCATGCCGCTGTGGACTGTGGCATGCCACGGAGTAGTCTTGCCTAGCCTGTTTTCCCCCCTCCGTCCAAGGCGGATTCACGCCTGTAAATCTGCCTCGCTGCCTGGTTGTTTTCGGCCCTGTCTTGGCTTCTAATCTACTCTGAGGTCGTTTAGCCCTCACTTACCATCAAAAAATCAAACAGCCTCTTCAAGATGGACTGTGTATTTGAGGAATACGAATGACTGATGTTCAAACGGCGCCGCCTGACCCCTCCTTTCCGTCACTCCAAAGCTTCTGCGTTGACCTTCCGCTGTACGCCTTCTACAAAGTTACCGAGGAAAACTTCAACGACTTCTTAATGTTCACACAACGGGATGCCGTCATCGATTCATTTTGTCCTTATTGCTCAAAAGACAGCACCTTCAAACGTCAGGACAACGGCTACAATCAAGGCCGCACAACCTTAGACTCATGGTGGCAGTATTTTCCATTCATCGAATTCAGATTCAAATGCAGTCGCGATAACAATCACGCAATAAGTTACAGCTTTCAATTTGATGAAAACCAAGGCGTACAAAAAATCGGTCAATATCCATCCACTTATGACGTAGCAGCTCCAAGTGTTAAGCGCTACCGAAAAGTCTTAGGGGAAGATCGATGCCGCGAGCTGGTTAAAGCGATCGGGCTTTTTTCACATGGTGTGGGCGCCGGAAGCTTGATTTACTTAAGGCGACTCCTTGAATACTTGCTGGAAAAAGCACATTTGGAAGCCCAGCAGTCCGAGACCTGGAAGAAGACAAACAGTGTAGACTTTAGCAGGGCGTCGGTTGGAGAAAAAATTAAAGCGTTATCAGACTACCTACCAGAGTATCTAGTAAACAACAAAAAGATATATAGCGTGCTCAGCCTTGGAATTCATTCAGGCTCTGAAGAGGAATGCATGAAGCAGTTCCCGATCCTTAGAACAGCAATAGAACTTATCCTAGATCAGAAAATTGAAGATGCGAAGCGCAAAAGAAAAGAGAAAGAGATAACCACACTTCTTCACCAGCTCGGCTGACATTTCAGTTTAAAAATGCAAAATAGCTATCCGACCCATAAATAAAATATTTCGGGTAGCGCTGCACGACTATGGAATCCTCATGAGCATTGGAGAGGTTAAGAAGCCGCATTTAGTGAAAAATATAATAACAAAAAAACTCCTACTTTCAGACCAGTACTCCTTGCATTTGACCACTGGCCAACTCCAGCCTGATCTCCGATACATGAAGATCAAGAAGAGCATTAGTTAATTCTTCAAGGCACGACCGTAGCAGACCTCGAAATGCGTTTAATTATAATATGAATTTATGTAACAGGGGATATCGTAGTCTGTGAAGACAGCAGCGCTCGGCTTTCCCTAGTGGCCTCGACAGCTCCCATTGCCGCACCCTAGGCAATACCCAACGAGTACTCTATACATTTACAGGCACTTCTTTCCTAATCCTTCAAACCCAAGCGTTCTTCAACGCGCCGATACGAATCTGAAAAAATAACAAGCTAAACATTGAGTTATGTTTGAGCTCAGCTACCCTTGATTGCATTAGGCCACTTCTCGGGTGACGGATGCGCGTTGAGCAGTTGACTGTAAAGAATTTCAGGGGCATCAAGCATCTCGAATGGAAGCTGATGGGACAGTCCATTTGTTGCCTGATCGGCGTGGGCGACAGCGCGAAAACAACCGTGCTGGACGCTGTGGAGGCAGCCTTATCCCCACGGTGGATGACCTTCAACGAGGCCGACTTCCACCACGCGAACACCGCTGAAGACATCGAAGTGGAAGTCACTATCGGCGAATTGTCCCGCGCCCTGCTCTCTGATGGTCGCTTCGGTCTGTATCTTCGTGGCCTCTCCCCAACGGGCGAGCTCAACGATGAACCCGAGGACGCCGACACCCCCGTCCTGACAGTAAGGCTTTCGGTCGATGCGACCATGGAACCCGTTTGGTCTCTGGTCTGCGATCGCTATCCAGTTCCAAGAATCCTTTCGAACAGGGACAGGGCAATGTTTTGTCTTGTCAGACTGGCCGGTGACGAGGCACGCCATCTGACCTGGGCCCAAGGCTCAGTGCTTTCCAAGATGACTGAGGCCAACGATGAGACCGCGCAGATGCTGGCTCATGCTTATCGTTCTGCTCGTCAAAGTGCCAACCTGGGCTCCATCCCAGAGTTAGCCCAAGCTGCGGCCTCTGCCGAAACGGCTGCCCGCTCACTCGGCGCCTACATCAACCAAGCCTACGGCCCCGACCTTGAGCTCGGGCGAGGTGGGTTCAACTCCAGCTCGATCGCGTTGCATGACGGTTCCGTACCATTGCGGTTGGCTGGCCTTGGAACCAGGCGTTTGGCGACGTTGGCTGTTCAACGTTCTGCTATCAGCGAAGGCGCCATTGTCCTTGTTGATGAACTGGAGCAAGGCCTTGAGCCGCATCGCGTCCTTGGCGCAATGGCACAGCTCAAAAAATGGCAAAAGGAGGCAGAGAAGGCGAATCTGGCTAAAGGCCAAATTCTGATGACCACCCACTCCGATGTCGTCTTGGCTGAGTTGCCTCCACCTTCTCTATTCATAGTTTCCCGCTCGCCCGAGGCGGTTGCAGACATCAAACATGCCCTGGCAAGTGGAGATATTTCCCGAGTGTTGAAGGGGGCCCCACGGGCCCTATTCGCCCGGAAGATTTTACTCTGCGAAGGCGCAACAGAACTCGGAATGATGCTTGGATTGAGGGAGCGCTACCCCGACAGACACGATGGAGTGCCGATCGAGCAACTCGGCGCGGCCATTATTGATGGAGGGGGATCAGCAGGCCCGCCCCTGGCGCTCGCGCTCCAGGCGCTCGGGTACGAAGTGGGTCTTTTCAGAGATTCAGATAGAAAACTGGATACCCACTTCGCTGCCAAACTACAAGCTCAAAGCGTGCGCGTCATCGAGTATGGGGGTGGTCTGAACACGGAGAGGGCGGTGTTCCAATCAGCCACTGATACCCAAATAGACGGCCTACTCGACCTGGTGGCTGGCTTCATCAGCGAACCCACGTTAGTGGATCACTTAGAAAAGACCTTCGAAGGCCTTGATGTCGACGCCTGTTTTTGTGATTGGGATCTGGTCGGTGACAGCCCAAACCTTCGGCTACGCCTCAGTGATCTAGCCGCCGAAAAAAGCTGGTTCAAAAATGCTGAGCGCGGTCGCGCTATATCCGCTCTCATGATGCAAATTATCGACAACCCACATGGGTCGCCCATAGGCCTATGCCTCCGCACCGTAGAGAGCTGGCTTTATGGTAACGCCTGAGTCCATTCTCACGCTCAGCCGTCGGGCCGTCGTGGCTCCAGCGGGCCATGGGAAAACAGAACTGATCGCTAAGGTGGCCGCTCTGGGACGCCGAACCTTGGTACTGACCCACACGCATGCAGGGGTTCACGCAATCCGGGCTCGCCTCCAGCGAATGCACGTGCCCAGCGACAAGGTCGTCGTAGACACTATTGCATCGTGGGCTCGCCATTATGTACAGGCATTCCCCAGTCGTTCAGGAAGGCCTGCACTTCATCCCAACAAACCCAATTGGGATGACGTATACCTTGGTGCGGCTTCGATCTTGCAAAGCCCTGTCGTCCAGGAGGTCATCAAGGCCTCCTACGACCGCGTGCTGATAGACGAATATCAAGACTGCGAGCAGTACCAGCATTTGATCGCATGCTGGCTCTCCTGCATCGTTCCGACCGTTATTTTCGGGGATCCCATGCAGGGAATCTTTGAATTCGTCGAAACCAAAATCGGCTGGAACGACTCTGTCGCCAGTTACTTCGCCCACGCTTATGAACTTCAAATACCCCACCGTTGGGCCACAGCAAATACCGAGCTGGGTAAATGGATTGCGGAAGCTCGGAAGAAACTGATGACAGGGGAACCAATCGATCTGCGAGACGGGCCCATTAACTACATCCAGAGCAGTAACGCATTTGATATGTCGTTGTTCTTTGATGAGTTCAACTCCAGAACCGGCTCGACGGCAGCGATAAACTGCTGGAGAAACACCTGCAATGACTTAGCCAAGAGCACCAGGGGTGCTTTTCAATCCATAGAAGAAATAGCTGCAAAACGTTTGATGGATTTTGCAGAAATTTGGGATATATCAGTATCCGCGCCACAGGCACGCGCCAATGGGTTGAGATCACTAATTGATGATGCGATCACTCGTGCGCCAGCTGAGCCAGGAAAGCCATCGGATGCCAGCCTCGATATCGAAATATCCACTGCCTGGGCGCTACTGTCGATTAGTGGTTCAGCTGAAAGTGCTCTGGAGGTATTAAAACTAGAAAGGAGTCACCCCCTGTCGAGAACATTCCGAGGGGAGCTCATCGGTGATACCAGGCGGGCATTAAGTGAAATCATGGATGGCAGGCATCAGAGCCTTGTCGCTGCGTCGGAAGCAGTAAGGCAGCGTCTAAGCAGGACAGGACGAGCACCAGTGGCCAGGACAATTTCAACTCCCCTGCTCCTCAAAGGGCTGGAGTTCGACCACGTGTTGATTCCCGACGCGATCCACTACGCAAGGCAAAAATCTGCAGCTGCCAAGTCCTTCTACGTCGCCATTTCCAGAGCCAGGCATACCCTCACGATCTCTAGTAAAACTCCCATTCTGGAATTCCCTTTGCCGAACCTTTAGCGGATCCAACCATCAGCGCTATCATGATATCTAGGGAGCAATATGGAAGAAACACTATATGACGGTCGAGGTCGAGCCTCCCATGGTCGTCCGATTGGATATCATCATCCACGATTAATTTTCAGAGATCACAGCACTCTCTAACAGTTTGTTCCCCCTCATACACTTGGCCACGAAGCCAATAGGTCATCGCCGAAGATAGCGTGTTCCATTAGCAACACCTGAAAGCCCTTTGGGCTTCCCCCTCCTCGAACAGGAGCTCGACGTTCCGGCTTAGGCTAGGGTTTATCAAGTAACCAGCAACATCGCTGATAGGTCGCTGGTTACCCCCCTATCTAACGAGCCTGTTCAGACCGGGATAGTCGCTAAGCTTCAGCATTAACAAAGCAACCCAGTGGTTTTTACCCCACATAGACTGATAATCCCTTCCCGTTCTCTTGAGAAAGCCCCGAACATCAGGGTCACCACCTTCAAGATAAGCTTTCCCGCTAGCTAAAATATCTACAATCTCGTCATTGCAATATTTTGTGTATCGCTCAATCAGCTTAAGCCTTTCAAAATGCTTTTCAATTAATTTCCAGAGATTTTCGTCCATGCCTCTGGGTTTTGAAATAGAGAAAGAAGCTCCAACCCCTCTCAAAGGCGGGCGCTCCACAATCTCAACATTCAGAAATATCAAATCCGGAAGACTATCCATATAGGCATGAAGGTACTGGCGCCTCCCCTCACCACAAAGCCAATCATCATCTTTTGTAGAGTTACAACTAGAGCAACATGGAACCAGATTTAGGGGGTGAACCGAATACTCTGGAAAAATAACAGCCGGCATATAATGATCATAAGTGGTTGGGCGTGTAATACCACACATCGGGCAATTCTTAAGTCGACGTGGCGGCTGAGCAGAGTCAATGGCACCTTTCAATCTCTGCAGGGCCTTAGTTTTGATTTTATAACAAGCTCTAAGCTGGTCGCTCAGCCCAATGGCTTTATTCTTTTTTCTTATAAAAGCCAACCTATCAAACTTAAACCCCAACTCGTAAGAAGCATATCTTCTTATCAAAAAATCATGCACTGCCTCCAAGGCTGTACGAGTTGCAAGATTTTTGCTATCCCTAATCTTGATGTACCGCTCAATATATGTCGGCGCATTCGAAACCGCAACTAATTGCTTCACTTTCGCCCCGCCTTTCTAGCATACTGAGACAGGAGATAGGCTTCAGCACTTAAACTCAAACCATGTTCAAATCGAGAAGCCACTTCCTCCAACGATTCTCTGCTCGCTAGCCTTTTCAGCGTCTTACGGTAAACACTATCGACCTCAACCGTCTCGAAAACGTGCTTGGTAATCTCAGTAATACTCTCCCCAAAACTTTCGAGATTCAACGGTTCAGCATAGGTTTCATTCCCCTCTCGCTGAAAAACAACGACTCGCTTAGCCGGAATCTCTTGAATGACAACTGGAGAATGTGTTGCAACCACCGCGTATGAGTCATAGTCTTTCAGAATATTTGACAAAACAAGAAACAGATTAGCGACAGCATTGGGATGGAGATGCGTTTCAGGTTCATCAAATAAAACTATCGAGTTTGGTTGAATCCATGCAAGTATCGCAGTCACCAGGTGGGTGAGGATCGACTGCCCAGAACTCAGCCTAGTCAAGCCATATCCTTCATCCGGGGAGTACTCCCTGTCGTCATCAATATCCATAGCGGGATTAAATATATCATCATTCACATCGCCAATAACTTCCTTGACGTAATCCATCCATACATCTTCTAGATGACGATCACGTATCCTACTCAAGTTATCAAGGTACGCACTATTCAGCGAAGACCTCGACAGGCTGCCCTTGCTATTTCTGATTCCACAATATACATAACTTACACTACTATCTGCAGCTGGACGCTTAAACTGGTCAAACGCGCTATAAGAAATAGCTATTATCCTAGTGAACAAAGGCCGTCCTGTAGGAAATCTAGATTCTCTCTCTGTCAGCTTGGACTTCGAGGATTTCGATATCTGAGCCAAATCTTCACCGAGGCTTGCAAGGAATCTCGTTTTACCAACAGCATTTCGACCTATGATTGCTATAATTCTGCCAGGAACTGGATCTTCATTATCAAAATCAAAATCTACTTCTACCGCCGCATCGGCACCACGAATCGATCCGACATATGAAAAATCTAGAGACTCTTTAAACTTCCGTCCCTTCGCCAATTCACGACCGAATCGTTGCGTCCGCCGCGCACCATTTTCTCTCAGAAGCGCATTTCGATACGCAGTGCTAGACTCATACCTTTCGCCGAGCGACGGTGAGATCGCAATATCATTTAGCAATTTGAGGACCTCGACCGCCTTCCGACTACCAAACAATTTATGAAAATTCTTATAGTAATCATCACTTTGACCCAGCGAGATAAAGTTATCATCTAACGCCTCAAACTGCGCTGGAAGCTTGGTAGCCATGGACACATCCAACTTTCCATTTCCAGAAAGAACATGCTGAATAATCTTAACGGCACCAATACGAGTAATTTCGCCAGCTTCAGACACGTACTCTAAATGAAACTTAACTTTATGCCCATAATCATCCCAAGAGTCTGACTTTAGAAAAAAACCCTCTTTACCAATGGAGCGCGAAACACTCGACGAAGACTTGCTGGTAAAAATTATTTGCTCAGACAAAAAACACCTCACCACTCCATAAGTATAATTTTAAAATCAGACCCTAAACTACAGACCACTATATAACCCTTGACTTAAATCCTTATACGGAGTCAAGGTCGCATTTAGAAAATCTCTGCAATCCCTCATCACCATCGGCAAGGCCGCCCTGCCTTACTCTTCTAATCGCCACCATGAAATCTACATACTGCCCCGAAATCACCGATAATAACTATTCGACCCTTTCATAGCCGAACGGAAAGATCGAAACCTTGCTAAAGCTTCTTCGGACTGAAGCTGAGATCTTGAATAGTAGACATTATGAATCATCGTGTTAAAATCGGTATTTTGACCCATGACATTCGCAACACAACAGACTTGTATAGTAATACCATCAAAACAACCATTCGCAAGCTTACTATCAAAAAGCCCCTCATAATCTTTATACAGGTTACTGGCATTTTCATCTAATGTTGCTAAAATCTCAAGCGGATCATCTACTGCCATAGCTCCGTCATAATAGACGTGAGGCTCGAAATTCAGCGCGACAATCCCAACCCCCCTCCCCGCAATTTGAGAGGCAGCTGAGTCTAAATTTGTCTTGATGTTCTTGAGCGAATTGATGGACTTACAAGCGACAAGATAGTCACCTTGCGCAGTAGAAATAATGATATCTGGCTCACCTAGCCTCGCTTTTAATTTTCTGTGCCGCAGATACTGCAGAAACTCCAGCTCAAACACGGAGTTAAGCCCATGAGACCCACCCGGCGTTTTTGGCGCAAGAGGGGTGGCCTCGATCTGCGCAATCAGTCCCTTGAATGCTTTTCTTTCGTATACATCTGTTAAAAGCTTATAGCAGTCTACGATAGCAACGAGTATCCGCTGAGCATGGTGAACTTCAAGTCCATCAGCAACACTCAACGAATTCAGCCTTTCAGTTACGTTCTCACATAGCAGAAGATATTTATGCAAATCCGAGGAAGGTCTAATCTCCTTCTTAAACTCGGCATATATACCCGCAACCTCACTAGGTAGTTGTTCAATCCGATCATACGTCACGACAACATCTGGCTTCATGCTAACTCCTTGTAGCATTTAATTTTCCTACCGGCCATGATGATAACATCTATACCTTTCCCATCATGCGCTCGGGCAGGCCCGCCTGCTAATGTACACCTAACGTAGATGCTACCTACTTGGACGATCATGACATACGCAACAATTTGCAACAGGCCGTCGCCCTGTCACCTGCGAGGCAATGATGGTCGTAGCGTGTAAGCAGATTGCATCACCAATACGTGGCGATTTCACTCTTCGTCGCCATGCCCTGATCACAGCGTCCATTCTCGGAATCAGCATGGTTAAGGGACGCTCAAATTTGAGGTGGACACCTCGTGCACCATAGTGCACCGTGAGCAGCGCCCAGGGTCGCGAGTGATACTGCATTCGGCACCTACAGACGGCTACACGGATACACACTTTCTGGGTTTTTTGGCCAATAAAGGTTCGATTCCCTTCACCCGCTCCAATCGAATTCTGGTCCCGCGCTGTGTGTTGGCGAGGGATAAAAAAACCGGCTCTTGGTGGCCGTTTTTTTTGGTCTGGAGTTTGTAGAGTTCAGTTTGCCTGAGCGGAGGCCCGTGCAACTTTGATAGCCTCCGCTTTCTGCACAACATCACGTTGAGAGGCGTTAGCCTTGCCAATGATGCCCATCAAGGTCTCTTTTCTAGTCTCGGCGGGGGTGTTGGTGAAAAACTCAGTCAAAGCGCTGGTTTTCCTGTCCCTATCTGCACACATCGGTTTTTACCTTCTTAGCGGCTCAACGATCTGACCTCATCATGGGCTGGGAAATCAGCACAACTGACAATATCGTAGGGCTCCCATGGATATTTGTAGGCAAAATCCGAGAATTACGTAGGGGGTACGCTTACTTCGCTTTTCGGCGAGTTTTCGCCTTGTTGCCCTTGTCCTTCGGTGGCTACTCTCCCAGACGTCGCTGCAAATTCAGCGACCGGGCCTAGGAACCCGTTGAACTCAAGGCGCACAGCGCCCATAAAATTGCAGGCGCTTTTTGTGTTTGCGATGATGTTTTATGGCGGCTGTGCGTGGGACACCCTCGGGTGTGCCGGGTGCCTTGATTCCCGGTTCCTAGCCCACGTACGGCCGCCACCCGAATCTAGGAAAGGATGGCGGCGGTTTCTCAAGTCAAGGAGTGAAACTATGCGAAACGCAATTCCATCCTATTTCCGCTCTTACCGAACCAAGCTTCAGCTTCGGGCCAACGACCTTCCGATCCTCGGAGGTAGGCCATGAACGAAAACACTGAGCTAAAAACCATCGGCTACACCCCCTTCAACTATTCCGCTGATCGAGCGCTGTTCCGTGTCAACGGCGGCGTACCCATCCAAGAGGCATTGGAACGGGCGTCGGACCTTTTGCATCTCGCTCACCGGTTGGCCGAAGACGCGGCGTTTGAAAAGAGCACCGACCGCTACGCCTGGGCTGCGCATTTTTTGTTGGAAATGAGCAAGGCGGTGATTGATGACGTTGTGAAAGTCATTACGCCTAGACAGGAAGTTGAAGTTAGAAAAAAAGCCGAGAAACAATAGATAGACCGTACGTTTGAGAATGGGAGTCGCAACATTCCCCACCTAACGACAAGACAAAAAGCCCCGGTGTTTTTCACAGCGGGGCTTTTGGGATCTTGGCCGCCCACTTGTGTCGTTCATTGCTCAGTGCCCGGTAAATGCCCCAAGGGCAACGCCCCCGGCGTCTTCACCGTATGAATCGCAAAGTTGCTGCGGATATCGCTCACCCCCGGCAGTTTCAGCAGCCGCCCTGTGAGGAATCGGTCGTAGGCCCGCAGGTCCGGCACCACCACTTGCAACAGAAAATCCGATTCACCCGACACCAGAAAAGCCGAGATCACTTCCGGCAACGACGTAACGGCCTGGCGAAACGCTTCGGCTTGTTCGTCGTTGTGCCGTTCAACCTTCACGCCGACAAAGATCGTCAGTCCGAGCCCCACTTCATCACGGTCCAGGATGGCTTGATAACCGCGAATGACACCGGCCTCTTCGAGCATCCGCACCCGGCGCAGGCAGGGTGACGGGGACAGGCCGATTTCTTCGGCCAGTTGCACATTGCTCAGGCGACCATCGCGTTGCAGCGCGGCGAGGATTTTGCGGTCGAAGGCGTCTAGCTTCATGAATTGGTAGATTCCAATTTATTACCGTGAATATGTAGCAGGTTATGCTAATTTCATTGGCTATAGAAGCTGACTTCGCAACCACCTGCCCTCCCCATCGGCCCTAGACTGGCACCACCGAATCGTCGATGAAGGGGAGTGACATGGCAGAGCTCTGGTTGTTCTTGATGGCCTTGATGGTGGTGTATGTGCTGCCCGGGCCGGACATGATTCTGCTGCTGCAAACCGGCGCCCGTCAGGGTAAAGGCGCGGCGCTGGCAACGGCGCTGGGGCTCGGCGTTGCTCGGGGCTGTCATGTTGCGCTGGCGGCGTTGGGGCTCTCGGCGTTGTTCAAGACAGCGCCATGGACCTTTGATGTGGTGCGTCTGGCCGGTGCGGCTTATTTGTTATGGATTGGTTTTCAGTGCCTGCGGACCACGTTGTTGCCGAGTATTGACGATGCCGGTGTGGAAGCCGCAAAGCGGTGTTGGCACCAGGCGATTCGGCGTGGGCTGCTGACGAATCTGCTCAATCCCAAGGCCTTGCTGTTTTGCTCGGTGTTGTTGCCGCAGTTCATCGACCCACAGGGCGGGCCGGTGCTGGGGCAGTTTGCGACCCTGGGCGTGGTGTTGGTCAGCGTCGGTTTCTTGTTTGATAGCGCCTACGCGCTGGTCGGTGTGACGCTCGGACGCTGGCTTCAGCGTTCCCCTTCGGCCCAGCGCGCGCAGCAGTGGTTGTTTGGGAGTCTTCTGATCGGGTTTGCGCTGCGACTGACATTTGTGCAGCAGTCATAGCGACTGAAGTTTCGCGAAGCAGCTGCTGATATTTGAGCTGTAAACCCAGGGGTTGCTTCGCCCCCCAGCGGGAGCAAGCTCCCTCGCCACCCAAGCATTTGCGCCCTGTTTCACATCCCGAAATAGACCCACCCCGCCTCGCTGCCGCCCTTGTGCGACGCTGCTTCCAGACTTCGCTACGATGACTGCGCTTGCCTACCGATCTCGCCCTCGGTGGTTATAGTGTTGATCATTGAATCTTAGTAGGTATAGTACCTACCAAGCACACCACACGGAGGTGATGTGAATAGCCGATTTCTGATAAGCCAAATTATTGCGGACGGTTGGTATCTGGTGCGGGTGCGGGGCAGTCATCATCACTTCAAGCATCCGACCAAACCGGGGCTGGTGACGGTGCCCCATCCAAAGAAGGACCTGCTCAAAAAAACGGCCATCAGTATTTTGCAACAGGCCCTGCTTCAGACGGCCAGTTGCGCTACGTCTGCGGAGGACGATTGAAATGCTTTACCCGATTGCGATTTCCATGGGCGATGAAAAACACGCCTGGGGCGTTGAAGTGCCGGATATTCCCGGCTGTTTTTCCGCTGGCGACGACCTGGACGAGGCCATGGCGATGGCCCGTGAGGCCATTGAGGGGCACTTCGAGATTTTGGCTGAGGACGGTTCGGCGATTCCGCCGGCCAACACCGTCACCTTGCATGCGGCGAATCCAAAATATGCCGGCTGCACCTGGGCGCTGGTGGACATCGATGTGACCAAATACCTGGGCAAGGCGCAAAAACTCAACATCACGTTGCCTGGCTACCTGCTCAATCGTATCGATGAATATGTGTTGCACCATCCTGAGGAAAAAAGCCGCTCAGGCTTTCTGGCTTCGGCGGCGCTGAAGGTGTTGCAGCAGGGGCGCTGAAAAACCTGTGGGAGCGGACTTGCGCGCGAAGCCGGTGTGTCATGCTGCAGATACACCGCTTTCGCGAGCAAGCCCGCTCCCGCATGGCTCGCGTACCAAGGGGCGGCCGTTTCTTAACCGCTATTTTTTCTCTGAGCCAGACTCCTGCATCTGCACTGAAGACTTGGTGCCATCGGTGTTGTCCTTGGTCTCATTGTCCGAGTTGTCGAAGCAGCCTTGCAGGGCGAACAGGCAACAGGCAAGGCAGAAGGTGCGGGTGAGGTTCATGGTGTACTCCGGTCGAGGGCGTTAAGGAGTGACCCGTGGATACGGCAAATGTTGCGATGGTCATCTGGCAGGGCGATAAACGTTCGCCAAAAGACTGCAGCTCAAATGTGAGCAGAATTTTCACTGTGTCGTCGCTGTCTCACCAGACAGGTGCATCCCACAAGGAAAACAGCAATGACCTTCGCAAAAATCGCCCAAAAACTGGCCCTCTGGGCGGGGAGCCCCAAGACCTTTTTGGGGGCCATCGTGTTATTGGTGCTTTGGGCCCTCAGCGGGCCTCTGTTCCAGTTCAATGACACTTGGCAACTGATCATCAATACCTCAACGACGATTATCACCTTCCTGATGGTGTTCCTGATTCAGAACACGCAGAACCGCGATACCGACATCTTGCACCTGAAGATCGATGAGCTATTGCGAGCAACCAAGGATGCACAAAATGCGATGCTCGGGCTCGAATCGCTAGACCTCAAGCAACTGGAGGCGTTGAGGAAGCATTACCAGGACATGGGGCAAGGCGAAGTGAAAAACCTTGAAGGCCTGGAAGAAAAAACCAAGATCGACCTGAACCAGTGTTAAGCGGGGAGCGCGAGTGGTGATGTACCACTCGCTCGGCCCGGCCAAGGATCAAGGCAACGGATTGCCGCCGGTCACGCCGAACACTTCCCCGGTGATGTAGCTCGACTCCTGGGACGCCAGCAATACGTAGAGTGGCGCGCACTCGGCGGGTTGGCCTGGACGTTTCATCGGCACCTGTGAGCCAAAAGTGGGAATTTTCTCCTGAGGTTGCCCACCGCTAGGTTGCAGCACGGTCCAAATCGGCCCGGGTGCCACCGCGTTGACGCGGATGCCCTTGCTGATGACCTGCCCCGCCAGCGCCTTGGTGAACGCCACGATGGCCGCTTTGGTGGTGGCGTAGTCCAACAATGTCGCGGACGGATCATAGGATTGGATCGATGCAGTATTGATGACCGTCGCGCCCGCCGGCATCAGCGGCAGCGCCGCCTTGCAGAGCCAGAACATCGCATAGATGTTGGTTTTCATGGTGTCATCGAACTGCGCGGTGGTGATATCGGCGATATCTTTTTGCGCTTGCTGTTTGCCGGCGACATTCACCAAAATATCCAGCCCACCCAATTGCTCGTGGGCGCTTTTCACCAATTGGACGCAGAAGGCTTCGTCCTTGAGGTCGCCCGGGATCGCAATCGCCTTGCGGCCTTCGGCTTCGATCAGTTCAATGACTTGCCGCGCATCCCGCTCTTCACTGGGCAAATAATTGATCGCTACGTCAGCGCCCTCGCGAGCATAGGCGATGGCGGCGGCACGGCCGATGCCCGAGTCACCACCGGTGACCAGTGCCTTGCGCCCTTCCAGGCGCCCGAAGCCTTGATAACTTTTTTCGCCATGATCGGGCTTGGGCACCATGTCCTGATCAATGCCCGGCGGCGATTGCGGCTGGTCGGGAAATGGCGGACGAGGATACTGGGTCAACGGGTTCTGCATCGCGTATTGGTTGGGTTCTCGACGTGTGGACATCGAACTTCTCCTTTTTTGCGGGCGAGTTGAACCAGGGCGTGAACGCCCCGGTCCTGAATTCAAGAAGTGATACGAATCAGCGACTGGCCTGCAGCGCCCTGGCCATCTGGAGATGAGTCTGCAATTTAGGCAGGGTTTCATCGGCGAAGGCTTTGATTTCCGGCACTTCGGTCGTCTGGGCCTGCTGCTGGATCTGCGCAATGGCTTCCTCGGTGGCCTTGACCTGGCTGGCAGCATAAGCGGCTTCGAACGACTCCCCTTCCTGCACCTGTGGCATCAGGGCCTTGGCCTTGTCAGCCACTTCCTCTCTGGGCGCAACGGGCAAGTCGAGCTTTTTCGCAATCTTGGCCAGATGTTGATTGGCCGTGGTGCGGTCGTTGATCACCATGATGGTGTAATCCTTGACCTCCCTGGACTCGGCTTTCCCGTGGGCCAAGCGACTGGCCTCGATGTCGGCCATGCCTTTGGCCGAGGCGTCGTTGATGAATTCGACAGGCGATTGGGCCCAGGCACTGTTGGCACCCAGGCCCATCAACACGACAAGACTGGTGGTGCGAAAAAAGCTGGCCATACGGCTCATGGTCGCGCCCTCCTCTGATAAAAGTTCTGGCGGGTGTCCCGCCTCTGAATCAGAACCACCGGTGAAAAATCAGCGAGACGTCTGTCCCGTTAACGGCCAGATTCGGCTGTCACGGTGCTCGCGATGGTGGTTCTCCCACTTTTGCGACCCGCATCAAACACCTTCGTTCGATCGTGGGTCATCTTTCCGGCGAGTGGGACTCGCCCTACATCCGAAAGGAACAAGGCCTGAAAGGTTTGAAAAAACATCCAATACCACGACGAACGGTGGCGCGTGGTCAGTTACCGAACGCCAGGTGATTGCGACGCTTGGCGGCATACATTGCCGCGTCCGCGTGGCGGAACAGGTCCACATCTTCAGTGCCATGGTCAGGAAAACAGGCCACACCAATGCTCGGCTCGATGCTCAGGCAATGCCCGTCCAGGCGCAGCGGCTGGGCCAGCGCATGGCGGATTTTTTCCTGTACGCGATGGGCGTCTTCCAGATCCTGGATGCTATGGAGCAGGACCACGAACTCATCGCCGCCAATGCGCGCTACGGTATCGGTGTCCCGTATACATCCCTTGAGACGACTGGCCACCGCTTGCAGCAGCATATCGCCCACTCCGTGACCGTAGGTGTCGTTGATCTGCTTGAAGCGATCGAGGTCGATATACAACAAGGCCATGCGCCCTGACGCGGCGCGGGCGGTGATCAGTGCGGACTTGAACCGGTCACGCAACAATGCGCGGTTGGGCACCTGGGTCAGTTGATCGTACTGCGCCATGTGCTGCAACCGGGCGTGCAATTGCTGGCGCTCGACAGCGATGGTGATCTGCGCACAAACATACTGCAGCAGTTCCTTGTCCTGCTCGGTGTAGCGTTCGTGGTGTGGGGCGCTCTTTACAATCAGCGCGCCGATCGTGCCATTCTGGGAGTTCAATGGCACACCCAGCCAACAAGGCGCGTCCGGCTGCGCCACGAGGTCGCAGAAGCCTGGCGGCAACTGGCTGGAACCGGGGGTCAGCAGGATCGGCTGGCCGCTGCGAATCACCTCGGCACACAACCGCCCGGTAACCGTGCCCGGCAACTCAGGTTGTCGCTCGAGGTCGTCGACGTGGTAAGGAAAGTTCAGTTGCGCGCATTGCTCGTCATACAACGCTACCGAAAAGTTCAGCGCCGGCAGCCACTCGCCAATGATCAGGTGGATGCGTTTGAACAACGCCAACAAGTCCGCCGCGGCATGAGCGGCTTCGGAAATCGCGTACAACGCCGCTTGTCGGGACTCAGCCTGCTTGCGCTCGGTGATGTCCCGCGCCACGGCGATGCGTAATTGATCCACCGCAGACCAGCGCGCCGACCACAGGATATGCACCACCTGACCGTCCTTGCGCAGGTAGCGGTTCTCGAAATTGAGCTTGGGTTCGCCGTCCATGATCTCCCGCGCCGCTTCGAGGGTCCGTTGGCGGTCGGCAGGGTGCACCAGATCGATCATCGGCCGGCCGATCAATTCCTGCGGGGTGTAGCCGAAAATGCGTTCGCAGGCGGCACTGACGAAGACAAACCGCCCTTGACCGTCGACGGCACACACAGCGTCCAGCAGAAGGTCGATGTAACTGGCCAACGGCGCGGAACTTCGAGTGTCCATGGGGCTGGAGGTCATCCGGATAATGCTGCGGTGAACGAAACCTTGTGTGCCAGGCGATACGAGACGTACGGCCCGTTACCCATGAGGATAGCGTATGCGATCGGATGAATACTGGAGGAGCTCACCTGTACCGTCACTCTACTCGGCCGAACGTGACACCACATCAAGCGTCACGGATCCGTAAAAAACTCCATAGCGGCATAAGGCGCCTGCCGACAGGCGTTCAGCCGCGACGCCAGGTCTCCCACATGGACTTCAAGCTTGTGCCCATCCGGATCCAGAAAATAAAACGAGTCGCCTTCGCTGCGATTGTCTCGCCATGGAGTGACCTGTGCGGCATTAAGCCGCGCCACCAGCACCGGGAAAAGCTCGGCACTTATGCTGAATGCGTAATGAGTGTAGTCCGCCGCCGGCTCGGTTTTACGCAAAGGGTCCAAAGACAGGCACAACCATAGCCCAGGCAGCGACAGGTAAGCGCCGCTGGCCCACTTGGCCTGGAGATGAAGCTGCAATAACCCGTGATAAAACCCCACGCTCCGGTCCAGGTCGGTGACGGCAAGGGTCAGATGATTCAAGCCTGAGAGCATGGACAAGCACCCTTGAGAAAAATATCGACGTTACGCCGCCAACCGATGGCCTGACCGCCTCGCCGGCACAGCGAAACGCAGCAGATTCGGGGGTAGAAGCGGCACTTCACTGCGCTCCGACAGCGCAAATGGATTCCCCGCCCAAGCCCTTGGGCAAAGTCCTACACAGAAGTCTCCGGTAACACTCAAGCACACCAGAAACAGCCGATTCAAAGCCCTGTACAACGATCTGTAAAGTCTGGAAACACACAGATATTGAAACACCCCACGGACAGCACCAATCAACCAAGGAATGTAATCGCGCCATGAACCAGACTGCACAATCGCCCCATCACTTCACCAACTACCGCAAGGTGATTTCCCTCGCAGACCCGGACTGGCAAAGCGCCGAAGTCGGAAAAATCTCGGGCCTGAATGTCGATGTCAAGACCCCCAATGTCCTGGTCGACCAATACGGCCGGACCTTTCATCACTTCTGCACCACGTCCTACCTGGGCCTGGATTACCACCCCGCGCTGCTGGATGGCGCCATGACCGCCCTGTGGGAAAGCGGGACCCTGCGTGTCGCCAACTCTAAAAATCGCTGCAAGCTGGCGATCCTGGACCAATACGAAACCCAATTATCAGAGTTGTTTGGCGCCAGTTGTCTCAGTGCCTTGTCTTGCAGTGCAGCCAGCGCCGGGATTTTACCGTTACTGGCCAGCGGTGTGCTGACCGGCAATCGACCGCCCGTGATGGTGTTTGATAAGCACGCCCATTACTCGATGAACCACATCAAGGCAGCCTGCGCCGATGAAACCCAAGTCGTCACGTGCCCACATAACGACATGGATTTCCTCGAAGACCTGTGCAAACAGCAACGCAACGTGGCCTACGTGGCCGATGGCGCCTATAGCATGGGCGGCGTGGCGGATCTGGATAGCCTGCTGTATCTCAAGCATCGTTATGGTCTGTTTCTCTATCTGGACGACTCTCATGCGCTGTCCACCATAGGACAGTGCGGCGCCGGCCTGGCCCGCTCGCGCCTCCATGCGGTAGACGAACGCACCCTGATTGTCGCCTCATTGGCCAAGTCATTCGGGGCCAGTGGCGGGCTGGCAATGTTTGGCAGTGAACGGCACAAAGCGCTGGTGCAGCGTTACGGAGGGCCGAGCAACTGGTCGCAAAGCCTCAACGCAGCAGCGATTGGCGCTGGCATGGCTTCGATCCGCCTGCATCGCAGCCGGGAATTCAGCGCCTTGCAGGAGCGTTTACAGGCTAATATCCGCTTCTTCGACAGCCTCGTTCGTACCGAACAGCATGGCAATTCCATGGCGATCCGCCTGATGCCCTGCGGTGAGGCAGCCCTGGCCAACAGCGTGGCGGTCGAACTGGCCGAGCTGGGGTATTTCACTTCAGCGGTCTTTTTCCCCGTGGTGCCGCAAGGCAAGGCCGCAATCCGTATCACTCTGCGTGCCGACATGGAGCCCAACGTGATTCGCTCGTTTTGCGAAAAAATCACCGACCGGCTGCTGGCCCACGGGCGTGACATCCGCCCTTGAAAAGAGCCCCTTGATGAAGCCCCGTACAACCCTGATCGTCACCTGCACCACAGTCTTCCTGGCACAACTGGGCATGAGCATCTACTTGCCGGCCCTGCCTGATATCGCCCGGGATCTGGGGGCCGATGCGTCCCGGGTATCCTGGGGGCTGTCGGTGTACCTGATCGGCATGGCCCTGCCCATGTTGTTATGGGGCAGCCTGGGCGAGCGCCTGGGGCGCAAACCGGTTCTGCTGGCGGCATTGGGGCTGTACGGCCTGGGCAACCTGGCCCTGCCGCTGGGCACTACGGTGGAAGCGTTCCTGACGCTCAGGTTGATCCAGGGCATCGGCGCCAGCGGGATCTCAGTGATGGCGCGGGTGTTGATTCGCGACAGTTTCACCGGTGACCTGCTGGCCAAGGCCCTGTCCTGGATCTCCATAGCCTTCGTGATTGCTCTCGGCATCGGCCAGTACCTGGGCTCGCTGATCCAGGCCGCTTTCGGGTGGGAGGCGATCTTCCAAGGGTTGGGCGCAGTCAGCCTGATCATGGCGGCAGTCGTGTCTCGGGCCCGGTTCGCGGCACTGGCACCAAGCGGCAACGGGCAATCGGCGTGGCGCATCTACGGACAGATCCTCACGCGCCGTGGTTTTTTGTTGCCGGCATTGGCGGGTGGGCTGGGTTACGGCGTGATCGTGGCCTTCAATACCGCAGCGCCGCTGATCCTGCAGGAAAGTTTTCGCTGGTCGCCCATTGAATACGGTCTCCTGGGTTGGCCAATCAGTGTGGCCTATCTGCTGGGCGCGCTGGCGGTGAACGCGTTTGTGCTGCGCACTGGCCAACGACGGATGATGCGCTGGGGCATCGCACTGGTGCTGGGCGGGAGCGCGACCATGCTGGCAGGCAGCCTCACCCTGGGCAGCGTCGCACTGCTCTTCTGGCTTCCGTATTGCTTTGCGGTGTTCGGCCAGTCGTTGAATTACCCCATCAGCCTGTCCCTGGCCAACGAAGGTTCACCCGTGGCCGGTGCTTATGCCATGGCGTTGAGCGGCTTTGTGCACCAACTGATGGCGTCGGTGATCGGCGCCATGGCCAGCCTGTTGGTGAGCCAACAGGCCTGGCCGCTGGCGGCGTTGTGCGCGCTGCTGGGGGTGGCGGCAATGCTATGTGTGAGGTCCATGCCGCCCCGAGCCGCTTAAAACGCGCTGCGGAAAATTTCCTCGATCTGCCGCTGGTCCGCCGCCCGTGGGTTGGTCAGGCCGCACGCATCTTTCAAGGCGTTGGCGGCCAACACCGGCACGTCGTTGAGGCGTACACCCAAGTCACGCAAACCGGCTGGAATATCCACGTCATGAGCCAGGCTGCGAATGGCCGCAATGGCGGCCTGGGCGCCCTCTTCCGGGCTGAACCCGCGCGTATCGACCCCCATGGCCAAGCCCACATCCGTCAGACGAGCAGCGCACACCGAGGCATTGAAGCTCTGCACGTGAGGCAGCAACACCGCGTTGCAGACGCCGTGAGGCAAGTCGTAAAAACCACCCAACTGGTGCGCCATCGCGTGCACGAAACCCAGCGATGCATTGTTGAACGCCATCCCCGCGAGAAACTGCGCGTAGGCCATATTCTCCCGTGCTGTCAGATCATTACCGTCGCGCACGACCAGACGTAGGTTGTTGCTGATCAGGGTGATGGCTTTCAGCGCGCAGGCATCGGTGATCGGATTGGCGGCGGTGGACACATACGCCTCGACCGCGTGGGTCAACGCATCCATGCCCGTGGCGGCGGTCAGGCCCTTGGGCATCGCCACCATCAGGGCCGGGTCGTTGACCGACATGAGCGGGGTCACGTTGCGGTCGACAATCGCCATTTTCACGTGGCGGGTTTCGTCGGTGATGATGCAAAAACGGGTCATCTCGCTGGCGGTGCCCGCCGTGGTGTTGATGGCGATCAAAGGCAATTGCGGCTTGCTCGAGCGGTCGACGCCTTCATAGTCACGGATCTGCCCGCCGTTAGTGGCGCACAGGGCAATGCCCTTGGCGCAATCGTGAGGCGAACCGCCACCCAGCGACACCACGAAATCGCATCGGCTCTCCTTCAGCAGGCCCAATCCAAGCTCGACATTGGCAATGCTCGGGTTGGGCTTGGCACCGTCGAAGATCACCGAATCGATGTCTTGCAGCGCCAGTTGTTCGGCCACCATATTCGCGACACCGGCCTTGGCCAGCCCCACGTCGGTGACGATCAGCGCCTTGCGAAAGCCGTAGTTGCGGATGGCGGTCATCGCTTCATCGAGGCAGCCCAGCCCCATGATGTTCACGGCGGGAATGAAAAAAGTACTGCTCATGGGGTCACGCTCCTGGTTGAGGCCGGATCGGCAGGGCCTACAGAATGACCGAGTAGTCATGGCGTATCTTGATCTGGCTCAAGACTGGGTCGTGATAAAGTCGCGCCCTGCCTTTTGCCACGTTTTGGATGAGCTTCGCGATGACCGATTTCCAGGAATATGACGCCCGGCTCGAAGATTGGGAGGCCGTGCGCGCCAATACCCTCTTCAGCGGCTTGCTGGTGGGTAATGGCGCCAGCCGCGCCGTATGGGACGATTTCGGCTATGACTCGCTGTTCGAAAACGCCCGCACCGTCGAAGAGAAACCGCTTAGCCCGTCGGAACTGAGCGTATTCGAGGCGATGCAGACGCGCAGTTTCGAACAGGTGCTCGGCGCGCTGAAAACCACCAGCCGGGTCAACAAAGCCCTGGCCGTCAGCTCCGCCGCGCCGCGCAACCGCTATTACGCGATAAAAGAAGCGCTGATCAACACCGTGCACGCTGTGCATATCCCGTGGCGACTGGTGCAGCCGTCGACCCTGGCAACGCTCAACCAGGAACTGAGCCGCTACCGCACGGTGTTCACCACCAACTACGATTTGCTCAACTACTGGGCGATCCAGCACGCGAGCGAGAATCTCACCGACTTGTTCTTCGGCAGCGATCACAGTTTTGACCTGAGCCAAGTGGCCACGGATAAACCGCGCCTGCTGTACCTGCACGGTGGCCTGCACCTGGTGCGCAACCAGGACGGCACCGCGCGCAAACTCACCTCTACCGAAGGCACGCTGCTGGGCAGTTTCGCCATCAACAACACGATCAAGACCCTCGACGACGTGCCGCTGTTCGTCAATGAAGGCCCGAGCCAGGACAAGCTCAAGACCATCCGCAGCTCCGACTACCTGTCGTTCTGCTATGACCAACTGCTGCACCACGCCGACAACCTGTGCCTGTTTGGCCATGCCTTGGGCGAGCAGGACAGCCACATCGTGCAGGCCCTGCGCCTGGCTGCACCAAAAACCGTGGCGATTTCGATCTACCCCCGTAGCCAGGCGTTCATCCAGCACCAGAAGCGCCATTACGCCAAAGTGTTCCAAGGATTGGAGGTGCAACTGCGGTTCTTCGATGCCAAGAGCCATCCGCTGGGCGATCCTAAGCTGTCGGTGCCAGTGGAGGTTTAGTCTCGGGCTACATGATCTGGAAACTCAACGCCCGATCAGCGCATGAGTGTGGGCTCGGCTGCGAAGCAGTCGTCATTTGTGAGCCTGCTATGGGGACCGCTTCGCGGTCCAGCGGGAGCAAGCTCCCTCGCCACAGCAAGCTCGCTCCCACCGGGGGAAAACTCAAAGCGCCGCCACGGTCTTGTCCTTGATGACCGTTGTCGGCCCATTGGCCTTGACGCTGGCAATGCCTTTGTCTCGGACGGCGTCCGAGGAATAGGCCTCGCTGCTGCCGATCACTTCGTGGTTGGCAGCCTTGAGATTGAAGTACGGATGGCCGTCCTTGGTGTTCTTGAGCTCGTAGCGCTCGGCCAACGGACTGTTTTTCTGCACCGAAGCGATGCCGCCGTCCGCACCGCTGCGGGTGGCATACAGCTCGCTGGTCAAAATCGTCTCGGCGTTGGCCGCCTTGAGCACGAACCGAAACTGGCCGTTGCTGCTTTTGCTTATTTCGTACCATCCAGACATAGGAGTTCTCCTCAGGCGCGCAAATAGTTGCCCAAGCAGTAAAGACCCGCTGTGCGTGTTCTGCCAGTCAGGCCCGCCGCGCTACAGGGTGATGGCCGTGCCCAGCAGGGTGAGGAATCCCGCCAGCCATTTCGGGTGCGCCGGCCAAGCCGGGGCGGTCGCCAGGTTGCCTTGGACGTGGCCTTCGGTCACGGCAATGTCGATATAGGTGCCACCCGCCAGGCGTACCTCCGGTGCGCACGCCGGGTAGGCGCTGCATTCACGGCCGTCCAGAATCCCGGCCGCCGCCAACAGCTGCGCTGCATGGCACACTGCGGCAATCGGCTTACCTGCCAGGTCAAAATCGCGCACCAGTTGCAGGACATCTTCATTCAGGCGCAGGTATTCCGGCGCACGACCGCCCGGCACCAGCAGCGCGTCGTAGTCAGAGGCCTGGACACTGGCAAAGTCATGATTGAGGGCAAACAGGTGCCCCGGTTTTTCACTGTAGGTCTGGTCGCCTTCGAAGTCATGGATCGCCGTGCGCACGGTTTGCCCGGCAGTTTTGTCCGGGCAGACTGCATGCACGGTGTGGCCGACCATCTGCAACGCCTGGAACGGCACCATGACTTCGTAGTCTTCAACGTAATCGCCGACCAACATCAGGATTTTCTTAGCGGCCATGGATGGGCTCCTTTGGGAATGCGTGAGGGGTGAACGCATTAAAGGTAGTCCGGTAGGCCGGTAGACGTGGGATAAGCGGTGATTACCTGACGGGCTGCATAGGAATGAGGTTGCAGAGAGTCCTGTGGGAGCGAGCTTGCTCGCGATTCAGGCGACGTGATCTTTCAGACACGCCGCATAATCGTTCATCGCGAGCAAGCTCGCTCCCACAATGGATCGGCGTAAGCCGTTGTCAGGCGAGGTAACCGTCCGCCCGCAACAGCGTTTCCAGGCAGTGCTCGGTGACGTGGTAGAACGCCTTGAGCTCCTGGATTTTCGCCAGCAGTTCGGTCGAATCCATCGGTTCGGCGCGCTTGACGGCCAGGATCATCTTGTTCTTGTTGGTGTGGTCCAGGGAGATGAACTCGAACACCTTCGTTTCGTAGCCGCACGCCTCCAGAAACAGCGCCCGCAGGCTGTCGGTGACCATTTCCGCCTGCTGGCCCAGATGCAGGCCATATTGCAGCATCGGCTTGAGCAAGGCCGGGCTCTGGATCTGCAGGCGGATCTGCTTGTGGCAGCACGGCGAGCACATGATGATCGAGGCGCCCGAGCGAATGCCCATGTGGATCGCGTAATCGGTGGCGATGTCGCAGGCGTGCAAGGCGATCATCACATCCACCGCGCTTGGCGCCACGCTGCGCACGTCACCGTGCTGGAAACTCAGGCCCGGATGTTCCAGCCGCGCGGCGGCTTCGTTGCACAACTTGACCATGTCTTCGCGCAACTCGACACCGGTCACCAGGCCTTCGGCCTGCAAGGTGTTGCGCAGGTAATCGTGGATGGCAAAGGTCAGGTAACCCTTGCCCGAACCGAAATCCGACACCCGTACCGGTTTGTCCAGGGCCAGCGGCGAGGACGTCAGCGCATGGCTGAAGACTTCGATGAATTTGTTGATCTGCTTCCATTTGCGCGACATCGCCGGAATCAGCTCGTGCTTGTGGTTGGTCACGCCCAAATCAGCCAGGAACGGCCGGCTCAGATCAAGGAAGCGGTTTTTCTCGCGATTGTGCTCGGCCGAGGGCACTTCCCGCAGTTGCTGGGGCTTGCTCTTGAACAGCGAGCTCTTGCCCTTTTTGCTGTATTCGAGCTGCGCCTCGTCGGTGACCGCGAGCAAATGCGCGTTCTTGAACGATGCCGGCAACAGCGCGGCAACGGTCGCTACACCTTCGGCCAGCGGGAAATTCTTGGTGATGTCGCGGGTCTTGTAGCGGTAGACGAAGGACAGGCACGGCTGGTCCTTGACCGTCAGTTGCTTGATGATCAGCCGTTGCAGGTCCGTTTCCTCGCCGACGTACTTGGCCAACACCAGCTTGATGAAAGCATTTTGTTCGAGGCTGGTGCGCAGCAGCTCGATGAACTGGGCGTGGTGATCCGGCGCAGGACGGGCGGGGGTGGCAGTGACAGACATGAAAAAAGCGGCCTCGGGGCGGGCGGATCGGGAATGGCGGGTATTTTAGGGGGGATGGGGTGAGAGGGCACGGGGAAATTCCCCAATGGTGCAAAATCCGCGAGATACCCTCTCGATCATGAGCAATCTCTTGCAAAGGGACTGGGCTTTTGTGGCGAGGGAGCTTGCTCCCTCGCCACAATGGTCCGGCAGGAAATCAGCCCAGAACCACCAACCGATTCGGCAGTTCATTGCGCTCGTGAGTCACCGGCACATGCACTTTGAGCAACTCGCCACAGGCCTCGATGCAGGTCACGAAGCCCTCCAGCGTCTGCCCCTGGCGGACCTGCTGGGTGAACGCCGCGACGATGGCATCCCAACGCTTGTTGTCCAGACGCTTGGAAATGCCTTCGTCCACCAGGATCTCGACATAGCGCTCGGCCTCGCAAACAAAAATCAGCATCCCCGTGCTGCCCACGGTGTGGTGCAGGTTCTGTTCGAGAAACTGCCGACGCGCCAGGTTCGAGGCCCGCCAGTGGCGCACGGAACGAGGGATCAGGTGCGTGGTGATCCTGGGAATGCGGAACACCAGGCACAGCACGACGAAGCTGACCCATTGCACCAGCAACAGGCTGTGCATGGCCAGCCAACCTGTCAGGTAATGCACCACGCCAGGCACCACCAGGGCCAACAGGCTGGCCCACAGCAGCGGAATGTAGGCGTAGTCGTCAGCGCGGGCGGCGAGCACCGTGACCAGTTCGGCATCGGTATCGCGCTCGACCCGGGCAATGGCCTCGGCGACCTTGCGTTGTTCGTGTTCAGTCAGTAATGCCATGGTTAGAAATGCCTGCTCATTATTATTGTCACCAGCCGCCCGACGAACCGCCGCCCCCGAAACTGCCACCGCCGCCGCTGAAACCGCCGCCGCCACCACCGCCAAAGCCTCCCCCTCCGGATCCGCTTGAGCCGCTGGAGCCACCCCGTCCCGCAGGCAGGATACCCAGCATCTGGCAAATGAATATCGTCACGATAAACAGCAGCACCAGGAAGATGAACAGCCCAGGATGACGCTCGACGAAATCCCCCTGCTCCTGCTCCCCGTCCGCACTGTACACCGGCGCCGGCTCATCCAGCGGGCTGCCGCCCAACACCACCAGCATCGCCGCCACGCCGTCGCTGATGCCTTTGTTGAAGTTACCGGTCTTGAACGCCGGGGTGATCACCTGGTTGATGATCACCGAGCTCTGGGCATCGGTCAGGCGATCCTCCAGGCCATAGCCCACTTCGATCCGCAGTTTACGGTCATCCCGGGCCACGATCAGCAACGCACCGTTGTTCTTATCTTTTTGCCCGATGCCCCAATGCCGCCCCAGCTGATAGCCGAAGTCTTCGATGCTGGTGCCTTGCAGGTCTGCCAGGGTGACGACCACCACTTGTTCGCCAGTGGCCTGTTCATGGGCCTTGAGCTGCGCGTCCAGTTGGCCACGCACCGATGGATCGAGCATCTGTGCGGTGTCCACCACCCGCCCGGTCAGCGCCGGAAATTTCAATTCGGCCTGGGCCGTGACTGCAAACACCCAGAGCAACAGCACCAGGCCAATTTTCAACACGCGCATTGGAACCTCATCCGTGGTAACGCCACAGCCTGTGGAGCATTGATCAGAACTTCACTTCAGGCGCTTTCTCGGCGTTGGGGCTGGTGGCCTCGAAGGTTTCGCGGATCGGCAGGTCGCTATACATCACGCTGTGCCACAGGCGACCGGGAAAGGTGCGGATTTCAGTGTTGTACTTCTGCACCGCCAGGATGAAGTCACGGCGGGCCACGGCGATGCGGTTCTCGGTGCCTTCGAGCTGCGATTGCAAGGCCAGGAAGTTCTGGTTGGCCTTGAGGTCCGGGTAACGCTCGGACACCACCATCAACCGGCTCAACGCACCGGTCAACTGATCCTGGGCCTGTTGGAATTGCTTGAGTTTTTCCGGGTTATCCAGGGTGCTGGCATCGACCTGGATCGAGGTGGCCTTGGCCCGTGCTTCAATCACCGCGGTCAGGGTTTCCTGCTCATGCTGGGCATAGCCCTTGACGGTTTCCACCAGATTGGGAATCAGGTCGGCACGGCGCTGGTATTGGTTCTGCACCTGGCCCCAGGCGGCCTTGGCCTGCTCGTCCAGGGTCGGGATGTTGTTGATACCGCAACCGGCCAGCAGCGTGGTGAACAGCATCAGGGCCAGCATTTGCAGGCCTGTGCGGTGGTTCAGTCGTAGATTCATCGGGTGAAGCTCTCCCTTGCGATACATTGGAAAAAACACTGCCACCTATCTCACCGGCGTCTGGGGCATAATCTGCCGCCGCACTGGATTGAATCGGGTCGATGGGCTAAAAGATGCGCAGTGCGAAACTAAGTTCAGCCCAATGGTTCGAAAGTGTGCTGCATTTAACCGAACAACAATAGCCGCTCCTCACATTTTGGCTGACCGGCGTGTCCTGATTACCGCCCTTTAGGCTTGCGAGAAAACTATTCATGAAGAAGCTGTGTTTGCTGGGCCTGTTTGTCAGTCTGGCCAGTCAATCCGTATTAGCCGACAACCTGCCTGCCCCCATAGAGAACAAGGACGCGTTCATCAGCAACCTGATGAAGCAGATGACCCTAGAGGAAAAGATCGGCCAATTGCGCCTGATCAGCATCGGCCCGGAAATGCCCCGGGAGATGATCCGCAAGGAAATCGCTGCCGGCAACATCGGCGGCACGTTCAACTCCATCACTCGCGCTGAAAACCGTCCGATGCAGGACGCGGCCATGCGCAGCCGGCTGAAGATCCCGATGTTCTTCGCCTATGACGTGATCCACGGCCATCGCACCATTTTCCCGATCCCCCTGGCCCTGGCCTCGAGCTGGGACATGGACGCCATCTACCACTCCGGCCGCATTGCCGCCCAGGAAGCCGCGGCTGACAGCCTGGACATTACCTTCGCGCCGATGGTCGACATTTCCCGCGACCCACGCTGGGGCCGGACCTCCGAAGGTTTTGGCGAGGACACCTACCTGGTGTCGCGCATCGCCGGGGTGATGGTCAAGGCGTTCCAGGGTAATGGCGCCAACGCGGCCGACAGCATCATGGCCAGCGTCAAGCACTTCGCCCTCTACGGCGCAGTGGAAGGCGGCCGGGACTACAACACCGTGGACATGAGCCCGGTGAAAATGTACCAGGACTACCTGCCGCCTTACCGCGCCGCCATCGACGCCGGAGCCGGCGGGGTGATGGTCGCGCTGAACTCCATCAACGGCGTGCCCGCCACCGCCAACACCTGGCTGATGCACGACCTGCTGCGCAAGGAGTGGGGCTTCAAGGGCCTGGCCGTGAGTGACCATGGCGCCATCTTCGAGTTGATCAAGCACGGTGTCGCCAAGGACGGTCGCGAAGCGGCGAAGCTGGCAATCAAGGCCGGCATCGACATGAGCATGAACGACTCGCTCTACGGCAAGGAGCTGCCAGGGCTGCTCAAGGCCGGTGAGATCGAGCAGAGCGACATCGACAACGCGGTACGGGAAGTGCTCGCGGCCAAATACGACATGGGCCTGTTCAAGGACCCGTACCTGCGCATCGGCAAGGCCGAGGACGATCCGGCCGACACTTACGCCGAAAGCCGCCTGCACCGCGCCGATGCCCGTGACGTGGCACGCCGCAGCCTGGTGCTGCTGGAAAACCGCAACCAGACCCTGCCCCTGAACAAAAACGCGAAAATCGCCCTGGTCGGCCCGCTGGCCAAGGCACCGATCGACATGATGGGCAGTTGGGCCGCCGCCGGGCGCCCTGCGCAGTCGGTCACCTTGTTCGATGGCATGACCCGCGCCCTGGGTGCTGAGTCGAAGCTGATCTACGCCCGTGGTGCCAACATTACCGGCGACAAGAAGGTGCTCGACTACCTGAACTTCCTTAACTTCGACGCACCGGAAGTGGTGGACGACCCGCGCCCGGCCCAGGTGCTGATCGACGAAGCGGTCAAGGCAGCCAAGGATGCCGATGTGGTGGTAGCCGCCGTGGGTGAGTCCCGTGGCATGTCCCATGAATCCTCGAGCCGCACCGACCTGAACATCCCGGCCAGCCAGCGCGAACTGATCAAGGCCTTGAAGGCCACCGGCAAGCCGTTGGTGCTGGTGCTGATGAATGGCCGTCCGCTGTCGTTGCTCGAAGAAAAACAACAGGCCGATGCCATCCTGGAAACCTGGTTCAGCGGCACCGAAGGCGGCAACGCCATCGCCGACGTGCTGTTCGGCGACTACAACCCATCGGGCAAGCTACCGATTACCTTCCCACGCTCAGTAGGACAGATTCCGACCTACTACAACCACCTGAGCATTGGCCGGCCGTTCACACCGGGCAAGCCGGGCAACTACACCTCGCAATACTTCGATGACACCACCGGCCCGCTTTATCCGTTCGGCTACGGCCTGAGCTACACCGAGTTCAGCCTGTCGGACATGGCCCTGTCGTCTACCACCCTGAACAAGACTGGCAAGCTCGACGCCAGCGTGACGGTGGAAAACACCGGCAAGCGTGACGGCGAAACCGTGGTGCAGTTGTACATCCAGGACGTGACCGGCTCGATCATCCGTCCGGTGAAGGAACTGAAAAACTTCCGCAAGGTGATGCTCAAGGCCGGTGAGAAAAAAGTCGTCCACTTCACCATCACCGAAGATGACCTGAAGTTCTTCAACGCTCAGCTCAAATACGCGGCTGAGCCGGGCAAGTTCAACGTGCAGATCGGCCTGGACTCCCAGGAAGTGAAGCAGCAGAGTTTTGAGTTGCTCTGACCCTCAGGCAACACAAAACCAGCGTGGGAGATTCTATGTTGCAGGGGAACCCTGCAACCGTGAATTTGGTTGGTATTCGCTCTGATTTTTCATCAGGGCGAATGCTACCCGACACAACTTGCGGGCAAGGATAACCAAGGCCTGAGTTCTGGCCAGGCCTCGTGCCAAGAAGGCCTCATAGTAAGGTTTCCAGGCAGGAGACCGACAGGCCGCCATCGCGGCGTTGTGCGCCAGGCGTCGTAGCTCCCCGTCCCCTTTTTTGCTCAAGTGACGAGGACTGTGCTTCTTCCCTGAGTCTTTTGGACGCAAATCCATCCCCAAGAAAGCAATGAATGCATCGCCACTGACAAAGTGACCGCGCATGAATGCGGTCGCCAAGCCAATGGCCGTCAGTTCACCAATCCCTTCAATGGCTTTGCAGCGGTTGATGTTTTCAGTGATCCCTACCGCTTGGCTGGCCTCACGCATTAGCTTCTGAATGGCCTGATCGGACTCTTTGAAGACCTCCAACTGCCGGGCCAAGATGTCCTTTAGG
Source organism: Pseudomonas sp. Tri1 (assembly GCF_017968885.1). Classification (NCBI taxonomy): domain Bacteria; kingdom Pseudomonadati; phylum Pseudomonadota; class Gammaproteobacteria; order Pseudomonadales; family Pseudomonadaceae; genus Pseudomonas; species Pseudomonas sp. Tri1. The sequence goes on along the minus strand of NZ_CP072913.1, from coordinate 1,549,126 downwards.
CACGGTTCGTTCGAAAAACTCAGCACGATACTGACACGGGCCTTGATGAGTGCCGCACGTTTTCTAAGCAGGTTTTTTAACACTTTGTAGGCTTCTGGAGGTGGGCTCCAGATACGCAGCCTTGCTTGCTCGTTCGTTAGATAACGAGCCAGCAAACGCGCATCACAAGGATCAGTTTTAGCCCGCAGCCCAATACTTTCACGGTAATGGGCCACCCGATAAGGATCCACAACGTAAACATGAAACCCCATTCCATGGGCCAGCTCAGCTGTGTCCAGGTGATAAAAACTGGTGGCTTCCAGCGCAATCGAGCTTTGGGCTGGTAGCGTTTTGAGCCACCGGCCAAGAGCTTCGCGATTGTTGGCGATGGCTTGAGTGATTTTCAGGTCTTCGCGGTAAACGACGATTTCGGCCTTCGCTACATCGATACCAATAACCGTTGGTGAGTTAAGGATTGTCATGACGAATCCTCGGAGCTAGGGTTTAGGTGCTTGTCGGGGTCTACCTTTGCGCTGGCTTGCCTCTATCGTCGGTTTTACCGATGAATTCCTTATCGGCGCTTTAGGTAGAAAGGGCGGAACGAGAAGTCTCCCACGGTCCGTACTGGCTAGAGTCGGAATCGAGCTTTTAGTCCCGCCCACCCCTTCAAGTCTAAACATACAAGCGAGCTTGCTCGCGATAGCGGCTTAACATTCAACTCAGATGTTGAATATCAGACCGCCATCGCGAGCAAGCTCGCTCCCACAGTTGTATCTGGGTGTTCGGGCTAACCCCGCCGATCCAACAGATTCACCACCACCCGATCCACCCACCCCCACAACCGCTGCTTGACCCGCTTCCACAGAGGTCGACGCTGCCAGGCGTCGAGGCTGACCTGCAGGCTCTGGGCGAAGTCCCGTTCGAAACTCGCCGCCACCGCACTGCTGAGCCCGGAATCCAAGGCTTCAAGGTTCGCTTCCAGGTTGAAACGCAGGTTCCAGTGATCGAAATTGCATGAGCCGATGCTGACCCAATCGTCCACCAACACCATCTTCAGGTGCAGGAAACATGGCTGGTATTCGAATATTTTCACCCCGGCCTTGAGCAGTCGAGGGTAGTAACGGTGCCCGGCGTAGCGCACGGAGGGGTGGTCGGTGCGCGGGCCGGTCAGCAACAGGCGCACGTCAATACCGCGGGCAGCGGCTTTGCGCAAGGAACGGCGCACGTTCCAGGTCGGCAGGAAATACGGCGTCGCCATCCAGATCCTCTTCTGACCACTGTTCAACGCCCGAGACAACGATTGCAGAATATCGCGATGCTGGCGGGCGTCGGCATACGCCACCCGGCCCATGCCCTCGCCCATTGGAGGCACGCGGGGCAAGCGCGGCAAACCAAAGTTGGAGGCCGGTTTCCAGGCACGGCGATGACGGTTGGCGAGCCATTGGCGATCGAACAGTAATTGCCAGTCGAGCACCAGCGGACCGACGATTTCCACCATCACTTCGTGCCACTCACAGTGGTCATCGAGGGGGTTCCAGAATTCATCGGTCACACCCGTGCCACCAACCACTGCCAGACGCTGATCCACCAACAACAACTTGCGGTGATCGCGGTAGAGGTTGCGTACCCAGCGGCGCCAGCTCAAGCGATTGTAGAAACGCAGTTCGACGCCAGCCTCGATCAGGCGGTTACGCAAGCCAAGGGTAAACGCCAGGCTGCCGTAGTCATCGAACAGACAGCGCACCCGTACCCCACGCTCGGAGGCCTGGACCAGGGCCTGGACCATCGCCTCGGCGCAGGCCCCCGCCTCCACCAGGTACAGTTCCAGTTCGACCTGTTCCTGGGCACGGGCGATTTCCACCAGCATGCGCGGAAAGAACTGCGGGCCGTCGATCAATAGTTCGAAGCGATTGCCTTCACGCCAGGGAAATACCGGGCCGCTCATGTCAGCGCGCCGTAAAAATCAGTACCGCATTCACCGGCACCGACAGACTGATGGCCGACAACCCAGCCAGGTTACGCAGCTTCTCCAGGCCCGGCGCCAAGTCGAAATCCGCGGCGTTGAGCACCAGCGGCTCGAGGGTCACCACTTGGAAGCGTCGTTCATCAAGGCGTGTCGCCAGCAGTTCAACGTTGTATTCATGCTGCTTGCCGTGCAGGTTCACCGTCAGCGGCAGGCGCAATTCCAACTGCGCTCCGTTGGCCAGGTCCTGGATCGGCACCAGGTCGATTTGTGCAGTGATGGTGGCTTCGGCAAATTGCTTGATCTCGAACAGCTCGGCGCGCATGCGTTCGTCCCGCAGGGGAATGCCACTGTTGATGGAGTCCAGCTCCACTTCCAGGCGAGCCAATCCGTTGGGCTGGACTTGGCCATGAAGCACCAGGAAGCGCTGGACTTCGGAGACATTGCCGTTTTTGCTACTGATGAACGACAGCCGCGACGATTCACCGTCCAGGTACCAATCGGCCTGGGCCGGCAACGCGGCGCAAGCCAGCAGCAAAGTCGCGACAGCGTGAGAGAAAGACCGCTTGAACATACACACTCGGAGGGCAGATAAACCTGTGGCGAACCTTAACCGCGCCGAGAGCGCTTGCAAACTGTCCGTTTCAACAACTGCTCAGAAATACAGGGAACCTGTGGGCAAGCCTTGCTCCCACAATAGAATCGGGGTCCGGCCTTACTCCAACCGACACCCCTGCCGCGCCCCCATCCACCGCGCGCTGCTGCTACGCCCCAACCCGCTGACGGTGACGCGCTTCGCTTCGGGGGTATCGAGAAAGTCACTGATGGGCACCGACTGCTTCACATAGCCACGGCAATAATCAGCCGGTTGCTCCATCACGTAACGGCACGAGCAGTACTCCTTGGCGGTGTAGGCACTGATGATGTCGGGAAAGGCCCGCAGCGCCACCCGTTCAAGCCAGACCCAGCCCAGCAGAGCGATGAGAAGCGCCAACGCCAGAGTGAGCAACAGTTTGCGTCTCATGGCTGCACCGCCCCGGCGAACACCGCCATGACTCGCTTGAGCAGTTCATTGTGGCGGTAGCTGCCGTCGCGGTCATCGCCGTAGCGCACGATCACCAGCCTGGCGCTGGGGATGATGTACAACACTTGGCCCCAATGGCCCAACGCGGCGAATGTATCCGTTGGCGCATCGGGCCAGGGGCGGATCGCCGGGTCGACGGCGCGGTTGAGCCACCAATGCCCTCCGGGGACGGCCTCGTCCTGGCCGGCCTGGAAGCGGGCGAAGGGCTGGCGATTGAAGGCGACCCAATCCTTGGGGATCAACTGCCGTTCCCCCCAGCGACCGTCCCGTTGCATCAACAACCCGACACGCGCCAGGTCCCGCGCCGTGAGGTAGGCATAGGACGAACCGACGAACGTGCCGCTGGCGTCGGTTTCCCAGATGGCGTGGCGAATGCCCAAGGGTTCGAACAGGGCCGTCCAAGGGTAATCGGGATAGCGCGCCGGGCCGACGATGTTTTTCAGCGCCGCGGCCAGCAGGTTGCTGTCGCCGCTGGAGTACCGAAACGCCTGCCCCGGCGGGCTGAAGCCTTCATGCTGCGCGGTGAACGCCGCCATGTCGTGGCGGCCCCGGGTATACAGCATCGCCACCACCGAGGAGTTGAGCGGCGCGTATTCGTAGTCCTCTTGCCAATCCAGGCCCGAGGCCCAGTGAAAAAGATCGGCGAGGGTCATGTCCGGGTGCTTGCTCAGCGCCGGGTAGTATTTGGCCGCCGGCTCCTGCAGGCCAAACAGCTTTTGACCATAGGCCACGCCAAACACCGTCGCCATCAGGCTTTTGCTGACGGACCAGGTCAGGTGCGGGGTGTCGGCAGAGGTCGGCCCGGCGTAGCGTTCATAGACCAGCCGACCGTCCTGGATCACCAGCAGCGCGTCAGTGCGGATGCCTTGCCGGGTGACATCGTCCCGGGGTGGGAAGGCGTATCGCTCCAGGGCTTCGATGGCCGGCCCGGTGGGGCGCGGACCGGTTGGCCATTGCTCGCCGGGCCAATCTTCAGCGTGGACATTCAGGGTGAGCAGCAGGAGCGGGATCAGGAACCAGCCTTTGAACATGCTTGGGGCTCGAAGGGTTGAACTTGCTGAGCCTAGTCAGACTTGATGACAGTTTCGATATTTGTGCCGTTTATAAGGGCCTCATCGCGAGCAAGCTCGCTCCCACAACGGACTCATGTGCGACAGAGATCCCGTGTGGGAGCGAGCTTGCTCGCGATGAGGCCTTCAAACCAATGAAGATTCCAGCGCCTTGGCCAACCGCTTGGCCCGCGCGCCCGCCGCCATCTCCATCACTGCCTTGTCCCGCGTCCACATCTCGCGCCACGTTGCAGGCCCGGCAGCCAGTGCGTCATTCAGCTCGCCAGCGAGCCCTTCAAACTGGGCGAACAACCCACCCAGCAGGACATGCCCGGCAGCACTGGACGGGTTGTGACGGCTCACCTCGGCGCAGCCTGCCAGCAACGCCAGCAGGCGCAACTGCAAAGGCTGCGGCCAGCCACATTCCTGCCCCAGGCCATACAACCAGGCGGTCATGGCGCTGAGTACGTAAAGGTCTTCCAGGGTGCGGAACGGTTTGACATACGCATCCCAACCGTCGCCCGCCAGCAATTCGCACAGCGCACCGTCTAGCAGTACGCGGCCATGGCTGATGTCCGGCATCAGGGCAATGGCCGGGAGCTTTTCCAGGGTCACGCCAGGCTCGCCGGGGTAGGCCACCGCCAGGTTCAGCCGTGGCGCTTCACCGGGTGCTTCACTACGGGCGGCGATCAACAACCATTCGGCAGCATCGCCGGCGGTGACGAAATCCTTGCGCCCGCTCAGGCGCAAATCACTGAGGCGGGTCTGCATGTCCGCCGGGCGCAGGCTGCGTTGTTCGGTGGCACACAAGGCGCCAAGGCTCTGCGGCGCACTCGGCCACAGCACCCGCAGTGCCGCCTGATACCCCACCAGGAACGCCAGCCCCGGCGTTGCCATCAACCGCCCCCCGGCCACGGCCAGCTCGAATGGTGTGACCGGCCCCAGGCGCTGCAACAAGGTCGCATAACCCTCAGCCAGGTCCGACTGGGCGGGCAGGCGCTCACCACGTTCGATCAGGGTTTGCCAGGGCATAAGAGGCTCCTCGAGGGCTGTCATATAAGCATCACCAAAGCTTCATGGCGATGACACCGGGGCTACATAGCCTGACTTTGCACAACATGGCTGCATAAAGAAAGTCGATTGGCTGCAACTGAACAGCCCACGGAGATTCGCTATGACTCAGATCGCCCGCATCAGCGACACCGGCAATGAACGCCGCCTGCAAGCCGAACGCCTGATCGGCGCCACGGCCTTGCAAGAAGCCCAGGCCCTGCGCTTCAACGTCTTCAGCGGCGAATTCAACGCCAAGCTCAAAGGCGCGGAAGTGGGTCTGGACATGGATGATTATGATGTTCACTGCGCCCACATCGGCGTACGCGACCTGAACACCGGCCGTCTCGTGGCGACCACCCGCCTGCTCGACCACCAGGCCGCCAGCAGCCTGGGCCGGTTCTACAGTGAAGAAGAATTCAGCCTCCACGGCCTGGTCCATCTCAAGGGCCCGATCCTGGAAATCGGCCGTACCTGCGTCGACCCGGCCTACCGCAACGGCGGCACCATCGCCGTACTGTGGGGCGAGCTGGCCGAAGTCCTGAACGAAGGCGGCTACAGCTACCTGATGGGTTGCGCGAGCATTCCGATGCAGGATGGCGGCATCCAGGCCCAGGCGATCATGCAGCGCCTGCGCGAACGCTACCTGTGCACCGAACACCTGCAAGCCGTGCCGAAAAAACCGTTGCCGAACCTGGACGTCCCCTCCAACGTCATCGCCGAGATGCCACCGCTGCTCAAGGCCTATATGCGCCTGGGCGCGAAGATTTGCGGTGAGCCGTGCTGGGACGAAGACTTCCAGGTGGCCGACGTGTTCATCCTGCTCAAGCGCGACGAACTCTGCCCGCGCTACGCCCGCCACTTCAAGGCAGCGGTCTGATGAGCCGGCTGCGGGTGTACGCGCGAATCGCGCGAGTGTTGCTGGTGGTAGCGCTGGGCCTGAGCATGGCTTGCCTGTTCGGGTTGTTCGAACGCCTGGGGATTGCCAACTCCATGGTGCGTCGCCAACGCTGGTCACGGTTCTTCATGGCGCGGTTGAGCCATGCCCTGCCGTTTTCCGTGACGGTTCATGGCCAGTTGCCGCAACTTCCGATGCTGTGGGTCAGCAACCATGTGTCCTGGACCGACATCCCGTTGCTGGGCATGCTCACCCCGCTGTCGTTCCTGTCCAAGGCCGAAGTGCGCACCTGGCCCGTGGCCGGATGGCTGGCCGCCAAGGCCGGCAGCCTGTTTATCCGGCGCGGTTCGGGTGACAGCCAGTTGATCCGCAAACAGATGAGCCGCCACCTGGAACAGGCTCATCCGCTGCTGATGTTCCCCGAAGGGACCACCACCGATGGCCGTTCGTTGCGCACCTTCCATGGTCGCCTGTTGTCAGCCGCCATCGATGCCGAAGTGGCGTTGCAGCCGGTGGCGATCCGTTACCTGCGCAATGGCGAACCGGACTCGCTGGCACCGTTCATTGGCGATGACGACTTGCTGTCGCATCTGATGCGCCTGTTTGCCAATGATCGGGGCGATGTGCACATTCACCTGCTGCAACCGATCGCCTGCCACGGCCAGGAACGTGCGGCCCTGGCATTCCAGGCGCAACAGGCGGTGCACAAGGCATTGTTCGGCGAGATCCCGGAGAAACAGCAAGCCCCAATGCGGCCTGCTGCCATTGCGGCCTGATCCGGACAACCTTGTGCAATCTCTTGTGGGAGCGAGCTTGCTCGCGATAGCGGCTTAACATTCAGCAGAGATGTTGACTGGACCACCGCTATCGCGAGCAAGCTCGCTCCCACAATTAGTCCTGCGGCGTGACTTGGCTTTGAGCAAAATCCTGAAGCTGTGGGTAGAACAGCCGGAAATCTTCGCTCAACGGCTCATAGAGCCTGATCAACTCCTGCATCGCTCCCGCCAGTTCTTCTGGCCGGGACAGGCGCCTGGAGATTCCCCGAAGCACCTGCCCAAGCACCTCGAATTCCCGATAGGAACCCAGCCAATCATCCGCCGCCATATAGGGCGCGATCTGCGCCAGGCGCCCCGGCAGCTGTGGCTCACTGGTCAGCACCTGATACACGCGAGAAGTGAAATCCACCAGCGGACCATCGCCGTACAACCTCCAGTCCCGGGCCAGGCAATGGTCGAAAAACACATCGAGCACGATCCCGGCATAGCGCCGGCGCACCGTGGAAAACCGCGACAGGGCATTGTCCACCAAGGGATGGCGGTCGGTGTACATGTCGATGCGTCGATGCAGGGCTATCGCCGCTTCGATCTGCGGATCGTATTGCCCTTGCAGCGGCCCTTTGACGAAATCGCCATAGAGGCTGCCAAGCAGTTGTTCCCGGCCAGGGCCGCCGAGGTGCAGGTGCGCGAGATAATTCATGGCAGGCAGCTTAGCACCGCCACGCCCATATCGTTATAACCCGATATAGCGATTTGTTCGCCCCTCAGATCGAATCCATATTTGTATATCGCGAAATAACGATTTAAGGTTCGCCTCATCGCGATATAGCGTTTTACTCATCACGAGCTGCCCCCAATGCCCCTTGACCTCGACGAAATAATAAAAGCCCTGGCACACCCAGTACGGCGAGACATCCTCAACTGGCTCAAAGACCCCAAGGTCCAGTTTCCCGAACAACTGCACAACCACGAATTCGGCATTTGCGCCGGACAGATCGACCAGCGTTGCGGCCTGTCGCAATCCACGGTGTCTGCGCATTTGGCGGTGTTGCAACGGGCGGGGCTGATCACCAGCCAGAAGGTCGGTCAATGGCATTTTTTCAAACGCAACGAGGAAGTGATCCAGCAATTCCTCAAGCAAATGAGCCAAGAGCTCTGACCTGACAAGGACTCCATCATGCCCCTCTCACTCCTCATCCTGGCCCTGAGCGCCTTCGCCATCGGCACCACCGAGTTCGTCATCATGGGTCTGCTGCCCGATGTGGCGGCCGACCTGGGCGTGTCGATCCCCGGCGCCGGTTGGCTGGTGACCGGATACGCCTTGGGCGTGGCCATCGGTGCGCCGTTCATGGCCCTGGCCACCGCGCGACTGCCGCGCAAGGCCGCCCTGGTGGCGCTGATGGGGATTTTCATCGTCGGCAACCTGCTTTGCGCCATCGCCAGCGACTACAACGTACTGATGTTCGCCCGGGTCGTCACCGCCCTGTGCCACGGCGCGTTCTTCGGCATCGGTTCGGTGGTGGCCGCCGGCCTGGTGGCACCCAACAAGCGCGCCTCAGCCGTGGCCCTGATGTTCACCGGCCTGACCCTGGCCAACGTGCTCGGCGTACCGCTGGGCACCGCGTTGGGTCAGGAAGCCGGCTGGCGCTCGACTTTCTGGGCCGTGACCGTCATCGGCGTCATTGCCCTGATCGGCCTGATCCGTTTCCTGCCGGCCAAGCGCGATGAAGAAAAACTCGACATGCGTTCGGAACTGGTAGCCCTCAAGGGCGCAGGGCTGTGGTTGTCCCTGAGCATGACCGCGCTGTTCTCCGCCTCGGTGTTCACCCTGTTCACCTACGTCGCCCCGCTGCTGGGTGAAGTCACCGGCGTGTCGCCCCGTGGCGTGACCTGGACATTGGTGCTGATCGGCCTGGGCCTGACCCTGGGCAATATCATCGGCGGCAAGCTTGCGGACAAAAGCCTGGCGAACACGCTGATGGGCGTCTTCGTCACCATGGCCGTGGTGTCCACCGTGCTGAGCTGGACCAGCGCCGCGCTGATTCCCAGCGAAATCACCCTGTTTCTCTGGGCCACTGCCTGCTTCGCCGCCGTGCCGGCCCTGCAAGTCAACGTGGTGACCTTCGGCAAAGCCGCGCCCAACCTGGTGTCCACCCTGAACATCGGCGCCTTCAACATCGGCAACGCCTTGGGCGCCTGGGTCGGCGGCAGCGTCATCGACCAAGGCCTGGGCCTGACCTCCGTGCCCCTGGCCGCCGGCGCGCTGGCCGTGCTGGCGCTGCTGGTTACCCTGATCACTTTTCGCCAGGGCGGCAACGCCGACCTGGCACCGGCGACTCACTGACTTTTAACCACTCCCTGATTCTGACGAGGCTGTAATTCATGACGACTATTTTCGATCCGATCACACTTGGCGACATCGAACTGAAAAACCGCATCATCATGGCTCCACTCACTCGCTGCCGCGCTGACGCCGGTCGCGTGCCTAACGCGTTGATGGCCGAGTACTACGTGCAACGCGCTTCCGCTGGCCTGATTCTCAGCGAGGCGACCTCCGTCACGCCGATGGGGGTGGGCTACCCGGACACTCCCGGTATCTGGTCCAACGACCAGGTACGCGGCTGGGCCAACGTCACCAAGGCGATCCACGGCGCCGGCGGCAAGATCTTCCTGCAACTGTGGCACGTAGGCCGGATCTCCCACCCCTCGTACCTGAACGGTGAAATGCCTGTGGCGCCAAGCGCCATCCAGCCCAAAGGCCACGTGAGCCTGGTGCGTCCGCTGGCCGACTACCCGACGCCGCGCGCGCTGGAAACTGCTGAGATCGCCGACATCATCGACGCTTATCGCGTAGGAGCCGAAAACGCCAAGGCCGCCGGTTTCGACGGTGTGGAGATCCACGGTGCCAATGGCTATCTGCTCGATCAGTTCCTGCAAAGCAGCACCAACCAGCGCACCGACCAATACGGTGGTTCCCTGGAAAACCGTGCCCGCCTGATGCTGGAAGTGACCGACGCCGTCATCGAAGTCTGGGGCGCCGGCCGGGTTGGCATGCACTTGGCACCACGCGCCGACTCCCATGACATGGGCGACGAGAACCGCCTGGAAACCTTCAGCTACGTGGCCCGCGAGTTGGGCAAGCGCGGCATCGCTTTCATCTGCTCTCGCGAGAAGGAAGGCGAAGACAGCATCGGCCCGCAACTCAAGCAAGCCTTCGGCGGCCCGTACATTGCCAACGAACGTTTCACCAAGGACAGTGCCAACGCCTGGCTGGCCGAGGGCAAGGCCGATGCCGTCGCCTTCGGCGTGCCGTTCATTGCCAATCCGGACCTGCCGGCGCGCTTGAAAGCCGATGCGCCACTGAACGAGGCACATCCCGAAACGTTTTATGGCAAAGGGCCCGTGGGATACATTGATTACCCCGTACTCTGATCATTGACTGAAATACCCCAGCCCTGCCTCGAAAGAGCCAGGGCTTTTTTATGCCTTTAAATATTCGGTCAACTATCAGAACTTTCTAATCGCTCACTTCAATGCTCATATTCAGCCTGACGACAAAGCCAAACAGCCTGGTCGATCAAACTCTGATAACGCCCTATTGAAAAGGAATTCAACATGACAAACCCAGCCGAAACCCGCGATCAAGACGATAAGAGTTTTTACGAAAAGACACTTTCACAGTTCAACTATGCAGCGCCGGATGTTTTGTATAAATACATTGAGTCGCTGCACACGAAAGAACACACCGAGATCCTCAACGCCTTGATGAAACAAGCAAAACTGAACGACGACGCCAACCAGCAGATTCAAGCGTGGCAGCAAGAAAGCATTAACCCGAACCGCACCCGTCTTATCGTAAAGTTAATCAACCATACCGATCGGGCATTTGCCGTGGGTGAAAACGATATCGACCTGGACGCCGACGAACGAGACTTCTTGAGTGTTATTCCTTGGGACATCCTGGCCTTCAAACTCGATTTCAAGTACTCCAGACAACTGGGCAGCCGCAGCAAGGACATGTACAAAAACTTCATTGTATTTGGCGACAAGGATTGCGGCTTCGTCTTTAACTTCGGTTTGCGTGTCAACACGTCTTTCGGAGTGATTTCGTCGACGCTGACACCCGTCCGGACAAACAAAGTGACCTCTATAGGCGCCACGCCAATCAAGTGCTCGACCCGAATCACTCGCGCGGCGAATGATGAACCCTATGGGTTCACCGTGGAAATCACGCTGGCTTGAAATGTGGCCCCGCCAGGTTCATCTGGCGGGGCATCCAGCGACCCGCTTGGACGGTCTGTTCATACACGTTCACAAGTGCGAAACAAATCACCTACAAAATTCGCCACCGATTCCCTATCAACCAAGGCGACGTCAGTTTATAAAAGCAACCTTGGTCCACAGCTATTGACACAAACCGACGCAATTACGCATTTTGTTTCATTTGCGCAGGTTGGGGCTCAAGCGCAGCATATCCAGCCCGGCTTCCACCCAGCGCTCGGCCTCACCGGCCAGGGCGAAGCTTTCAGGGGCCAGTAGCCACTGATACAAAATGCCGTCGATATAAGCATGAATAGCGATCGCAGCCTTTTCAGGGTCCAGATCGTCCGGCAACTGGCCGCGATTTATCGCGTTGCGCAACGACAGCGCAATACGCACATTGCAGTCCAGGCTGACCTCGCGCCGCTGCTGGCGCAGATCGCACATTTCATCGGTGAATTCGCACTTATGGAACAGAATCTCATTAATGCGGCGGGTTTTCGGGTCCAGGGCCACCTGCCGGAACAACTGGACCAGCAGTTTGCGAATACAGCCCAGCGGATCAAGCTCTTCTTCTCTTTCACTGGCACGGGCCAGTTCATCAAGGGGCTCGTGCAAGGTGTCGAGCATGGCCTGGAGCAGATCGGCCTTGTTGCTGAAATGCCAATAGATGGCGCCACGCGTCACACCGGCCAATGTTGCGATATCGGCCAGCGTCGTGCGCGCCACGCCTCGCTCGAAAAAGGCTTTCTCGGCCGCTTCGAGTATCTGGCTGCGCGTCTCCAGGGCTTCCTCTTTGGTACGACGGACCATGGCAATGAACACCTCAATCAGGATGAATCAGCAATGCGTAGGGATCAGCTGAGCGAATATGAGGCGGCGCGTCTCGAAACGCGTCCCGACCTCCGGATGCCTTTGTCAGGCTTTTGTAAATACAGATGGTACGCAATCTGGCTGTTTACAAACAACCATGTACGTAAGTATATTTCTTAGCATCCTACTAATTGCGTATCTCGCTCTTTTTTCACTTTCCACCTTTCGAGTGCGCCTGTTGCGCGCCTGGACCCGAGGATTTCCATGCAATTCAAGCCAGCTGTTACCGCTCTGGTTACCGCCATCGCCCTGGCATCGCTGCTCAGCGGATGCAAAAAGGAAGAGGCTGCACCTGCTCCTCCCCCTCCTCAGGTCGGCGTCGTAACGCTCAAGACCCAGCCCTTCACCCTGACCTCGGAGCTTCCAGGACGCACCAGCGCGTTCCGTGTCGCGGAAGTTCGTCCACAGGTCAATGGCATCATTCTCAAGCGCCTGTTCAAGGAAGGTGCCGACGTCAAGGCCGGCCAGCAGCTGTACCAGATCGACCCAGCCGTCTATGAAGCGAGTCTCAAGAGCGCCGAGGCCAACCTGCGCTCCACCAAATCGATTGCCGATCGCTACAAGCAATTGGTGGACGAACAAGCCGTCAGCCGCCAGGAATACGACACCGCCGTGGCCAATCGCCTGGAGTCGGAAGCCAATCTGCAGACTGCCCAGATCAATGTGCGCTACACCAAGGTCTACGCGCCGATCTCCGGCCGTATCGGTCGTTCCTCGGTAACCGAGGGCGCCTTGGTAAGCAACGGTCAGACCGACGCCCTGGCGACCATCCAGCAACTGGACCCGATCTACGTCGATGTGACGCAGAGTTCGGTCGAGTTGCTGCAACTGCGCCGCGAGCTGCAAAGCGGTCGTCTGCAGAAGGCCGGCGACAATGCCGCCATGGTCAAGCTGACCCTGGAAGACGGCAGCCAGTACCCACACGAAGGCAAACTGGAATTCTCTGAGGTGTCGGTCGACCAGACCACCGGTTCCGTGACCTTGCGCGCCGTGTTCCCGAACCCGGACCACACGCTGTTGCCGGGCATGTTCGTCCACGCACAACTGCAGGCTGGCGTGAACAGCGCGGCGATCCTCGCCCCGCAACAAGGCGTGACCCGCGACCTCAAAGGCATGCCGACTGCCCTGGTGGTAGGCCCGGACAACAAGGTCGAGCTGCGTCAGCTCAAGGCCAGCCGCACCGTCGGCAGCCAGTGGCTGATCGAAGACGGGCTCAAGGCCGGCGACCGCCTGATCACCGAAGGGTTGCAATACGTACGGCCCGGGGTGGAAGTCAAAGCCACCGAAGCCACCAATGTCGATGCCAAGAACCCGGCCCCCGCTCAGGCAGCTGATAAAGCAGCCGGCGGCAAAGGGGAGTAAACCATGTCGAAATTTTTTATCGACCGTCCGATTTTCGCTTGGGTGATTGCCCTGGTGATCATGCTGGTCGGGGCTCTATCGATCCTCAAATTGCCGATCAACCAGTACCCGAGCATCGCGCCACCGGCCATTGCGATCCAGGTGACCTACCCAGGTGCATCCGCACAAACCGTGCAGGACACCGTGGTGCAAGTCATCGAACAACAGCTCAACGGTATCGACAACCTGCGTTATGTGTCCTCGGAAAGTAACTCCGACGGCAGCATGACCATCACCGCGACCTTCGAGCAGGGCACCAGCTCCGATACCGCGCAAGTCCAGGTCCAGAACAAGCTGAACCTGGCCACCCCGCTGCTGCCGCAAGAAGTGCAGCAGCAGGGTATCCGCGTAACCAAGTCAGTGAAGAACTTCCTGATGGTGATCGGCGTGGTGTCGCGCGACGGCAGCATGACCAAGGACGACTTGGCCAACTACATCGTGTCCAACCTGCAGGACCCGATCTCGCGTACCGCCGGTGTCGGTGACTTCCAGGTCTTCGGTGCGCAGTACGCGATGCGGATCTGGCTCGACCCGGCCAAGCTGAACAACTTCAACCTGACGCCGGTGGACGTGAAAAACGCCATCTCCGCGCAGAACGTCCAGGTCTCCTCCGGCCAGCTCGGCGGCCTGCCCGCCCTGCCCGGCCAGCAACTGAACGCCACCATCATCGGCAAGACTCGTTTGCAGACCGCCGAGCAATTCAAGGCGATCCTGCTCAAGGTCAACTCGGACGGCTCGCAAGTGCGCGTCGGTGACGTTGCCGATGTCGGCTTGGGTGGTGAAAACTACAGCGTCAGCGCCCAGTTCAACGGTGCCCCGGCCTCGGGCCTGGCGGTAAAACTGGCCAACGGCGCCAACGCCCTCGACACAGCCAAGGCCCTGCGCAAGACCATCGACGACCTCAAGCCGTTCTTCCCGCAAGGCATGGAAGTGGTATTCCCGTACGACACCACGCCAGTGGTGAGCGAATCGATCAAAGGTGTGGTTGAAACCCTGGTCGAAGCGGTCGTGCTGGTGTTCCTGGTGATGTTCCTGTTCCTGCAGAATTTCCGCGCCACCATCATCACCACGATGACCGTGCCGGTGGTACTGCTCGGTACCTTCGGGATCCTCGCGGCGTTCGGCTTCAGCATCAACACCCTGACCATGTTCGGCATGGTGCTGGCCATCGGCTTGCTGGTGGACGACGCCATCGTCGTGGTGGAAAACGTCGAACGGGTGATGAGCGAAGAAGGCCTCTCGCCCAAGGAAGCCACCAAGAAATCCATGGGCCAGATCCAGGGCGCCCTGGTGGGTATCGCCCTGGTGCTCTCGGCGGTACTGCTGCCGATGGCGTTCTTCAGCGGCTCCACCGGCGTGATCTACAAGCAGTTCTCCATCACCATCGTCTCGGCCATGGCCTTGTCGGTCATGGTGGCCTTGATCTTCACCCCGGCGTTGTGCGCCACCATGCTCAAGGCGATTCCCAAAGGCGAGCACGGAACACCCAAGCGCGGTTTCTTCGGCTGGTTCAACCGCAATTTTGACCGTAGCGTAAGAAGCTACGAGCGCGGCGTGGGCAATATGCTCAAGCACAAGGCCCCGTACCTGCTGGCCTACGTGATTATCGTGGTTGGCATGGTCTGGCTGTTCACCCGCATCCCGACAGCGTTCCTACCCGAAGAAGACCAAGGTGTACTGTTTGCCCAGGTGCAGACGCCGGCCGGCTCCAGTGCCGAGCGCACCCAGGTGGTAGTGGACAAGATGCGTGAGTACCTGCTGCGTCCGAGCAAGGACGGCGGTGAGGGCGATGCCGTGGCCTCGGTGTTCACCGTGACCGGCTTCAACTTCGCCGGTCGTGGCCAGAGCTCCGGCATGGCGTTCATCATGCTTAGGCCGTGGGACGAGCGTAACGCCGACAACAGCGTGTTCAAGCTCGCGGCGCGTGCCCAGCAGCACTTCTTCGCCTTCCGTGACGCGATGGTGTTCGCCTTTGCTCCACCCGCGGTACTGGAGTTGGGTAACGCCACTGGTTTCGACGTGTTCCTGCAGGACCGCGCCGGCATCGGCCACGACAAGTTGATGGAAGCCCGCAATCAGTTCCTGGGCATGGCCGCGCAGAGCAAGATCCTCTCGCAGGTACGTCCGAATGGCCTGAATGATGAGCCGCAATACCAGTTGGAAATCGATGACGAGAAGGCCAGCGCGCTGGGCATCACCTTGTCAGACATCAACAACACCCTGTCGATTGCCCTGGGCAGTAGCTACGTGAACGACTTCATCGACCGCGGTCGGGTGAAGAAAGTGTACGTGCAGGGTCAACCCGGTGCCCGCATGAGCCCCGAAGACCTGAAGAAGTGGTACGTGCGCAACAGTGCCGGAACCATGGTGCCGTTCACTGCGTTTGCCAAGGGTGAGTGGGTCTACGGCTCGCCGAAACTGGCCCGTTACAACGGCGTGGAAGCCATGGAAATCCTCGGCACCCCGGCGCCTGGCTACTCCACGGGTGAAGCCATGGCCGAAGTCGAGGCCATCGCCAAGAAGCTGCCGGCCGGTGTCGGTATTTCCTGGACGGGCTTGTCCTACGAGGAACGTCTCTCGGGCTCCCAGGCGCCAGCGTTGTATGCCCTGTCGCTGTTGATGGTGTTCCTGTGTCTGGCGGCGCTGTATGAAAGCTGGTCGATTCCGATCGCGGTCATGCTCGTGGTGCCGTTGGGCATTATTGGTGCCCTGATGGCAACCAGCCTGCGCGGCTTGTCGAACGACGTGTACTTCCAGGTAGGCTTGTTGACGACCATCGGTTTGGCGGCGAAAAACGCCATCCTGATCGTGGAATTCGCCAAGGAACTCCACGAACAGGGCCGAACCCTGGTGGAAGCCGCCATCGAAGCCTGTAGGATGCGTTTGCGACCGATCATCATGACCTCCCTGGCGTTCATCCTCGGCGTGGTCCCACTGGCGATTTCCACCGGTGCCGGCTCGGGCAGCCAGCACGCCATCGGTACGGGCGTGATCGGCGGCATGTTGACCGCTACGATCCTGGCTATTTTCTGGGTACCGTTGTTCTTCGTGACCGTGTCGTCGATTGGCCGCCGCAAAAATGCCGACCAGGATGACACTTCTGAAACTTCTAAAGAGGCTGGCCAATGAGCAAGTCGCTCCTTTCCCTGACCATCGCCGCCATCGTGCTCAGCGGTTGCTCGCTGATCCCCGATTATCAGCGGCCCGAAACACCGGTCGCGGCGCAATACCCGCAAGGCCCGGCCTACGAAGCGGCCAAGGCCCCGGGCCAGGCCGCCGCCGAGCAGGGCTGGAAACAGTTTTTCCATGATCCGGCACTGCAACAGCTGATCCAGGTCGCCCTGGAAAACAACCGCGACCTGCGGGTCGCGGCGCTGAACATCGATGCCTACGCCGCGCAATACCGCATCCAGCGGGCGGACCTGTTCCCGGCGGTCTCGGCCACCGGTTCGGCCAGCCGTCAGCGGGTGCCGGCGCGCGCGTCGCAAACCGGTGAAGCAGCCATCAGCAGCTCCTACTCGGCCACCCTGGGCATCAGTTCCTATGAGCTGGACCTGTTCGGCCGGGTTCGCAGCCTGAGCGAACAAGCGCTGCAAAGCTACTTCGCCACCGAAGAAGCCCGCCGTAGCACCCAGATCAGCCTGGTGGCCAACGTGGCCAACGCCTACCTGACCTGGCAGGCCGACAAGGAACTGCTCAAGCTGACCCAGGAAACCCTGGGAGCCTACGACCAAAGCCTCAAGCTGACCTCGCGCAGCGCCGAGGTCGGCGTGGCCTCGGCCCTGGACCTGAGCCAGGCGCGCACGGCGGTAGAAAACGCCCGCGTGCAATTGGCGCGCTACACCCGCCAGGTCGCCCAGGATGAAAACAGCCTGACCCTGCTGCTGGGCACCAACCTGCCGGCCAACCTGAACACAAAACCGCTCAGCGATGACCTGCTCAGCGAAGTACCGGCCGGGTTGCCATCTGACCTGCTGCAACGTCGTCCGGACATCCTCCAGGCCGAACGCAACCTGCTGGCCGCCAACGCCAACATCGGCGCCGCGCGGGCCGCGTTCTTCCCGAGCATCAGCCTGACGGCCAACGCCGGCACCTTGAGCCCGGACCTGTCCGGCCTGTTCAAGGGCGGCTCGGGCACCTGGACCTTCGCCCCGCAAATCAACCTGCCGATCTTCAACGCCGGCAGCCTGCGGGCGAGCCTGGATTACGCCAAAATCCAGAAAGACATCAACGTCGCCAATTACGAGAAGGCCATTCAGACGGCATTCCAGGAAGTCTCCGACGGCCTGGCCGCACGCCGGACCTACAACGAACAGTTGCAGGCCCAGACCGCCTACGTTGCCTCCAACCAGGACTACTACCGCCTGGCCGAGCGCCGCTACCGCATCGGCGTCGACAGCAACCTGACCTTCCTCGACGCCCAACGCCAGCTGTTCAGCGCCCAACAATCGCTGATCACCGACCGCCTTTCGCAATTGACCAGCGAGGTCAATTTGTATAAGGCACTGGGGGGCGGCTGGAATGCCGATACCGGTAAGAACGAACCGGTGAAAGAAGAAGCGCCAGAGACGAAGCTGTTCTGATAGATGCCTGAACGCTGAACATGAAGCCCACCGAAAGGTGGGCTTTTTGTTTGTGCGTGTTTTAACAGCGACTGGGTTAACGCAGGTCGACGATATCCAGCGCTCGATTGGCCAACAACTCACTCAATTCAATCATCTGTGCCACGCCTAGTGCGACATGCCGCCGAGAGCCTTTCAGATCGAACGCCAGGTCGCTGACCATGGCACTGGCCGAGGCCAGGGTTTCGCTGAGGTTCGCCAGTAGACACTCGGTGTCGAGGGTATCGATGACAGTGAAAACTTGAGTTGAGGTTTTGGGTTTGGGATCAGGGTGGGTGCCCAGATGGTAATCGAGTGCTCGGTCTGCGGCCTCTTGGAGCTTTTCTGGATCGGGGTCGTTGTAGGGGAAGGTGCTCTCTGACGGCGAAGAAGGGTGATGTTTTTTCATAACGGCGCTCCTGCATCAATTGGATGCCCGAAACGTTGGGTCCGGGCGCTGGCGCCTAACAAATTCGGCGGGCTTGCAGTCCCGGTCGCTGGATGGGCAGCGACACGAACAAGCTAGAGATGCCGCTTCCGAGCAGCAACCTTAAAACCTCGTCGGAAAAATCGCCGCGTCTGTCAGACCGGCCACAAAACTTGTGGGAGCGAGCTTGCTCGCGATGGCGGCCTGACAGCCGGCCTGAATGTTGTTGACTGAGTACATATCCGTTTTCGCGATAACGGCGACTTATGGTTTCGCTTTTACAGCGACTCACTTTCGAAAAGCGCGGAAGCCGGCCCAGTCGAAAGTAAGCAAAGCGCTTCTGCCCCACCACTCGGTGCCTCGCCTAGGCTCGGCATGCCCGCACTCCGGCATTGCTCCGTGGGCCCGCCGCGAAGGGCCATCCATGGCCCAGCGCGGCTACCTCGGCATCCATGCCGAGGTGCCCACTGCGCAATGCCTGCGTGCGGCCATCGTGGTTAACGGGGCGCCCGAGATCAACGTCCACCACGAGGCGGCCTTAGAGCCGACCTGATTCTTGGTGGGACCGCGTTTCTCCTGTGGGAGCGGGCTTGAACGCGAAGAGGCCAGCACATCCAACATCGCCGCAAACTGACCCTACACTATCGCGAGCAGGCTCGCTCCCACATAGGTTTGCGGGTGTTCACAACATTCGCACACGATACAAAAACCTGTGGGAGCGAGCTTGCTCGCGATGACGCCAGCACATCCAACACCACCACAAACTGACCCTCCGCTATCGCGAGCAGGCTCGCTCCCACAATGGGATCGGAGTACGACCGGGAGAACTAGGCCGGCTGTCAGGCCGCCTCGCGGTGGACGTTGATCTCGGGCGCCCCGTTAACCACGATGGCCGAACGCAGGCATTGTGGAGTGGGCATCCCGGCATGGATGCCGGGATAGCCGCGCTGGGCCATGGATGGCCCTTCGCGGCGGGCCCACGGAGCAATGCCGGAGTGAGGGCACACCGAGCCTAGGCGAGGTGCCGAGTGGTGGGGCAGAAGCGCTTTGGTTACTTTCGCGCTTTTCGAAAGTGACTCGCCGTAAGGGCGAAACCCTAAGTCGCCGTTACCGCGAAAACGGATATGTACTCAGTCAACAAGAGCAAGGCCAACTGACAGGCCGCCATCGCGAGCAAGCTCGCTCCCACAGGTTCTTCATCCAGCCAATCGGCCTTTTTTTGCCGTTCGATAATCGCCCAAAACCCGCAAACAGCAATTGAACCGATCCCAGGCGGCCCTTCACCATCGCTCGCACAAAACTAATAACAACAGGTTCGACGCCATGCCCACACGCCCTACTTCGTCCGGCTGATCAACAGAGCGCCCAGATCCACCGCACCGTCTGCAACCCAAGGTTGCGGCAACGACTCGCTTCGCCCACAACAATTAGAGACACGCCCATGAAACCCACACAGCACTTGTTCCCCAGCCTCATTGCCGTAGCCCTGACCAGTACCGCCCTGCCCGTCCTGGCCGCAGAGTCGGGGTTTGTCGAAGATGCTAAAGCCACGCTGAACCTGCGCAACTTCTACTTCAACCGCAACTTCACCAACTCGAATGCCACCCAGGGCAAAGCCGAGGAATGGACGCAGAGTTTCATCCTCGACGCCAAGTCTGGCTTCACCCAGGGCACGGTCGGCTTCGGTGTCGATGTGCTGGGCATGTACTCGGTCAAGCTTGATGGTGGTCGCGGCACCGCCGGCACCCAGTTGCTGCCCGTGCATGACGACGGTCGCCCTGCCGATGACTTCGGTCGCCTGGGCGTGGCCCTCAAGGCCAAGGTATCGAAGACTGAGCTGAAGGTCGGCGAATGGATGCCGGTGCTACCGATCCTGCGCTCCGACGACGGTCGTTCCCTGCCACAAACCTTCCGTGGCGGCCAGGTCACCTCCACGGAAATCAGCGGCCTGACCCTGTACGGTGGTCAGTTCCGCGCCAACAGCCCGCGCAACGACGCGAGCATGGAAGACATGTCAATGAACGGCCGTGGCGCGTTCACCTCCGACCGTTTCAACTTTGGCGGCGGCGAATATGCCTTCAACGAAAAGCGTACCCAGGTCGGCGTCTGGTATTCGGAACTGTCCGACATCTACCAGCAACAATACTTCAACCTGACCCACAGCCAGCCCATCGGCGACTGGACCCTGGGCGCCAACCTTGGCTACTTCATCGGCAAGGAAGACGGCAGCGCCCTGGCCGGCGACCTGGACAACAAAACCGCGTTCGCCCTGCTCTCGGCCAAATACGGTGGCAACACCTTCTACGTCGGCCTGCAGAAAGTCAGCGGCGATGATGCCTGGATGCGCGTCAACGGCACCAGCGGCGGCACCCTGGCCAACGACAGCTACAACTCCAGCTACGACAACGCCAAGGAAAAATCCTGGCAACTGCGCCATGACTTCAACTTCGCCGCCGTCGGCGTGCCGGGCTTGACCCTGATGAACCGCTATATCAGCGGCGACAACGTGCACACCGCCACGGTTGACGATGGCAAGGAATGGGGCCGGGAAAGTGAGCTGGCTTATACCGTGCAGAGCGGTGTGCTGAAGAGTCTGAATGTGAAGTGGCGTAACTCGACGATGCGCCGGGATTACGGCACCAATGAGTTCGATGAAAACCGGTTGATCGTCAGCTATCCGATCAGCTTGCTGTAAAAACCAACATGGGTGGAGGCTGTACCGGTGTGGGAGCGAGCTTGCTCGCGATGGCGTCATCTCATTCAAGATCGATGCAAGATGACCCAGCGCTTTCGCGAGCAAGCTCGCTCCCACAGGGGATTTTTGGGGTGGATGCAGATCCGGTGACCAGATCAATGTGGGAGCGAGCCTGCTCGCGATGACGTCATCACATTCAACATCGTCGCAAGCTGACCCAGCGCTTTCGCGAGCAAGCTCGCTCCCACATGGGATTTTTGGGGTGGATGCAGATCCGGTGACCAGATCAATGTGGGAGCGAGCCTGCTCGCGATGACGTCATCACATTCAACATCGTCGCAAGCTGACCCAGCGCTTTCGCGAGCAAGCTCGCTCCCACAGGGGATTTGTGGGTGGATGTTAAGACCGTGATTCGATACCCAGTTCGTCCCACACCGATTCGGCCAGGTGGAAGGTGGCGTTGGCCGCCGGAATGCCGCAGTAGATAGCGCTCTGCATGATCACTTCCTTGATCTCGCTGCGGCTCACGCCGTTGTTGGCGGCGGCGCGTAAATGCAGTTTGAGTTCTTCGTTGCGGTTCATGCCGATCAGCATGGCAATGGTAATCAGGCTGCGGGTATGGCGCGGCAGGCCCGGGCGGGTCCAGATGTCGCCCCAGGCATGGCGGGTAATCATTTCCTGGAATTCGCTGTTGAACTCAGTCAGGGCATTGAGGCTACGGTCAACGTGGGCATCGCCCAGCACCGCGCGGCGCACTTGCATGCCTTCGTCGTAACGTTGTTTCTCGTCCACAGAAAACTCCTCAGGCGCGGCCAGAATCAAGCAGGAAATCCAGCACCCGCGCGCTGAACGCGGCGCCGGCCTGGACATTGGACAGGTGCGCGGCGTAGAACTCGGCGTACTCGGCACCGCTGACCCGCTCCTGGATAAAGTGCCCACCCGACGGCGGCGTCACGGCATCTTCGGTGCCAGCGATCACCAACAGCGGTACGCGGATCGACGACAGTTGCTCGCGAAAATCGGCATCACGCACCGCTGCACAGTTGGCCGCATAACCCTGGGGCGAAGTGGCGGCGAGCATGTCGGTGATTTTTTTCGCCGTCGCAGGCTGCGCCTCGGCAAAGTCGGGGGTAAACCAACGGGCAATCGAGGCATCGCGCAACGCTACCATCGCGGCCTGGCCATCACGCAGCACGGCTTCGATGCGTGGGTTCCACACCGAGGGATCGCCGATCTTGGCGGCAGTGTTGCACACCACCAGTTTGTGTAGCCGCTCACCGGCATTGATCCCCAGCCATTGGCCGATCAACCCGCCCATGGACAAACCACAGAAATGCACCTTGTCGATGTTCAACTGATCAAGCATCGCCAGCACATCGCGCCCCAGTTGTTCGATGCTGTACGGTCCTTCGGTGACCAGCGACTGGCCATGGCCGCGGGTGTCGAAGCGCAACACACGAAAGTGTTCGCTGAAGGCCGGGACCTGTGGGTCCCACATGTGCAGGTCGGTGCCCAGGGAGTTGGAGAGCACCAGCACCGGGGCGTCTTGCGGCCCGTCCAATCGGTAATTCAGATCGCCTTCGGCGAGTTTGACGAATCCCACAACAATCTCCTTTCAGGCGTTCAAGGCAAGGTGTTCGGCCACCGCCCGGGCGACCCAGGTCTGGGCCTGGCCGAGGTAGTGGGCGGGGTTGAGTAGATGATCGATTTCGGCGGCGGACAGCTGCGCGGTGACCTGGGGTTCATCCCCCAGCACGGCGCGCAAATGCCGTTGCTCGGCCACCGCGCGCTTGCAACATTGCTCCAACAGATGATGCGCAGTGTCACGCCCGACACGCTGGGCCAGGACGATGCTCACCGCTTCGGCCAGCACCAACCCCTGGGTCAGTTCCAGGTTGCGGGCCATGCGCGCTGCGTCGACTTCCAGCCCATCAGCCAACAACCGCGCCTGTTGCAGGGCACCGGATACCAGGCAGCAGATCTCCGGCAAGGTTTCCCATTCGGCGTGCCACAGGCCCAGGCTGCGCTCATGTTCCTGAGGCATGGCGCTGAACAACGTCGACAACAAACCAGGCACCCGCGTCGCCGCGCCGATCAGCACCGCCGCGCCCACTGGATTGCGCTTGTGCGGCATGGTCGAGGAACCGCCCTTGCCCGGCGCCGACGGTTCGAAGGCTTCGCCGGCCTCGGTTTGCATCAATAGGCTGATGTCGCGCCCCAACTTGCCCAAGCTGCCGGCGATCAAACCCAGCACCGAACCGAACTCCACCAGACGATCGCGCTGGGTGTGCCACGGCTGTTCCGGCAGGCTCAGTTGCAGCTCGGCAGCCAAGGCTTCGGCGATGGGCAGGGCCTGCTCACCCAATGCGGCGAGCGTTCCGGAGGCGCCACCAAATTGCAGCACCAGCAAGCGCGGCTTGAGCTCTTTCAGACGTTGGCGGCTGCGAGTGATCGCCCCCAGCCAACCGGCGATTTTCATCCCCAGTGTCACCGGCGTGGCATGCTGCAGCCAGGTGCGCCCGGCCAGCGGCGTGGCAGCGTAACGTTCGGCTTGGCGGGCCAGGGTGACGGCCAGTTGCGCCAGCTCGTCCTCGATCAGCGTCAAGGCTTGGCGCAGTTGCAGTACCAGCCCGCTGTCCATCACGTCCTGGCTGGTAGCGCCCAGGTGCACATAGCGCTCGGCTTCGGCGTCCTCGCTGGCGATGCGCTTGCCCAACGCCTTGACCAAGGGGATCGCCGAATTGCCGGCGCTGGCAATCGCTTCGCCCAACGCCGAAAAATCGTACAACTGGGCACGACAGGCATTCTCGATCGGCGCCACCGCGCGCTGGGGAATCAATCCCACCCGCGCCTCGGCCCGAGCCAATGCCGCCTCGACATCCAGCATAGCCTGGACCCGGCCCGCATCGCAGAACACCTCGCGCATGTCGCGGGCGGTGAAGTAGGCATCGAACAGCTGATTGCCCGGTCGTTCGCTCATAAACAGTCCTTGGGTGCGCCGGCCTTACGGCCCGGCGCGGTTGGTTCAAAGGTCGTGATGCAAATACGCCGGTTGCTTGGGCAGGCGCAGGCTGAACAGGAATGCCACCACCATCATCACCGTGACATACCAGTAAAAGGCGTTTTCCATGCCTTGGGCTTTCAAGCTCAGGGCAACCCACTCGGCCGAACCACCAAAAATCGCATTCGCCACCGCGTAGGCCAACCCTACGCCCAGCGCCCGCACTTCGGGGGGAAACATCTCGGCTTTTACCAGACCGCTGATGGAGGTGTAGAAACTGACGATCGCCAGCGCCAACGTGATCAGGATAAATGCCAGAAATGGGCTGCTGATGCTTTTGAGAGTCAGCAGGATCGGCACTGTGCACAACGCACCCAGGGCACCGAACCAGAGCATGGAATTACGTCGGCCGATCTTGTCCGCCAGCATGCCGAACAGCGGCTGCATGCACATATAGAGGAACAACGCGCCGGTCATGATGTAGCTGGCGGTCTTGGCGTGCAGGCCGGCGGTGTTCACCAGGTATTTCTGCATGTAAGTGGTGAAGGTGTAGAAAATCAGCGAACCGCCGGCGGTGTAACCCAGTACGGTGATGAACGCCGCCTTGTGGTTGCGAAACAGCGCGGCGATGCTACCGGCATCCTTGTTCTCGCGCATTTCCTTGCTGCTGGTTTCCTTCAGGGAGCGACGCAGGAACAAGGAAATCAATGCGGCCACGGCGCCCACCGCGAACGGGATCCGCCAGCCGTAGGCGCGCAGTTCGTCTTCGTTGAGGAATTGTTGCAGGACCACCACCAGCGACACCGCCAGCAGTTGCCCGCCGATCAACGTCACATACTGGAACGAGGCAAAAAAGCCGCGCTGGCCCTTGAGGGCGACTTCGCTCATGTAGGTGGCCGTGGTGCCGTATTCGCCGCCCACCGACAGGCCTTGCAGCAAACGCGCGAGCAACAGCAGCACTGGCGCCCAGACGCCGATGTCCTTGTAAGTGGGCAGGCAGGCGATGAGTAACGAGCCGAAGCACATCATCAGCACCGAAATCATCATCGAGTTCTTGCGCCCGTGACGATCCGCCACCCGACCGAAAATCCAGCCACCGATGGGCCGCATCAGGAATCCGGCGGCGAACACGCCCGCGGTGTTGACCAGTTGCACCGTGGGGTTGTCCGACGGAAAAAACGCCGGCGCGAAATAGATCGCGCAGAACGCATAGACGTAGAAGTCGAACCATTCGACCAGGTTACCGGATGAGGCGCCGACGATGGCGAAGATGCGTTTGCTGCGTTCTTCGCCGGTGTAGTGACTGATTGGGATAGCCATGGGTTACTCACTCGTTGGGGACTTAACAAAGTCTAGACACACTTCGTAACAGCCCCGTTCCACAGTTTGTGTTGCCTGTGGCGCAGCCATGTGGGAGCGAGCCTGCTCGCGATGAAGGCAGCTATTCAAAATGGATGCAAGCTGACCCACCGCTATCGCGAGCAAACTCGCTCCCACAGGTGTAATCACTCAATAATCGAAGAACACCGTCTCGGCATCGGTGCCCTGCAGGACCACGTTCCACTGATACACACCCGAAGCATCGGGCTTGCTCACAATAGTGGCGCGACGTTCCTCAGGCACACAGGCCAGCAGCGGGTCGCTTTCGTTGGCCTGTTCGCCATCGAAGTAAATGCGTGTCAGCAGATGCTTGACCAGCCCGCGGGCAAACACCAGCACCACCAGGTGCGGTGCCTGGGTCGTGCCACCCAGTCCCGGCACGGTGCCCGGCTTGATGGTGGTGAACCGAAAGCGCCCTTCGGCGTCCACCGGCACCCGGCCGAAGCCTTCGAAGTTCGGATCCAGGGGTTTGTCCTGATCGTCTTCAGGGTGGGCGTATTTACCGGCGGCGTTGGCCTGCCAGACTTCCAGCATGGCGTCGTTGACGAACTGGCCATTGCCGTCGATTACCTGCCCGGTGATCGCCACGCGCTGGCCAAGGGTTTGGGCGACGGTCAGGTCTTCGCGGTTCAGCCAGGTCAGGCCAATGTGGTAATAGGGGCCAACGGTGTGGGACGTGGTGGCGGTAAGCGTCATCTTATTTCTCCATCGGCGTGGCATCGCGGCCGCGCAAAACGATGTCCCAGCGATAACCGAGGGCGTAATGAGGGACGGTTTTTTCCAAGTCGAAACTGGCGATCAGGCGTTCCTTGGCGCGAGTGTCCGGTACGCAGTTGTAGATCGGGTCGTAAGCCAGCAGCGGGTCCCCGGGGAAATACATCTGCGTCACCAGGCGCGTCAGAATACTCGGCCCGAACAGCGAGAAATGGATATGCGCTGGGCGCCAGGCATTGTGATGGTTGCCCCACGGATAGGCGCCGGGCTTGATGGTCTGGAACTGATACCAACCGTCAGCATCGGTGACGGTACGGCCGGTGCCAGTGAAGTTCGGGTCCAGCGGCGCGTCGTGGTTGTCGCGGTCATGGTTGTAGCGCCCGGCGGCGTTGGCCTGCCAGATCTCCACCAGGATGCCCGGCACGGGCTGACCGTGCTCATCCAGCACGCGTCCGTGGATAATGATCCGCTCCCCCTGTGGCTCGCCGGCATGCTGGGCGGTCAGGTCGTTGTCCTTTTCCTGCACGCGGTCGGCGCCTATGGTCGGACCGGTGATTTCCGACAGCGAGTGAGGCAGATACACCAACGGCTTGGACGGCGAGCGCAGGTTGGTGGACTGGTACGGTGGGTGCAAATACTCCGGCTGAGTGCCCGCTTGGGGGCGACGATAACCAGGCTTGTCAGTCATGCAGCGTTCCTCGGTTTCTTATTAGTAGAACGACGGGTCAGACGCGTTCGATCGCCAGCGCCAGCCCTTGGCCGACACCGACACACATGGTCGCCAGGCCTTTTTTGCCGCCGGTCTTTTCCAGATGATGCAGCGCCGTCAGCACCAGCCGCGCCCCGCTCATGCCCAACGGGTGGCCGAGGGCAATGGCGCCGCCGTTCGGGTTGACCTGTGGCGCATCGTCCGCCAGACCCAGCTCGCGCAGCACCGCCAAGCCTTGGCTGGCAAAAGCTTCATTGAGTTCGATCACATCGAAATCGGCGACCGCCAGCCCCAGGCGTTCAGTGAGCTTGCGCACCGCAGGTACCGGGCCGATGCCCATCACCCGAGGAGCCACGCCGGCACTGGCCATGCCCAGCACTTTGCCTCGCGGCGTCAGGCCATGTTTCTTGACCGCTTCGGCGGACGCCAGGATCAACGCGGCCGCCCCATCGTTGACGCCCGAGGCGTTGCCAGCCGTAACGGTCTTCTCCGGGCCGTTGACCGGCTTGAGCTTGCTCAAGATCTCCAGCGTAGTGTCGGCGCGAGGGTGTTCGTCCTGCTCGACCACGGTTTCGCCTTTCTTGTGGGCGATGCGCACCGGCACGATTTCCTCGGCGAAAAATCCTGCGGCCTGAGCCACCGCCGTGCGCTGTTGGCTGCGCAAGGCGAAAGCGTCCTGGTCGGCGCGAGACACGGCGTAATCATCGGCCACGTTGTCCGCTGTCTGCGGCATCGCATCCATACCGTACTGGGCTTTCATCAATGGGTTGATGAAGCGCCAGCCAATGGTGGTGTCTTCCAGTTTCATGTTGCGCGAGAACGCCGCGTCGGCCTTGCCCATCACGAACGGCGCGCGGGACATCGACTCCACACCGCCAGCGATAGCCAATTCCATTTCGCCGCTGGCGATGGCGCGGAACGCCGTACCGATGGCGTCCATACCCGAGGCACAGAGGCGGTTGAGGGTCACGCCGGGAATGCTCTGCGGCAAGCCCGCCAGCAACAGCGCCATACGCGCTACGTTGCGGTTGTCTTCGCCAGCCTGGTTGGCGCAGCCGAGGAACACCTCGTCCACGGCATTCCAGTCCACCGACGGGTTACGCTCCATCAGCGCCTTGATCGGCACGGCCGCCAGGTCATCGGCGCGCACGGCGGACAAGCCGCCGCCGAACCGGCCAATGGGGGTTCGAATCGCATCACAGATATAAACGTCACGCATCAGGCTTCTCCCGGTGCCTGGCCATGGGCCTTGGCAGTGCGAGCCTCCAGATCGCGCAGTGCGCGCAGCTCCAGTTCGGTCGGCTCGGCGGTGGTTTGCACCTGGTCGGCGAAACGAATCGCCCATCCGGTGGCGGCTATGACTTGCTCGCGGGTCACGCCCGGGTGCAGCGCAGTGACCACGAATTCGTGAGTGCCGGCTTCCGGTTCCATAATGCACAGGTCGGTGATGATACCCACCGGACCAGCACCCGGCAGGCCCAGGCGCTTACGGGAATCACCGCCCTCGCCGTGCCCGACCGAGGTGATGAAATCCAGTTTGTCGACAAATGAACGCGCCGACTGCTTGAGGATGATCAATACGCTCTTGGCCGAACCGGCGATTTCCGGCGCGCCACCGGCGCCCGGCAAGCGGACTTTCGGCTGATGGTAGTCGCCCACCACCGTGGTGTTGATGTTGCCGAACCGGTCGACCTGGGCCGCGCCGAGGAAACCGACGTCGATGCGCCCGCCCTGCAACCAGTAGCGAAAAATCTCACCGGTGGGTACGACAGTGTCCGCGGTTTCCGCCAGTTCACCGTCACCGATGGACAGCGGCAGTACGCTGGGCTTGGCACCAATCGGACCGGACTCGTAGATCAGGACCACATCCGGCGCCGAAGTCAGCCGTGCCAGATTGGCCGCTTTCGACGGCAGGCCGATACCCACGAAGCAAACGGCGTTGTTCTTCAACCGACGGGCCGCGGCAACGGTCATCATTTCATTGGTGGAGTACGTCATTATTTCGCCTCCGAAGCGGCTGCCAGTCTGGCCTGGAACTCACTGAAGTCTTTAGTGCCGTGGATGTATTCGTTGATCCACGCGGTAAAGGTCTCACGATCCCGGGCGATGGGGTCCCACGCTTGGTAGAAACGATTGTCACGTTCGGTGTAGCCGTGGGCGTAGGACGGATGCGCGCCGCCCGGGACGTGGCAGACCGCGCTCAAGGCCCAGGTCGGCAGCACGCAGGCGTTCATCGGCGCGTTCAGGTCGTCGACGATTTCCTCCACAGTGACGATGCAGCGCTTGGCGGCCAGGGCCGCTTCTTTCTGCACACCGAGAATGCCCCACAGCAGCACGTTGCCCTTGCGGTCGGCTTTTTGGGCGTGGATCACTGTGATGTCCGGGCGCACCGAAGGCACAGCGGCCAGGACTTCACCGGTGAAAGGACAAGTCACGCTTTTGATCAGCGGGTTGACCTTCGGCAGGTCAGAGCCGGCGTAGGCCCGCAGCACCGCGAACGGTAGGCCAGAGGCCCCGGCAACGTAGGCATTGGCCAGGTCGGCGTGGCTGTGTTCCTCGATCTCCAGAGGGTGCGGCCATTGCTTCTCTACCGCATCGCGCAGACGGTGCAACGAACCCACGCCAGGGTTGCCACCCCAGGAAAAAATCAACTTGCGAGCACAGCCGGCGCCGATCAACTGGTCGTAGATCAGGTCAGGCGTCATCCGAACCAGGGTCAGATCTTTCTTGCCCTGACGAATGATTTCATGACCCGCCGCCGTCGGAATCAGGTGAGTAAAGCCTTCGAGCGCGACGGTATCGCCGTCGTTGACGAATTGCTTCACCGCGTCGTGCAGCGAAAGGATTTCAGCCATGGGGCAGGCTCCCGTTTTTCAGTAGACCGACATGAAGAAAAAGGCGCGAGGTTAAGCGCCGGAGTGACTGAAGATTAAGCTGCGGAAAAAGACCAAACAATCCGATAATCGACTGAGTGTTCGTTTATCGAACAGATTGTTGTTTGGCTATCGATTCCCTCGAACACGCAGAACACCTGTGGGAGCGAGCTTGCTCGCGATGGCGGTCAGTCAGCACCAGATAGGTTGACTGACACACCGCTATCGCGAGCAAGCTCGCTCCCACAAGGGATCATGTTCCCGCCTCAGGTCGCATCCGCATGGCTGACCATGCCCTTGATCACCACCGCAGTGGTCGCCAGCGCAGCCGGGATCACCAGGGCGGTCAGGACCTGTTCGAAGTTCCAGCCCAGGCCTAGCAAGGTCGCGCCCATCCAGGCGCCGAGGATCGCGCCGAAACGACCAATGCCCAGCATCCACGACACACCCGTGGCCCGCCCTTGGGTTGGATAGAAACGCGCCGCCAGGGACGGCATCGCCGATTGCGCGCCGTTGACGCACATGCCGGCCACCAGCACCAGGGTGGCAAGCAAGGTAATGTTGCCCAGGCTCTGCCCTACCGCGTAGGCAAATATCCCGGCCATCAAATAGAAAAGTCCGATGACCTTGTGCGGATTGAACCGGTCCATCGCCCAACCCACCCCGACGGCGCTCAACACACCACCAAATTGGAACAACGCACCGATAAACGCCGCCTGCTCCATGCTCGCGCCGCTGTCGCGCATCAGGGTCGGCAGCCAGCTGGTCAGTAGGTAAACAATCACCAGGCCCATGAAATAGGTCAGCCACAGCAACAAGGTACCGGCGCTGTAGGTGCCGGAGAAGATCACTGCCAGCACGTTGCGGGCCTTCACGGTTTTCTGTTCCGGCACGCTGAAGCTCGCTGCTTGGGCGATGGCGGCCGGGTCAATCGGCGCCAGGGCCTTGCGCACTTTGTCGGTGCCACGATTGCGCACCACCAGATAACGCGCCGACTCCGGCAGCCACAACAACAGAGCGACCGCCAGGATCAACGGCAGGATCCCGCCGATCAGCAACAGGCTGTGCCAGCCGAACGCCGGGATCAGCTTGGCGGAGATGAACCCGCCACCGGCCATGCCCAGGTTGAAGCCGCAGAACATGCTGGTCACCAGCAGGGATTTCTTACGCTCCGGGGTGTATTCCGACAGTAAGGTGGTGGCGTTCGGCATTCCGGCGCCCAACCCCAGGCCGGTGAGGAAGCGCAACACCAACAATTGATCGACGCTGGTGCTATAGGCCGACGCCAGGCTGAACGCGCCAAACAGCAGGACCGCGCCCACCAGTACGACTTTTCGTCCGAAGCGGTCAGCCAAGGGGCCGGAACCCAGCGCACCGAAGACCATGCCGATCAGCGCGGCACTCATCACCGGGCCAAGACTGGCGCGATCGATACCCCAATCCTGGGACAGGGCCGGGGCGATGAAGCCCATGGCCGCTGTGTCGAGGCCGTCGAGGAAGACAATAAGGAAGCAGAGAATCACCACCCGCCACTGGTAACGCGAGATAGGCTGGGCATTGATAAAGGATTGCACATCGAGGCAGTTGCCTACGGAGGTCTGGGGCTGGTTCATTTTATTTTTATTCCACGCGAAAAACGCAGGCGAACGGGATCGCCATCCGGTCGAGCCTGGCTCGATTCACGCCGGATGACGCTGGCGCGACATTAATGAGGCGCGACAAACACCGTCAATTCCGCGGAGCCGACTCTGTGCGTTTATCGAACAGCTTAAGTGAACAGCTGCGCGCTCAAGTCGCGGCTTGCCGCCAGCAGGCCTGGCAGGAAGCGCTGCTCCAACTCGCTGCGGCTGACCCGACCGGCATGGGTACTGACGTTCAGCGCCGCCACTACCTGGCCGGAAGCGTCATACACCGGCACGGCAATCGAACGCAGGCCCTGCTCCAGTTCCTGGTCGACGATGCACCAGCCTTGCTGCCGGACTTGTTGCAGGCATTCGAGCAATGCCTCGGGCGTGTGCAGGGTCCGACTGGTCTTGGCCTGCAAGTCAGCGTGGTCGAGGTAATCACGCAGCGAGGCGTCGTCCAGGGCGGCCAGAAGTATCCTGCCCATTGACGTGCAATAGGCCGGCAGGCGCCCGCCGACCGAGAGGTCCACGGAAATCAGTCGCTGGGTGGTGGCCGATCGGGCGATATAGAGGATATCGTCGCCTTCGAGCGTCGCCATGTTGCAAGCCTCATGCAACTGTTCGCTCATGCGGTCCAGGTACGGCTGGGCAGAAACGGCCAAGGGTGTCGATGACAGATAAGCGTGACCGAGGGTCAGCACTTTGGGCAACAGAGAATAGGTTCGTCCGTCAGTCGTGGCGTAGCCGAGCTTGATCAAGGTATGCAGGCAACGCCTGACGGCGGCGCGGGGGATTTCCGTGCGGTGGCTGATCTGGGCGATCGTCAGGTGCCGCTTGCGCTCCTGGAACGCCTGG
Organism: Pseudomonas sp. Tri1; assembly: GCF_017968885.1. Taxonomy (NCBI): domain Bacteria; kingdom Pseudomonadati; phylum Pseudomonadota; class Gammaproteobacteria; order Pseudomonadales; family Pseudomonadaceae; genus Pseudomonas; species Pseudomonas sp. Tri1. The sequence goes on along the minus strand of NZ_CP072913.1, from coordinate 1,516,913 downwards.
ACCACCGCCAGCCCCCGGGCCAGGGACGTCATGAAGTCCGGGTCACCGGTCAGGGCCTGGATTCGCTTGGCCGGCGAGGCGACGATTGGAGGCGCTACTGATGCGAAGGCGTTGCGCAGTTGGTCGTTCATGTCTGGTCCTTCCCGGCGAATGACGGCTATTACAAGCGGTTGCCCAATGGACAGACAAGGGCTTGGCCGCCAAGATCGTTCGATTATCGAACCAGCAACCGATAATCGCAATCAGGCTGATCTGCGTAACAATCCACATCGCCTGCCGAGACGACTCGATAAAAAGTTGAAGATCTTCCAGGCGGTTTGACTTGAACACAGTGCACCGGATATTGAACTTGTCACCTTTGATGGCGTCAGCATACCGGCACTTGTCGGATAGGTCCTGTAACCTAACGGCCATAAGTTGCGCATACAAAACATGGATTCACACAACAACGGATACTTTTAGTTTTTCCCGGTAGTGTTCTTCAAGTGGACCGCTATAATGCACTTCAGTGACGCAACGGCCAATCGACCGTTCTCGTCCGCAGGCACTGCGCTTATCCCGCAGTGTCAGCAACAGGTGCCCGAAGCCCCTTAAAGGCCGCTTCCCCTGTATTGGCAACAACACGAAGCCCTGATGCTACGTCAGCTGTCAGCTCTGGTGCCGTGGCCGTCTGCGTGTCTACCATGCAGTGCGTATCACCGGATGCATTTCAATTTATTAGGTAAAACTGTGACGAAAGACGAACTGCGCGCGGAACTTGAGCGCCAGGAACAACGTTACAAGGAAGTTTACGGCGGGGAAGTCACCACCTACGCCGCGCAGCCTGAACCAGAACGCAAACCCTGGCGTAAACGCGCCACCGTTCAGGACCAGGCATTCACCCAGGAACTTCAGAAAATGGAAAAAGAACTTAAAGCCGAAGAGCAGTGACGCTTTAGGCTTGATGTTCTTGTGAAGCGGTATCCGGCCAACACCCTGGCCGGAAGCCGAGACTGGACGCCCGTCATGAGCGGGCCGCCCTCTCCTCCGTCAATGGTCGAGGAATGGTCATTGCCGAACTTTTTTCAGATATTTCATACAACCACCTGAGGCCTCCACCAGCTTCGGGACGATCTTGCCGTTCGCGCTTTCCACCCCGGAATCAATGGGTTGCAAGCCCCTCCGAGAACCTCGGTCCAGAGGGCTTCTTACAAATTATTTCGTTGAAGAATGTTACCGATGAGCAGGCAATGCATCGATTGCCATGGTTTTCTGGCATAATCGCGCCCCCTTACGACCGGGTCAGAAAACCTTCATGATCGATTTATTCAGCGGACTGGATGCTTGGGTGCTTGTGAGCCTCTTGCTCGCCCTGGCTTTTGTCCTCGCCTTCGAGTTCATCAACGGCTTTCATGACACCGCTAACGCGGTTGCCACTGTTATCTACACCAAAGCCATGCCGCCTCATCTGGCGGTGTTCTTTTCCGGTGTGTTCAATTTCCTCGGTGTACTGCTGGGTGGCGTGGGAGTGGCGTATGCCATCGTCCATCTGCTACCCGTGGAGCTGCTGATCAATGTGAACACCGGACACGGGCTGGCCATGGTGTTTTCGCTGCTCGCAGCGGCCATCACCTGGAACCTGGGCACTTGGTACTTCGGTATCCCGGCTTCCAGTTCCCACACGCTGATCGGCTCGATTCTCGGGGTCGGCCTGGCCAATGCGTTGATCAACGATATTCCGTTGGCCGACGGGGTGAATTGGCAGAAGGCGATCGATATCGGTGCCTCCCTGGTGTTCTCGCCAATGGCCGGTTTCCTGATTGCCGCCCTGGTGCTGATCGGCCTGAAATGGTGGCGCCCGCTGTCGAAGATGCACAAGACGCCGGAACAGCGCCGCAAGATCGACGATAAAAAGCACCCGCCGTTCTGGAACCGCCTGGTGCTGGTGATCTCGGCCATGGCCGTCAGCTTCGTCCACGGCTCCAACGATGGTCAGAAAGGCATCGGCCTGATCATGCTGGTGCTGATCGGTATCGTGCCTTCACAGTTCGTACTCGACCTGAGCAGCACCACCTATCAGATCGAGCGAACCCGCGATGCGACCTTGCACCTGAGCCAGTTCTACCAGCGCAACAGCGAATCGCTGGGTGAATTCCTGGCGTTGGGCAAAAGCGTGGAAGGCGATCTGCCGGAAAAATTCCGTTGCAACCCGCAGCAGACCGAACCCACCATTGACGCCCTGCTCAGCACCCTCAAAGGTGTGGCGGATTACCATTCGCTGCCTTCGGAAAGCCGTATCGAAGTACGTCGCTACCTGCTCTGCCTGGACGACACAGCGAAGAAAGTCGGCAAGTTGCCAGGCCTGGCCGCCCGTGAGAAAGACGACCTGAACAAGCTGCGCAAGGACCTGACCGGCACCACCGAATACGCCCCGTTCTGGGTGATCCTGGCGGTCGCCCTGGCGCTGGGCCTGGGCACCATGGTCGGCTGGAAGCGTGTGGTGCTCACCATCGGTGAGAAGATCGGCAAGCAAGGCATGACCTACGCCCAGGGCATGTCAGCCCAGATCACCACCGCGTGCATGATCGGCATGGCGAACATTTTCAGCCTGCCGGTCTCCACCACCCACGTACTGTCCTCGGGCGTGGCCGGCACCATGGTCGCCAACAAGAGCGGCCTGCAAGGTGGCACCGTGCGTAACATCCTGCTGGCCTGGGTGCTGACCCTGCCGGCAACGGTGGCACTGTCGGCCGGGTTGTTCTGGCTGGCGTCCAAAGCCCTGGGTAGCTGATTCCCACGGTTTACAAAGAAGGTGCGATCCTTGCGGGTCGCACCTTTTTTTTGCCCAAACACCCGACAACTGTGGGAGCGAGCTTGCTCGCGATAGCGGCGTGTCAGCCACTATATACATTGGCTGACTGACGCCATCGCGAGCAAGCTCGCTCCCACATGGTTTTATGTGGAACAGAAAAAATCGCAAAAAAAAAGGGCGACCGAAGTCGCCCAAAATGCCTTGCGTGCTCGTTGTCGCTGGAAAGACCTACGGCTTTTTGCGCTTGTGCGCGTCTCTCCAGATAAATAATCCAAAAACCGCGAAAAATACGAACATGAGGCCGACCGTCAACACTCCGGCAAACACCACATTATCGAAAAACATGACTAGCCTCCTGGTCTTGCCCCTGTTGCGATGGGTTCAAGTTAACCAATCAGGCCTGGATGAAAATTGACCGGGGTCAATAACGCCCGCAACGGGGCGCAAAGGTGGGGGAATAACTGATCTGCATCAATGGATCGAGGGGGGTTCAGCGTTTTTTCGGTTTGTTTTTCGACTTTTTCTTGGGTTTGCCCAAAGGCATCGCTTGCTCGAAAGCCAGGCGGACTTCGTTGAGGCGTTTTTCGTTGAGGTCGTGAACGCGCTTGGCGCGCTCAGCGTTGAGGTCGATCAGTTTGTCGTCTTGGCTCATGGCGTGTCGGCATCGTGCAGTGAAGTGCGGATGCGCCCATGATGCGGGCTGTTGACGACGTTGACCAGCCTGCGTACGTCGGCAAACGCCTGAATCAGATCTGGATATCGACCCACAGGCCCTGGCGCGACTCTTCTTCCATCAGCGGCACCACCGGTACGGTGTTATCGGCATTGAGTTCGGTACCCGGTACGGCCAGGTGCTCTTCGGGGTCCTCATCGGCTTCGCGGTGGCGCTTGTCGCGCTCCTGTCGACGACGCTGTTCCTCGCGCAGCAGCAGCGCGGCCTCTTCTGGATCACGATTTTGCAGGTCGATAGTGCTTTCATTGGAGCTTTGCTGCACCGGGACCACGGGCGGTATATCCGGTCGCTGGCGGATCGGATCCTGTTGAGCCGTAATGGGGACGGCGCTCAAAGGAAGCATGGGTGGCAACATAAAGGTCTCCTGTCTTCAGGTTGTCGGCTGCAGTAATGGCGACTTGAACCGCCGGTCTGAAACTTGTGACCCAGTTGGCATTGCAGCAATAGCCAGGGCCGAGCTTGTTTGATCGCTGAACAAACTTAAGTTCCGTGCCACCGGGTGACGAATCAGCCCCTATGCCAGCATAGTGCGTACGTAAATCCTTTGGTCTGAGGGATCATTCCGTTAAGATAACCGGCTTTTTCAAGGCGGGAGTCAGGCAGCATGGCGCAGCAGTATCAACCGGGGCAACGCTGGATCAGTGACAGCGAAGCCGAGCTGGGTTTAGGCACCGTTCTGGCACAGGACGGCCGCTTGTTGACCGTGCTCTACCCGGCCACTGGCGACACTCGCCAGTACGCGCTACGGAATGCGCCCCTCACCCGTGTACGGTTTTCGCCGGGCGATGTGATCACTCACTTCGAAGGCTGGAAAATGACCGTGCGCGAAGTCGATGATGTCGACGGGCTGCTGGTCTACCACGGTCTCAACGGGCAGAACGAAGTCGTCACCCTGCCGGAAACCCAGCTCTCGAACTTTATCCAGTTCCGCCTGGCCAGCGACCGTCTGTTCGCCGGCCAGATCGACCCACTGGCCTGGTTTTCCCTGCGCTACCACACCTTGGAACACACCAGCCGCCAGTTGCAGTCTTCGCTCTGGGGCCTGGGTGGTGTCCGTGCCCAGCCGATCGCCCACCAGTTGCACATTGCCCGTGAAGTGGCCGACCGCATTGCACCGCGGGTGTTGCTGGCGGACGAAGTCGGCTTGGGCAAGACCATCGAAGCCGGCCTGGTGATCCACCGCCAACTGCTGTCCGGCCGCGCCAATCGCGTACTGATCCTGGTGCCGGAAAACCTTCAGCATCAGTGGCTGGTGGAAATGCGTCGGCGGTTCAACCTGCAAGTCGCGCTGTTCGACGAAGAACGCTTCATCGAAAGCGATGCCAGCAACCCGTTCGAAGACACCCAGTTGGCCCTGGTGGCGCTGGAGTGGCTGGTGGACGACGAGAAGGCCCAGGACGCGCTGTTCGCCGCCGGCTGGGACCTGATGGTGGTCGACGAAGCCCACCACCTGGTTTGGCACGAGGATCAGGTCAGCCCGCAATACGCCCTGGTCGAACAGCTTGCCGAGACGATCCCCGGCGTGCTGCTGCTAACCGCAACCCCGGAACAACTGGGCCAGGACAGCCACTTCGCCCGTCTGCGCCTGCTGGACCCGAACCGCTTCCATGACCTGCAGGCCTTCCGTGCCGAGAGCGAAAATTATCGCCCGGTGGCCGAAGCCGTGCAGGAGTTGTTGGACAAGGGCCGTCTCTCGCCCGAAGCCCACAAGACCATCCACGGCTTCCTGGGCAACGAAGGCGAAGCGTTGCTGACTGCCGTCAACGACGGCGATGTCGAAGCCAGCGCCCGCCTGGTCCGCGAACTGCTGGACCGCCATGGCACTGGCCGCGTGCTGTTTCGCAATACCCGGGCCGCGGTGCAAGGCTTCCCGGAGCGCAAGCTGCACGCCTACCCGCTGCCATGCCCGGATGAATACCTCGAGCTACCGTTGGGCGATCACGCCGAGCTGTACCCGGAAGTCAGCTTCCAGGCCCAGCCGGACGCCAGCGAAGAAGAACGCTGGTGGCGTTTCGACCCGCGGGTCGAGTGGCTGATCGACACCCTGAAGATGCTCAAGCGCACCAAAGTGCTGGTGATCTGCGCCCATGCCGAAACCGCCATGGACCTGGAAGACGCCCTGCGCGTGCGTTCCGGCATCCCGGCCACGGTGTTCCATGAAGGCATGAACATCCTGGAGCGCGACCGCGCGGCAGCCTATTTCGCTGACGAAGAATTCGGCGCCCAGGTGCTGATCTGCTCGGAAATCGGCAGTGAAGGCCGCAACTTCCAGTTCGCCCATCACTTGGTGCTGTTCGACCTGCCGTCCCACCCGGACTTGCTGGAGCAGCGCATCGGCCGTCTGGACCGAATCGGCCAGAAACACACCATCGAACTGCATGTGCCTTACCTGGAAACCAGCCCCCAAGCGCGCTTGTTCCAGTGGTATCACGAAGCCCTGAACGCCTTCCTCAACACCTGCCCGACCGGCAACGCCTTGCAGCATCAGTTCGGCCCACGCCTGCTGCCGCTGCTGGAAGAAGCCGACGATGGCCAGTGGCAAGCGCTGATCGACGAAGCCCGCACCGAACGCGAACGCCTGGAAGCCGAGCTGCACACCGGTCGCGACCGTCTGCTGGAGCTCAACTCCGGCGGTGCGGGTGAAGGCGATGCACTGGTGGAGGCGATTCTCGAGCAGGACGACCAGTTCGCCCTGCCGATCTACATGGAAACCCTGTTCGACGCCTTCGGCATCGACAGCGAGGACCATTCGGAAAACGCGCTGATCCTCAAGCCGAGCGAAAAAATGCTCGACGCCAGCTTCCCGCTGGGCGACGACGAAGGCGTGACCATTACCTACGACCGCAACCAGGCACTGTCTCGCGAAGACATGCAGTTCATCACCTGGGAGCACCCGATGGTGCAGGGCGGCATGGACCTGGTGCTGTCCGGTTCCATGGGCAACACCGCCGTGGCGCTGATCAAGAACAAGGCCCTCAAGCCGGGCACCGTGTTGCTGGAACTGCTCTACGTCAGTGAAGTGGTAGCCCCACGCTCACTGCAACTGGGCCGCTACCTGCCACCGGCCGCTCTGCGCTGCCTGCTGGACGCCAACGGCAACGACCTGGCCGCCCGGGTCTCGTTCGAAACCCTGAACGACCAACTCGAAAGCGTGCCCCGTGCCAGCGCCAACAAGTTCATCCAGGCCCAGCGCGATCAGCTCACGCCACGGATCAATGCTGGTGAGGAAAAGATCGCCCCGCGTCACGCTGAACGCGTGGCCGAGGCCCAGCGTCGCCTGGCCGCTGACACCGACGAAGAACTGGCGCGCCTGACCGCCCTGCAAGCGGTCAACCCGACTGTGCGCGACAGCGAACTGGTGGCCCTGCGCCAACAGCGCGAGCAAGGCCTGGCAATGCTTGAGAAGGCGGCGCTGCGCTTGGAAGCGATTCGGGTATTGGTGGCGGGCTGATTGCCTTGGCAACCTAACAAGAGGCCCGCAGCGATGCGGGCTTTTTTGTGGAAAGCTGCCGAACACAGAACTGTTTAGGCCGGGGACATGGACAACTGTGGCGAGGGGATTCATCCCCTCGCCACAAGTACACGCGCCTCAGTGTCAGGCTCAAGGGCTGTAATACCCCACCGCCACTAAAAAATGCCCGACTTTCTTCAAGTAAGCGTGCTTGTCCTCGACCTTGCCGGTCACCGGGTTCTTCCAGCGATACTCGTACTCCCCCTCATCCTGTTTGCCGATCATGGCCAGGATCGGCTCGCCCACCGGCTTGCCATCCGGGTCCTTGACCTTGGCGAAATCGGTATTGATCAACCGCAGGTTGGTGCCGTGGCCGACATAGCGCCGGGTATTGAGGTCTACGACGAAGACATACAGGTCATCCTGCAGGTAACCGCCCTTGAGGGAATTGATTGCGGTCAGCGTGGCCTTCTCGTTCTTCGACAAGTCGCTCGAAGCCTTGCCCAACAGCGCCCTGGCCTGTTCGGCTGAGGCCCGTGGCAAGTAGTAGCCGACGGCCAGGATCCGTTCACCGACCCGCTGGAAATACACATGCTTGCGCTCGACCTTGCCGTCGGCCCAGTTCTGCCAGCGATACTCGGCCTGCTGGATGCCACTGGCTTCAGGGGTTTTCAGGGCGTCCTTGAAGGCTTTGCGCAAGTCCGGCCCCAGCACCTCGGAGACGTCTCGACCTATCAACGCCGAAGAGGGACCGCCGCTGGCGAGCATGACACCCTGGGTATCCACCACGAACACGTAGCGGTCCTTGTCGACGAACTCCCCTTGGCGGCTGAAGGCGGCAAACGCTTTGTCACCGTTGTCGTGGTAATAGGCCAGGGCCTTTTCCAGCAGTGCCCGGGCCGCCTGGCCATCGTCAGGTGTCGCGGCGTGAACCGGTGCCAACCCCAGCACAAGCATTGCACCTAGCCAGGCCATCTTATGCAAAAACCCCATACGTGCGCCCCTCGTTCTTGTTGGTGTTTCAAGAGCGTAGACGGCGTGGGGTGATGTGGGAGCATTCAGGGGATTGCTGGCGCGCGGCATATGGAAAATCGAGTGAGCTCAGCCCATATCTGACTGTCAGGCCGCCATCACGAGCAGGCTCGCTCCCACACTGGATCTTCAGCGAACCCAAATCTTGAGTTATCAAAGATCAAATGTGGGAGCGAGCCTGCTCGCGATAGCCGACCGTCAATCACCACCTTCAGCGAGCGTTAGACCGCTATCCACAGGTATGTCATTGAGCCCGGCTGCTCAACTGCTGCTGCAAATACTGGATCTGCGATTGCAGGGTATTGATGTTGCGGGTGACCTGACCACGGAAGGCGTCGAACTCGGCCGTGTTGCCGCCCTTGTCCTGCTGGCTCTTGAGCACGATCACTTCCTGCTCCAGGCGGTCGATGGCAGAGTTGGAGGTGGCTCTTTTCAGGGCGGTGATGTCGGCACCGATGCTCTTGAGCTGGGCATCCAGGGCACCACTCTCGCCCTGGTTTTTCAGGACGGAAACTTCCGCCGCCAGCGCCTTGACCTGGGCTTGGAGGTCCTTATTGGAAGCTTGCAACTGAGTGCTGGCGTTCTGCTGTTCAGTGGTCTGGGCAATGAGCTGGGCCAGCTCCTTGTCCAGGTCGGCGGACGGACCGAACGCGCCTTGCAGCTGTTTGTGCTGCTCCAGCAATTTGCTGTCGAATTGCCGAGCTTGATCCTGCAGCTTGTTGTCCAGCTGTTTGATCTGCAATTTCAAGGCTTCACTGTCGCTCATCACATTGGACTGGCCAGCAACGACCTTGCCGGAAATGTCCTGCAAGCGTCCCGCCGCATCCTCACTGATCCGGGCGAAGCTTTCCTGGGTGGCTACCAGTTGCTGTTCCATCAGCGAAATCTGCTGGAAGCTCCACCAGGCCAGGAAACCGAACGCACACAGCAATGCGCCGACCAATGCCCACAGTGGCCCGGTGCTGGGCCCCTTGACCTTCGCCGCGGCAACGGGCGCCGGGCGCGCTTGCACATGAGGCTGGCGGTTGGGCAAAAAGTCATCGTCATCGGGAATGTCGGCTCGCATCCGCAGGCTCGGTACATCATCGAAGTCGTCGTTGGCATCGTTACGCATGGGCATGGGTTCAACCTTTGGGAAACCGGTGATGGCTTGATGCGGCGAGTATAACCCCCTCGCCCGCCGCACCGATTGACCCCGAACATGGCACTCGGTTCATGACGGACCGATCAGTGGGCATTTTGGACCCTCCACCAGGCGCAGAATTCATCGAGGGCGGCCCACAAGCTGACCTGTGGATCGTAGTCGAGATAATGCCGGGCCCGGCTGATGTCCAGGGTGAAATTTTTGTTCATGACCTGCATGCCCAGACGCGTCAGCGTCGGTTCGGGGCGACCTGGCCATACTTTGCAGAACCCCTCGTTCAGGGCGGCGATGCTGTAGGCCAAGCCGTAGGAACGATAACGCCTGACCTGTGGGACTTCCATCTGTCGCATCACGTAATTGACCACATCCCACAACGGAACCGGCACCCCGTTGCTGATGTTGTAGGCCTTGCCCAAGGCGGCACCCGTGGCCAGCAAGCCGCTGAACAGCGCTTCGTTGAGGTTCTGCACACTGGTGAAGTCCACTTTGTTCAACCCGTTGCCGACAATGGCCAGTCGGCCCTTGCGCTGCATTTTCAACAAGCGCGGGAAAATGCTCATGTCGCCGGCACCGGTTACGAAACGCGGGCGCAGGGCCAGCACTTCAAGGCCAAACTCCTGGGCACCGAAGACCTTCTGCTCGGCCAGGTACTTGGTCGCGGCGTAAGGATGCTTGAAGCGCTTGGGTACTTGTTCTTCCGTCAGCCCGAGGTGGTCACGGCCATCAAAGTAAATGGAGGGCGACGACAAATGAACCAGGCGCCGGACCTTCTGTTTGAGACAAGCCTCGACGATATTTTCCGTGACCTGGACATTGCCCTGGTGAAAATCCTGATAGCGCCCCCAAAGCCCCACGGCACCGGCGCAATGCACCACGGCATCAACGTCCAGGCACAGATCGCGAGCCAGCAACGGATCGCTCAGATCCCCCTGCATGAACTGCGCACCGCGACGCACCAGATGCTCCACGCTCTCGGCCCGGCGACCGTTGACCCGTACATCCAGGCCCTGCTCCAGGGCGAAACGCGCAAAGCGCCCGCCAATGAAGCCGCTCGCGCCGGTGACCAGAATTTTCATGAATGCTCCTAAGAAGTGCAGTTACGAGCCTCAAGCTACAACCTGCAAATTAATCTGTGCGCTGCTTATTACCTGCAGCTTGACGTCTATTGCGGCTCCCAAGGCACCAGCCATTGCCGGGAGGAGCGGATCAACTGTTCGGTCAATAAACCGAGCAACTGCCCGCCATTGCGCCAATAATGCCAGTACAGCGGCACATCAATCGGTTTATCTGCCAACAGTTCCACCAGTTCGCCTCGCTCCAGTTGCCCACGCACTTGCAGCTCCGGCGCCAGCCCCCAGCCGAGTCCGACCTCAGCAAGACGGATAAATCCTTCGGACGACGGGCACAGGTGGTGTTCGAAACCGCCCTCCACCCCCAAGGACGCAAGGTAGCGGTGCTGCAGGAAATCATCCGGGCCAAATACCAGTGCCGGCGTGCTGGCCAGCTGATCGGCGCGCACCCCATCGGGGAAGTGCCTGGCGATGAACGCCGGGCTGGCCAGGGCCCGATAACGCATGGCCCCCAGTAGTACGCTGCGGGCACCGGCCACAGGGCGCTCACTGGCACAGACGCACGCCGCCACTTCGCCGGCGCGCATGCGCTTGAGGCCGACGTTCTGGTCTTCCACCACCAAGTCGAGCAACAGATGCTGCTCGGCGCAAAAATCGCCCACAGCCGCCGCCCACCAGGTCGCCAGGCTGTCGGCATTCAGGGCGATGCGTAAGCGTTCGGGCAAACCCTCTTCATCCAGCGCTGGCACCAGGCTTTGCAGGTCACGCTCCAACAGACGCACCTGTTGCACATGGTTGAGCAAGCGGCGACCGATTTCGGTCGGCGCAGGCGGCGTAGCACGCACCAATACGGGCTGACCGACCCGCGCCTCGAGCAGCTTGATCCGCTGGGAAATAGCCGATTGCGACAGCCCCAGCACCTGGGCGGCCCGCTCGAAACCGGCTTGCTCGACGACCGCCGCCAGGGCGGAAAGCAATTTGTAATCGAACATCAGTTTTCCTAATGAGCAATCAGCAGGATTGGTTTTTCTTATACAGCTTCCCACCAGAGAATGACCAGCATTCAAGCATCGACGGGGGAGTAAAAAACATGTGGCAAAGCTACGTTAACGGACTGCTGGTGGCACTTGGACTGATCATGGCTATCGGCGCGCAGAACGCGTTTGTGCTAGCACAGAGCCTGCGCCGCGAGCATCACCTGCCGGTGGCCGCACTGTGCGTCACCTTTGATGCGCTGTTGGTGGCCGCCGGCGTGTTCGGGCTGGCGACCCTGCTGGCTCAGAGCCCGTTGCTGCTGTCGATCGCACGCTGGGGCGGCGCGGCATTCCTGCTCTGGTATGGCAGCCTGGCGCTGCGTCGGGCCTGTTCGAATCAGAGCTTGCAACAGGACGGAAAACAGGTCGTGCGCTCGCTACGGGCAGTACTGCTCAGCGCACTGGCGGTGACGCTCCTCAATCCTCATGTGTACCTGGACACCGTGCTGCTGATCGGTTCCCTCGGTGCCCAGCAAAGCGTGCCTGGGGCTTATGTCGTCGGTGCGGCCAGCGCCTCGCTGCTGTGGTTCTTCACCCTCGCCCTTGGCGCCGCATGGCTGGCTCCGTGGCTGGCCCGGCCAAGCACCTGGCGGATACTGGACGTACTGGTGGCGGTGATGATGTTTACCGTCGCGCTGCAGTTGATCGTCTCGGGTTGATTATTCCAAACCGCTCTGGAACCTCTATCCCACACAGTTGTTGCGTGGTTATGCCGCACCCCCGGTGCTATGATCCGACTCCTGCGCCGCAAAGAGTACAAACTCCCCGGCGCTAGTCTGGCCGCCCGTGATCGGCCTTGCGCTCACCGCAACTGACCTGATTAGGAGAATCACCATGGCTTTCGAATTGCCGCCGCTGCCCTATCCACACGACGCACTGGCGCCGCACATCTCCAAAGAAACTCTGGAGTTTCACCACGACAAGCACCACAACACCTACGTCGTGAACCTGAACAACCTGGTGCCTGGCACCGAGTTCGAAGGCAAGACCCTGGAAGAAATCGTCAAGACTTCCTCGGGCGGTATCTTCAACAACGCCGCTCAGGTCTGGAACCACACCTTCTACTGGAACTGCCTGGCGCCAAACGCTGGCGGTCAACCAACCGGCGCACTGGCTGAAGCCATCAACAACGCCTTCGGTTCGTTCGACAAGTTCAAGGAAGAGTTCAGCAAAACCTCCATCGGCACCTTCGGTTCCGGCTGGGGCTGGCTGGTGAAGAAAGCTGACGGTTCCCTGGCCCTGGCCAGCACCATTGGCGCCGGCAACCCGCTGACCAGCGGCGACACCCCGCTGCTGACCTGCGACGTGTGGGAACACGCTTATTACATCGACTACCGTAACCTTCGTCCAAAATACGTCGAAGCGTTCTGGAACCTGGTCAACTGGAAATTCGTGGCCGAGCAGTTCGAAGGCAAGACCTTCACCGCTTAAGTCCCGATGCCAGACAAAAGAACCCGGCGCCTTGCCGGGTTTTTTTTACCTTATACCCCGTGGTCGACCATCGATTCCGAAGCATGGCCTCACATCTGAAACCCAACAAAAAATCCCGCCAGGCCTCAAGTTGCGGCCCTTCCCAACCGACATAATGACCGTAGAGCAATAGCTCGGAAAAAACTGTGGATCAGCCAGGCATCAGACGAAAACCCTTGTGTTTGATTGTCCCTTTGACTGACATCACAGGATTGCCAATACTCATGGCAACTTGACGCTACCCGCACGGAACAAGGAACCCCTCTTTGAAGCTGGAACTCAAGAACAGCTTGTCTGTGAAGTTGCTCCGGGTCGTGCTCCTCTCGGCATTGATCGTTGGCATGGTCTTGAGCTGTGCGCAGATCGTGTTCGATGCCTACAAAACCGACCGGGCCGTGGCCAGCGACGCCCAGCGGATTCTCGATATGTTCCGCGACCCTTCGACCCAAGCTGTCTACAGCCTGGACCGGGAAATGGGCATGCAAGTGATCGAGGGACTGTTCCAGGACGACGCCGTGCGCATGGCCTCCATCGGCCACCCTCGCGAAACCATGCTCGCCGAAAAGACCCGCCCCTTGCAGAAGTCCGAAAGCCGCTGGCTGACCGACCTGATCCTGGGCAAGGAGCGCACGTTCACCACGCAATTGGTGGGACGCGGCCCCTACAGTGAATATTACGGCGACCTGAGCATTACCCTCGACACCGCCACCTACGGCCAGAGTTTCATCGTCAACTCCGTGATCATCTTCATATCCGGGATGCTACGAGCCCTGGCCATGGGCCTGGTCCTGTACCTGGTCTACCACTGGATGCTGACCAAGCCGCTGTCGCGAATCATTGAACACCTGACCGAAATCAATCCCGACCGCCCCAGCGAGCACAAGATCCCGCAGCTCAAAGGGCACGAGAGAAACGAGCTGGGCCTGTGGATCAATACCGCCAACCAGCTGCTCGAATCCATCGAGCGCAACACGCACCTGCGCCACGAAGCGGAAAACAGCCTGCTGCGCATGGCTCAATACGACTTCCTCACCGGCCTGCCAAACCGTCAACAGTTGCAACAGCAACTGGACAAGATCCTGGTGGACGCCGGACGCCTGCAACGGCGGGTGGCGGTGCTGTGTGTAGGGCTGGATGATTTCAAGGGCATCAACGAACAGTTCAGCTATCAGACCGGCGACCAGTTGCTGCTGGCCCTGGCGGACCGGTTGCGGGCCCATAGCGGACGTCTCGGTGCCCTGGCGCGACTGGGAGGCGACCAGTTCGCCCTGGTCCAGGCCGACATCGAGCAGCCTTATGAAGCCGCCGAGCTGGCCCAAAGCATCCTGGATGACCTGGAGGCGCCGTTCGTCATCGACGATCAGCAAATCCGCCTGCGGGCCACCATTGGCATCACTCTCTTCCCTGAAGACGGCGACAGCACCGAGAAGCTGTTGCAGAAAGCCGAGCAGACCATGACCCTGGCCAAGGCCCGCTCGCGCAATCGCTACCAGTTCTACATTGCCAGCGTCGACAGTGAAATGCGCCGCCGTCGCGAATTGGAGAAAGACCTGCGCGAGGCCCTGGCCCGTGAACAGTTCACGCTGGTCTACCAACCGCAAATCAGCTACCGCGACCTGCGCGTGGTGGGCATCGAAGCCCTGATCCGCTGGCATCATCCCGAACACGGCCTCGTGCCGCCGGACCTGTTCATTCCCCTGGCCGAGCAGAACGGCACCATCATCGCCATCGGTGAATGGGTACTGGACCAGGCCTGCAAACAGTTACGCGAATGGCACGACCAGGGCTTCGTCGACCTGCGCATGGCGGTCAACCTGTCGACGGTGCAACTGCACCACGCCGAACTGCCGCGGGTGGTGAACAATCTCTTGCAGATGTACCGTTTGCCGCCGCGCAGCCTGGAGCTGGAAGTCACCGAAACCGGCCTGATGGAAGATATCACCACCGCCGCCCAGCACTTGCTGAGCCTGCGCCGCTCCGGCGCGCTGATCGCCATCGATGACTTCGGGACCGGTTATTCGTCCCTGAGTTACCTCAAGAGCCTGCCGCTGGACAAGATCAAGATCGACAAGAGCTTCGTCCAGGACCTGCTCGATGACGAGGACGACGCGACCATCGTTCGGGCCATCATCCAGTTGGGCAAGAGCCTGGGAATGCAGGTGATCGCCGAAGGCGTCGAGACGGTCGAGCAAGAGGCCTACATCATCGCCGAGGGCTGTCACGAAGGTCAGGGCTATTACTACAGCAAACCGCTGCCGGCACGGGAGTTGGGCATTTATCTGAAGCAGGCGCAGCGCAGCAAGGTCTCCATCATCTGAGTTTCCCCCCCTTGGTTTTCACGCCTCTGTAGGAGCTGGCAAAGCCTGCGATCCTAGGATTGTTCCCTTGAGACTCAAGCGCTTGGGGAAAGATCGCCGCCTCGCTTCGCGAGTCAGCTCCTACAGACGCCGCTCAAAGCGGTGATCTGAATTATTAAATAAGAAATATTTACAGCTACAACCCTTTACACATAATGCAAATCTTTCGCATTATGTCGCAGCTTTGCGCACCTCGCGCCTGTCCCATCCAATTACCGAAGCAGGATGTTCGCCATGATTCGTATGCCTCTGGCCACCGCCAGTCTGCTGGCCATTGCTATTTCCCTCGCCGGTTGCGGCGAAGGCAAAGACAAGGCCGCCGCGCCGCAGGCGCCAACGCCAGCCGCCAGCACTGCGGCGCCGGCCGCACCGGCTGCCAGCGGCAAAATTGACGAAACCGCTGCCAAGGCCGTTGTCGCGCACTACGCCGAAATCGTCTATGCCGTCTACAGCGATGCCGAATCCACCGCGAAAACCCTGCAAACCGCCGTCGACGCGTTCCTGGCCAAGCCGAACGCCGAGACCCTGAAAGCCGCCCGGGCTGCCTGGGTCGCCGCCCGCGTGCCTTACCTGCAGAGCGAAGTGTTCCGCTTCGGTAACACCATCATCGACGATTGGGAAGGCCAGGTGAACGCCTGGCCCCTGGACGAAGGCCTGATCGATTACGTCGACAAATCCTATGAGCACGCCCTGGGTAACCCGGGTGCTACCGCCAACATCATCGCCAACACCGAAGTCCAGGTTGGCGAAGACAAGGTCGACGTGAAAGACATCACCCCGGAAAAACTCGCCAGCCTCAACGAGCTGGGCGGTTCCGAGGCGAACGTCGCCACCGGCTACCACGCCATCGAATTCCTGCTGTGGGGCCAGGACCTCAACGGCACCGGCCCTGGCGCGGGCAACCGCCCGGCTTCGGACTACCTGCAAGGCGCTGGCGCCACGGGCGGCCACAACGACCGTCGTCGTGCCTACCTCAAGTCCGTGACCCAATTGCTGGTCAGCGACCTGGAAGAAATGGTCGGCAACTGGAAGCCGAACGTGGCTGACAACTACCGCGCCACCCTGGAAGCCGAACCGGCCGAAAGCGGCCTGCGCAAAATGCTGTTCGGCATGGGTAGCCTGTCCCTGGGTGAACTGGCGGGCGAACGCATGAAGGTGTCCCTGGAAGCCAACTCGCCAGAAGACGAGCAAGACTGCTTCAGCGACAACACCCACAACTCGCACTTCTACGATGCCAAGGGCGTGCGCAACGTCTACCTGGGTGAATACACCCGCGTCGACGGTACCAAGATGACCGGCGCCAGCCTGTCGTCCCTGGTGGCCAAGGCCGACCCTGCTGCCGATACCGCGCTCAAGGCCGATCTGGCCGACACCGAAGCCAAGATCCAGGTCATGGTCGATCACGCCAACAAGGGTGAGCACTACGACCAACTGATCGCCGCTGGCAACACTGCCGGTAACCAGATCGTACGCGATGCCATCGCCGCACTGGTCAAGCAGACCGGTTCGATCGAACAGGCTGCGGGCAAACTGGGCATCAGCGACCTGAACCCGGACAACGCTGATCACGAGTTCTGATCAACGTGGGCTGACTGGCGCGGATTAATCCAGTCAGTCAGCCACAAAAACCTGTGGGAGCGAGCCTGCTCGCGATAAGGGCATGTCAGCCAACATCGATGTTGGCTGATCCAGCGCTATCGCGAGCAAGCTCGCTCCCACAGTTGATTTCGGCTGTTCAAAAATGTGATGCCAACCATTATTCCCTGTGGGAGCGAGCCTGCTCGCGATGGAGGCATGTCAGCCAACATCGATGTGATTGATCCACCGCTATCGCGAACAAGCCCGCTTCCACGGGAGTTCGTCGCTTGGTGGCTCATCACGCCAACCCCGCAAGTCGCCCCTCGATAAACCGCCGTTCCGGCAATTGCTGCGTCAGCTCAAGCGCACGGCGATACGCCGACCTCGCCTCGTCCAATCGTCCCAACTGCCGACAGAATTCTGCCCGTGCCGCGTAGGCCAGGTGATAGTCGAGCAATTCACCACGCCCCAAGATCGCATCGACCAGGCGCAACCCTGCTTGCGGGCCATCGCGTTTGGCCATGGCAGCGGCACGATTGAGTTCGATCACCGGCGATGGCATGGCACGCAGCAGCACGTCATAGAGCCCGACGATCTGCGGCCAGTCGGTGTCCTGCGCCGTCGGCGCTTCGGCATGCACCGCGGCAATCGCCGCTTGCAGGCAATAAGGCCCGAACCGTCGGGTACTCAGAGCGGCTTCCACCAAGGCACAACCTTCGGCAATCATTTCGGCGTCCCACAGGGAACGGTCCTGCTCATCCAGCAGAATCAGCTCACCGGTTGTGGAGGTTCGCGCTCGGCGCCGGGACTCGTGCAGCAGCATCAACGCCAGCAAGCCCATGACCTCGGCTTCGGGCAACAGCTCCATCAACAGTCGCCCGAGGCGGATCGCTTCGCGGGTCAGTTCTTCGCGGGTCAGCTCAATGCCCATGGACGCCGAATAACCTTCGTTGAATACCAGGTAAATCACCCGTAACACACTGTCCAGTCGATCAGGCAACTCCGCCCGGGAGGGCACTTGATAAGGAATCTTTGCATCACGAATTTTCGCCTTGGCCCGCACGATGCGCTGGGCGATGGCCGCCGGGGCGGCAAGGAACGCCCGGGCGATTTCCTCGGTGGTCAGATCGCACACTTCCCGCAGCGTCAGTGGCACCTGGGCATCGGCGGCCAGGGCCGGGTGGCAACAGGTGAAAATCAGCCGCAGACGATCGTCTTCCACGTCTTCGTCACTCCAATCGCTCTGCTCCAGCTCTTGCAGTTGGGCGATCAGCAGCGGCTGGGCCGCGTTGAATCGCGCCCGTCGACGCAAACTGTCGATGGCCTTGAAGCGCCCGGCAGACACCAGCCACGCCCGCGGGTTATCCGGCACACCGTCGCGTTGCCAGCGCTCGACCGCAATGAAGAACGCCTCGTGCAAGGCTTCCTCTGCCAGGTCGAAATCCCCCAGCAGACGAATCAGCGTCGCCAGGATCCGTCGCGAGTCTTGCCGATACACCTGCTCGACCCGCGCCTTGACCTCTTCGGCCGACATCAGTCGGGCATGCCTTGGGTCACCAGGGCTTCCAGCCGGTCCAGGCTTTGCCCCCAGCCATCATGGAAGCCCATGGCCTCGTGGGCCTGGCGGTCTTCTTCGTTCCAATGCAAGGCGCGAGCGGTATAGAGGGTTTTACCGCCCTGCTCCTCAAGCAGCACTTCGGCGGTCATGAAGGCTTTGCCTGAAGGTATCCAGCCGGGCACGAACGCATCGGTAAATACCAGACGGCGCGGGGCGACGATTTCCAGGAACACGCCCATGGTCGGGTATTCGCTACCGTCGGGAGCGCGCATCAGCGTGCGAAACTGGCCGCCGACCCAAAGATCCATTTCGCACTCCGGCGTGGTCATGCCGTGGGGCCCCCACCATTGGACCAGTAGGGTCGGCTCGGTCCAGGCACGGAAAATCTTCTGGCGCGGGGCATCGATCACCCGGCTGATGGATAACTCGAAAGGCGCAGGCTTGAGGTTCATGGATGGAATCCTGTTTGTGATTATTGTTCAGGGGTTCAGTTGGCGTACGGGACGGACTTCGACGCAGCCGACCCGGGCTGCCGGAATGTGGCCGGCGACCTGGATGGCTTCGTTCAAGTCCTTGGCGTCGATCAGGTAGAAGCCCGCCAGTTGCTCCTTGGTTTCGGCGAACGGACCGTCGGTGATGGACAACTTACCGCCGCGCATGCGCACCGTGGTGGCGGTCTGCACCGACTCCAAGGCCTCGGCGGCAAGCATTCGCCCGCTGCCCTGGATCGACTCGGCATAGGCCATGCACTCGGCATCTTCCGGGCTGTCCGGTGAGCTGTGCAGCAGCTGTTCGTTGCTATAGACAAGGCATAAATACTTCATGGAAAGCTCCGTGATCGAACTGATCAACTATGGACGGCTGCAAGACGCTTGGCGAAAAAACCGACGATCAGGGTTGCAGGTCGAACAGTGTCGTACCGGCCATCGGGTCGAACGGTGCGGACCAGTGCTCATGAACGATCTTCCAGTGCCCGGCTACCCGTTGGTAGCAAGCCGTCACGCGCATCCAGCAGGCCTGCTCCTCACCTTTGTCGTTGGTGCCGCCGCAATAAGCCAGCCAATGGGCGAAGGCGATGTTGTCGGCAGGGGTGATCTTGAGTTCATGGAAATCGAACTTGTGCGGGCCGGGGCACATTTGCATGCAGTCCTGCCAGTGTTTGCGGTAGGCGGTCTTGCCCTTGAATTGCAGGGCCTGGATGGCATCGAAGGAGACGATGTGCTCATCGTAAAGCGCCATGACCTTTTCGATGTCCTTGGACATGACCGCCTGGCGATAAGTGTCGATCAGGGTCCGGATTTCGGTTTCAGTGCTCATGATGATTCTCCGCGTTTTTTTGTTGAAGACACCCTTGGTCGTTTGGAGAAACGGCGAATCGACAACCAAACAAAAATAATTCAAGCAAAGAAATTCGCTAGAATTCCAGGCCCATCCCGTCGACAGACACCGGACGTTTTTTGTGACCGCTCAGTTGGTACCTTACGAAGCGCTCACCACGCTTCAACGCAAGCAGGTCGAAGCCATCGAAATCACCCCCGAACAGGTCAGGTTCGCCGGCGATATCCATGGTGCGCTGCATATGCTGCTGTCCAGGCCTGGCCCGGGGGTCAAGGGCTTCGCGCTGTTGGCTGACGACGTGCCAGTGGCGTTCCTGCTGCTCAAGCGCCCGCCAGTACTACCCGCCTGGGCCAATGAGCACAGCGCCACCCTGCACGCGCTGCAAGTCGACTATCGGGCCCAGGGCAAGGGGTACGGCAAGGCCTGCCTGCAGGCGCTGCCCGACGTGGCCCGCGCGATCTGGCCGGAAATCAGGGGGCTGGAGCTTTCGGTCGACGCCGATAATGATTCGGCCATTGGCTTGTACACCCGGTTGGGCTGGGTCGACAGCGGCGAGGCGTACAAGGGGCGCGTTGCCTATGAGCGGCGAATGGGGTTGGTGTTCTAGAGTCTCAATGGTCAACGCGCCCCAATGCGGGAGCGAGCCTGCTCGCGAAAGGGTCGTTCGGCATGCACATTGCTGAATGTGCCGCAGCCATCGCGAGCAAGCTCGCTCCCACAGGGAATCTGCGTTGGTCAGCTCGGCTCGAGGGGTATCCAGATCTCCAAGGTGCCTTCGCCAGTCTTGGGATTGAAGTCTTCGCTATAGCGCTCGAATTCCGGCGCCTGCGCAGCGGTGTGGCCGGAACGCGGCAACCACACCTTCCAGATGTACTGGAACGTGTCCGGCAGGCTTTTCAACGGGCCTTTGTGTTCGAACACCGCGTAGTACCCAGGCTGGATTTCGATCCAGCGGTATCGTTCAGGCAGGTCGTCGAGCCGACTGATTTCCACCCCGGCGATGTAGTCGAACCCGCCCTTCCCGTCTGCATTGCAACACACACCGTAGGTCACCTCATCTTTCTGCCCTGGCACCTTGCCGAGCCAGGGCAAAAACTTTTCCCAGAGCAGCGGGATGTCCTGGGCGGTTTCCTGGGTAAAACTGGCGCCAAAACCGGCGATGAGCTGAAAGCGTCCGTGTTCAAAGCGTGGTTCGGCTGCGTTACCGCGTTCGTGCTTTTCCATGCGTCAACACTCCGGAAAACGTGAAGTCGGGCTTGGCAGTATAGAAGCCAAACCGTGATTGCCAGGCCGTTTCGCTTATCAGAATCCAGGCAGCGCCGTCGTAGCGGCTTTTCCGACAAACTCGTTGTACCCAGAAACAATCACATAGACAGCGAAATAACAGAAGATCGCCGCCGATGCCCAATAGGAATAACGCAGCAGCTTATCCCCCAGCAACTTGCCACCCTGGGTTGCCGCCAGGCACAGGGCTGCGCACCACAGCAGCCCGGCGCAAAGAAAACCGCTGAGGAACAGTGCCGAGCTGAGCAAGGTTCCGCCGCCCGATCGAGCAATGAGTGTGCCGCCTACAGCGGCGAACCACAGAATGGCACTGGGCGATGACATGGCCAGGAAAATCCCGCGAAAGAACTCCTGCCGTGAAGAATTGCCCTGAATTTCACCCGCCTGCGCCAGCACCGCGCTGTGATAGATCGCCGAGTGGATCATTTTTGCCGCGAAATACAGCAGCAGCACCGAACCACCGATCCACAGCACCCAGCGCACCGCTTCGTATTGCAGCAGCACGGTCATGCCGGCCAAGGCCAGGACGGCGTAGATCAGATCCCCCACGCAAGTGCCCAGGCCCAGGGCGAAGCCCTGGAAATAGCCGCGCTGCATCGCCAGGGTGATCATCGCGATATTGGCCACGCCAATGTCCAGGCACAGGGAGAGGCTCAGCAAGAAACCGCTGGAAAATTCCATCATCATTCCGTTCGAGTTTTGGCTATGGCGAATTGAGGCGCCCGCAGGCGTGGATAAGGTCGCACGTGCGCCTCGACAGTGTCATCGAAAATAGTTCAGCGCCGCTACTGGACAATTGGCTATTTGCCCCTTTATCTTGCGCCGCAGGCCACCGCAGTGGCCAACGTCGCTCGGACGGTTCCGGGCGCTCACGTATCTCGAGGCAACAATGGCCGAACAAGGTTCGCCGCGCCGCTTTGCGCGTATCGATAGACTCCCCCCGTATGTATTCAATATCACTGCCGAGCTGAAGATGGCTGCGCGTCGGCGCGGCGAAGACATCATCGACTTGAGCATGGGTAACCCCGACGGTGCCACCCCCCCGCACATCGTGGAAAAACTGGTTACCGTCGCCCAGCGTGAAGACACCCACGGCTATTCCACCTCCAAAGGCATCCCGCGCCTGCGCCGCGCCATTTCGCGCTGGTACAAGGATCGCTACGAAGTGGACATCGACCCGGAAACCGAGGCCATCGTCACCATCGGTTCCAAGGAAGGCCTGGCACACCTGATGCTGGCGACCCTGGACCAGGGTGACACGGTGCTGGTGCCCAACCCCAGCTACCCGATCCACATCTACGGCGCAGTAATCGCCGGCGCCCAGGTACGTTCGGTACCGCTGGTGCCCGGTGTGGATTTCTTCGACGAACTGGAGCGGGCCATTCGCGGCTCGATTCCCAAGCCAAAAATGATGATTTTAGGCTTTCCGTCCAACCCGACCGCGCAGTGCGTGGAGCTGGACTTCTTCGAGCGGGTCATCGCCCTGGCCAAGCAGTACGACGTGCTGGTGATCCACGACCTGGCCTACGCCGACATCGTCTACGACGGCTGGAAAGCCCCGTCGATCATGCAGGTGCCCGGCGCGAAAGACATTGCCGTGGAGTTCTTCACCCTGTCCAAGAGCTACAACATGGCCGGCTGGCGCATCGGTTTCATGGTGGGCAACCCGGAACTGGTCAACGCCCTGGCGCGAATCAAGAGCTACCACGACTACGGCACCTTCACCCCGCTGCAGGTGGCCGCCATTGCCGCCCTTGAAGGCGACCAGCAATGCGTGCGTGACATCGCCGAGCAATACCGCCAGCGGCGCAATGTGCTGGTCAAGGGCCTGCATGAACTGGGCTGGATGGTGGAAAACCCCAAGGCGTCGATGTACGTCTGGGCCAAGATCCCCGAGGCCTATGCCCATCTGGGCTCACTGGAGTTCGCCAAGAAGCTGTTGGCCGAAGCCAAGGTCTGCGTCTCGCCGGGGGTTGGGTTCGGGGAATATGGGGATGATCACGTGCGCTTTGCGCTGATCGAAAACCAGGACCGGATCCGCCAGGCTGTCCGTGGGATCCGCGGGATGTTTCGGGCCGATGGGTTGATACAAAAACCTGGCGCCTGACACCAAACCAGGCTGATCGCCAGAAACCAATGTGGGAGCGAGCTTGCTCGCGATAGCGGTATAACAGTCAGCGAAGGTATCGACTGTCAGTCCGCCATCGCGAGCAAGCTCGCTCCCACAGTTGTTATGGGGTGTTTTTTAGACCACCAGCGACAGCAGCAGGATAAAGATCAAGCCCACCACGGACAGGATGGTTTCCATCGCGGTCCAGGTCTTGAAGGTTTCCGCCACGGTCATGTTGAAGTACTGCTTGACCAGCCAGAAGCCCGCATCGTTGACGTGAGACAGGATCAACGAACCGGCACCGGTCGCCAAGACCAGCAGCTCACGGTTCACACCCGGCATCATCCCCACCACCGGCACCACGATCCCGGCACCGGTAATGGTCGCCACCGTCGCCGAACCGGTAGCAATGCGGATCACCGCCGCCACCAGCCAGGCCAGCAGGATCGGGGAAATCTGTGCACTCACGGCCATGTGCCCGATCACGTCGCCCACGCCGCTGGTCACCAGCATCTGCTTGAAGCCACCACCGGCACCGATGATCAAGATGATCGCGGCGGTCGGCGCAAGGCTCGCATCCAGCCATTTGAGCATCTGGCTGGAACCAATGCCCTGCTTGTAGCCGAAGGTATACAGCGACAGCAGCAACGCCAACAGCAGCGCGGAAATCGGATGCCCGATCAAGTCCATGAGCGTGCGGAAGAAATTGCCGTCCGGCAGCACAACGTCAGCGAAGGTCTTGAGCAGCATCAGGAACACCGGCAGCAGCACGGTGATCAGGGTGATGGAGAAGCTCGGCAAAACGGCGGAATCGTTCTCACGCGCCAGTTGATCCACCAACTCCTGATTAGGATGACCAGGGATGTGCTTGGCGATGAACGTACCGAAAATCGGCCCGGCGATAATGGCCGTTGGCAGCGCCACAATCAGACCGTAAAGAATGGTTTTACCGATGTCGGCACCGAACACGCCAATCGCCAGCAACGGCCCCGGGTGCGGTGGCACCAGGCCGTGGACCGCGGAAAGCCCCGCCAGCAGCGGGATACCGATCTTGATAATCGAAACACCGGTGCGGCGCGCGACGATGAACACCAGCGGGATCAGCAGCACGAAGCCGATTTCGAAGAACAGCGGAATGCCCACCAGGAACGCGGCGAACATCATGGCCCACTGCACTTTATCTTTGCCGAAAGCACGGATCAGGGTCTGGGCGATCTGATCGGCCCCGCCCGATTCGGCCATCATTTTGCCGAGCATGGTGCCCAGCGCGAGGATGATGCCGACAAAGCCCAATACTCCACCGAAGCCGTCCTGGAACGCCTTGATGATGGTGCCGATCGGCATGCCCGACGTCAGGCCGAGAAAGGCGGCGGCGATAGTCAGCGCAATGAACGGGTGGAGCTTGAATTTGGTGATGAGGACGATGAGTCCAATCACCGTGACCACTGCATCGAGCAGTAGAAACGACTCGTGGGACATGCCAAACATGGGGGGTGTCTCCTGATTTGTTGTTGTTATTGAAGCAGTTATTTGTGAGCCATCGGGACAGCGCTATCTTTCTGGCGCAAATTTTTCAAACTCAACTCGCCAGCTTCAAACCATGGTCCAACCACCAGACGTAAGCCTGATGAGCCAATTCATCGACGCTGTGGCTGGAGGCGTCCAGAGCCAGGGTCAGGGGCTCGCCGACAGGGGATTGAAGGGTGGCAAACTGGCTGTCGATCAAGGTCGACGGCATGAAATGGCCGGGCCGATGGGAAACCCGGTCGGCGGCCACCTCGGGGGTCAATTCAAGAAACACGAAGCCCAGGCCAGGCAAGGCACTGCGCAGACGCTCGCGATAACTGTGCTTGAGGGCCGAGCAGGTCAGCACCGGGCGCTCGCCCAGGGCATCGACGCGGCGCAACTCATCGCACAGGCTGTCGAGCCAGCCGGCACGGTCGTCGTCGTTCAAGGGGATACCGGCGCTCATCTTCTGGATGTTGGCCGCAGGGTGGAAAGTGTCGCCTTCGATGGCGGTGGCGCCGCTCAACTGGCACAGGGCCTGGCTGACGCAAGTTTTGCCGCAACCGGCAACGCCCATGATGACCAGGGCGGTGATGGGATTATTCATGTAACACCTCAGCGCGCAGACAGCGCTACCTTTGCCAGTTATGACACCGCAGCAAAAGCAGAAGTTGCCGACGCCTTCTTGTCATTTTTGTGGTTGCAGCATGTTCGTTCACGACGACAACGGACGGGGCTCAGGCAAACCCCACTCACGCATTTGCAGACGCGTCGAGACAGCGCTACCTTAGTGCCTTGATTTTTGTTTGGCAAGCCGCCCTGATGACCGTCCCTAAAAACGATAAGAATACTCGCACCACCGGCCGCCCTACGCTCAACGAAGTCGCACGCTTGGCCGGTGTCAGCCCCATCACCGCCTCCCGTGCCCTGCGTGGCGTCAGCACCGTCGCCACCGAGCTGGTGGAAAAAGTCCGTCAGGCCGCCGTGGAGCTCAACTACGTCGTCAACCCCGCTGCCCGTGCCCTGGCTTCGGCCCAGAGCCATTCGGTGGTGGTGCTGGTGCCGTCGTTGTCCAACCTGTTGTTCATCGACACCCTGGAAGCCATTCATCGGGTGCTGCGCCCCAAGGGCTTCGAAGTGGTGATCGGTAACTACCACTACTCCCGCGACGAAGAAGAAGACCTGCTGCGCAACTACATGGCCTATCAGCCCCGTGGTTTGTTGCTGACCGGTTTCGACCGCACCGAAAGCGCCCGACGCATGATCGAGGCCAGCAACATTCCCTGCGTATACATGATGGAACTGGACCCCGGCGCGGGCCTTAATTGCGTCGGGTTTTCCCAGCTCAAGGCTGGTGAGACGGCGGCCGAGCACTTGATTTCCAAGGGGCGCAAGCGCCTGGCCTACATCGGCGCGCAACTGGATCAGCGCACCTTGCTACGCGGCGAAGGCTTTCGTCGTGCCCTGCAGAACGTCGGGTTGTACGATCCGGACCTGGAAGTGCTGACACCGCGTCCCTCATCGGTGGGCCTGGGCGGCGAACTGTTCCTGCAACTGCTGGCCAGCCATCCGGACGTCGATGCGATTTTCTTCGGCAACGATGACCTGGCCCACGGCGCCCTGCTCGAAGCGTTGCGCTGTGGCATCAAGATCCCCGAGCGCGTCTCGATCCTTGGCTTCAACGACCTGCCCGCCTCGGCCCACATGGTGCCGCGCCTGAGCAGTATCAGTACCCCACGGGAAGCCATCGGTCGTCGTGCCGCGGAACAGATGCTGACGTTGATGGCCGGTAACCGCATTGCGCAGCCGGTGGTGGACATGGGCTTTGAACTCAAGGTTCGCGAAAGTACCTGAGCCTCCACGCTCAAGCGGTCGATCCATGCCGTCCGACGGCAAGAGTTGGCCGCCAGGCTCGCCCTCCTCGGGCCCAGCCCCTTGGAATCCGTGGCCTGCGGCGACGGCATGGGAATTGCTCCTGCCCATCGCTCAGTCATTACCTACAGGTACCCATCATGTTGGTCAGTGCCAAACAACAATCGATGATCTTGCCGCTCAAACGCCCGGGCGAGGATCCCACCGCCGAAGCCGCCAGCGGCCTGCAAAGTGCTGCGTTGCAGGCATTGCGCGATAACGTCCAGGCCCAGGCCAGCCAAGGCAGCGCCAAAGTCGAGGATTCCTTCACCCGACGAGCCACGCAACAGGTCAATGCGAGCACCGCCATCAGCGACAATGTCGACGAGGCGTTCGCCAAGACCCGCGTGCAACTGCAGACCGTGGCATCGTCAGCGTCTGAAGACACCACGACGCTTGGCGGCTCCGCGACGGCAGAATTCAAGGACTACATGAGCAAGACGCCTGAAGAGCGCCTGCGCGACAGCATCCTTGAAGAAATGGGCATTACCGAGCAAGAGTTCGAGGCGATGCCACCCGAGAAGCAAATGGCGGTCAACCAGGAGATTGCCCAGCGCATGCAGGACAAGTCGGCGATGGCTCAGGTCGAGAAGGCCCAGCAAAGCCACACGAGCGACAAAGACCCGTCTGTGGACAAGTTCCTCGCCTCTCTCTGAGCTTGCCAGCGATAGAATGTGCAGCGGGTTTGAGCCGGGGTTACAGCCCCAGCTCAAACCCGGGGCCAACCAAGGCAGTACCGGTTCAATGACCGAACAGGTTCACCTTCTTGGTTTTTTTGTCGGCGCGCTTTTCATCAGCGGTCTTCGCCGGCTTTTTCTTTGCCGCTTTTTTTGAATCCATGCCTTTGGCCATGATACGTACTCCAGTCATACGGGATGTGAAGTCAGGTATACACCTATCGCCGTGCCTGCGTTCTTTTATAATCGCCCTCCCCTTGCCCCTCGCGACCCCTGCCATGGCCGAAATCCACTACTCACAGCTCGAAGCACCGCTGTGGCCGCTGATGAACAAGTTCTATCGCGCCCACCAATCCTCGATGAAAGCAGTGCGGGAGGCGCAGTTGTGGGTGGCGCGGCGGGATGAAATCGTCGCGGCGCTGTGTTTGCGACCGGTATCGGGCGGGCATTGGTTGACGGGGTTGTTCGTCGACCCGGCATGCCGCGCACAGGGCATCGCCGCGCGGTTGATCGCCGAAGCGGTGAAAGGCGTGAATGAGCCAGTCTGGCTGTTCTGCCACCCGGATTTGCGCGGCTTTTATGAGCGGCGCGGTTTCAGCTTCGACCCCGAATTGCCCTATGCGATGGCCGAGCGCCTGAGCCGGTATGCGCGTAGCAAGCCGATGATTGCGATGGGGTTATGAAGTGCAGCCCAGATCCCCGTGGGAGCGAGCTTGCTCGCGATAGCGGTGTGTCAGCCACCAGTGATGCGATTGAGCCGACGCCATCGCGAGCAAGCTCGCTCCCACAAGGGTTGAGTCAGCTAGGCGTTAGTCATCCGCTGTCGGATCCAGATCCGGAAACATCACCTCGGTAAACCCGAACTTGCTGAAATCGGTAATCCGCGACGGGTACAACCGCCCAATCAGGTGATCGCACTCATGCTGTACCACGCGAGCATGAAAACCTGAAGCGGTGCGCACGACCGGCTCGCCCTTTGGATCGAAACCTTCGTAGCGAATGTGCTGGTAGCGCTCGACCGCCCCGCGCAGGCCCGGCACCGACAGGCAGCCTTCGAAGCCCTCCTCCATCAGTGGGCTTAGCGGGGTAATCAGTGGATTGATCAGGATGGTCTGGGGCACGGCTTCGGCGTCGGGATAACGCTCGCTGTGCTCGAAGCCAAAGATAACCAGCTGCAGGTCAACTCCGATCTGCGGCGCTGCCAGACCGACGCCGCCGACGCTTTCCATGGTCTGGAACATATCGTCGATCAACTGCCACAACTCTGGGCTGTCAAACATTTCCGTTGGCACCGGCGGGGCGATGCGCAGCAGGCGTTCGTCGCCCATTTTCAGGATTTCGCGAATCATGGTCGGGCTTCGTCAGGGTGGGGATGGGGAATGGAATGGTCGCGGCCCAGGCCCGACACATGTTGTTTTTCGTGCTCGCCCGCGCTCTTTTCGCCCGGGTTCTTGCCCTCGGCGGACATGTGCTCGATCACCGCGTTCATTTCCGCGCCGAGCAACAGCACCGCCGAAGAAATATAGAAGTACAGCAGCAACACAATGATCGCGCCGATACTGCCATACATGGCGTTGTAGTTGGCAAAGGTCTTGACGTAGAACGCAAAGCCCAGGGAAGCGACAATCCACACCACCACGGCCAGCACCGAGCCCGGCGTGATGAAGCGAAATTCCTGTTTCACGTCGGGCATCACGTAGTAGATCAACGCCACGGCCACCATCATCAAAATCACGATCACCGGCCAGCGCACAATCGTCCAGAGCGTGACGATAAACTCCTCCAGCCCGACCTGGGCCGCAATCCAACCCATCACTTGCGGCCCGAGCACCATCAACGCAGCAGCGGCCAGCAGCATGCCAGCGATGCCGATGGTGTAGAAAATCGACAGTGGAAAACGCTTCCAGGCCGGCCGGCCCTCGACCACATCGTAGGCGGCATTCATCGCGCTCATCATCAACCGGACACCAGCCGAAGCCGTCCATAACGCAATGACGATACCCACCGACAACAACCCGCCCTTGGATTGCTGGAGCTGGTCTATTACCGGATTGACCTGTTCCAGGGCCTGGGGCGGCAGCACCAGTTCCGATTGCAGGCGCAGCCAGGAAAAGAAGTCCGGCAGGTGCAGGAAACCAATCAGCGCGATCAGGAAAAGGATGAAGGGGAACAGCGAAAACAGCATCTGGTAAGCCAACGCCGAGGCGTAGGTCGACATCTCGTCGTCGAGAAACTCGGTCACGGTGCGCATCATCACACGATGCAAGGGCAAGCCTTTCAAGGCCGGGAACATCATGTGCGTCTCCTTTCACCGCAAAAAAGGAAGGTCGCCTGGCGACTCACGGGGTTGCTATCCAAGACAAAAGTAACCTGTTTGGCGACTTTGGAACAATTTCCCCGGTGCAAGTTCGAGCCGACATGAAAACGGCCATCCGCGGATGGCCGTTCCAATCGTTTTTTCAACAGGCCAGTTATGCCTCGTTAACGCCTTTCTTGACTGCATCCTTGACCTTGCCCACGGTTTGCTGGGCCTCACCTTTTTTCTCCTGGACCACGCCCTCGGCGCGCATGCGGTCATTGTCGGTGGCCTTGCCGACGCCTTGCTTGATGTTACCGACGGCTTCGTTGGCAACGCCCTTCACTTTATCGCTCGTGCTACCCATGATGTCTCTCCTGTGAACAACGGTACGAAAAGTCATTACATAAGGGTTGACCGAGGCCGTTTGCGGGGAGTTTCATTTTTTCAGCAGCGCATTTCATCGTCAGATGCAGGTTGCGCTTTATGTTTGCCGATCCACCCCCGAGAATGCCCCACGTATTCAGGCTGCGGCCTGAGGCTCCAATCCCGTAGGAACGTTATGAAACTCGATAAAAAGCAGGCCATCGCCCGCAGAAACCAGGAACTGGGCGGCGCCGTACTGGGCGTCAATAACTGCCACTTCAGCGAATTGAACCGCAACCGCAACATCTTCTGGTTCGATATCCCGGTGGCACGCCTGGCCATCGGTCAGTACGAATGGATTCATCTGTTGCTGCACACACCGGCCACCGATGAGCTGCTGCATTTGAAAGTGCCCACGGTGTTCCTGCGCGAGAAAATGGAAGGCCTGGAAGTACGCAACCAGGGCAAACGCAAGGCCGCCCTGAGCCTGGAACTGAGCGCCGATAAAGACTCGTACCTGCAGGACATGCGGCCCGGTGGCACCAACCTGGATTTTGCACAGTTCAGGCTGTAACCCGATTTCCAAGGACCAAAACGCTCTCTGTAGCGAAGGGATTTGTCCCGGCGGGGTTACGAAGCGGCCCCACGGTTCGTCAGCCACTGCGATGTGCCAGACAGGATGCAGGGATTGCTGCGCAACCCAGCGGGGATAAATCTCCTCGCCACAGGTTTTGTGCTTGGCAAGGCGATCCGCATAAAAAAGCCCCGCGTTCGCGGGGCTTTTGGTTTGTTGCGGTCTTACTTCTTCAGGCCCAGCTTCCTGAGCTCTTCATCTCGCAACTCGCGCCGCAGGATCTTGCCCACGTTGGTGGTCGGCAACGCGTCGCGAAACTCTACGGCCTTGGGCACTTTGTAGCCGGTGACGTTGGCACGCATATGCTCCATCACTTGCTCCTTGGTGAGCGTGACACCCGGCCGGGCAACGATGAAGATCTTGATCGCCTCGCCGGATTTTTCGTCCGGTACGCCGATGGCCGCGCATTGCAGCACCCCTGGCAGGGTTGCCAGCACGTCTTCCAATTCGTTGGGGTACACGTTGAAACCGGAGATCAGGATCATGTCTTTCTTGCGATCGACGATGCGCATGTAGCCATCCGGCTGGATCACCGCGATATCACCGGTCTTGAGCCAGCCTTCGCTGTCGAGGATCTCGTCGGTGGCGTCCTGGCGCTGCCAGTAGCCCTTCATGACCTGCGGACCTTTCACACACAGTTCACCGATTTCGCCCAATGGCTGTTCGACGCCTGCGTCATCGATCACCTTGCACAGCGTCGATGGCACCGGAATGCCGATGGTGCCGATCTGGATATTCTGGATCGGGTTGACGGTGGCCACCGGGCTGGTTTCAGTCATGCCATAGCCTTCGCAGATCGGGCAGCCGGTCACTGCTTTCCAACGCTCAGCCGCGGCCAGTTGCAGGGCCATGCCGCCGGACAAGGTGACTTTCAGCGCCGAGAAATCCAGCTTACGGAAAGCTTCGTTGTTGCACAGGGCCACGAACAGGGTGTTGAGGCCAACGAAACCACTGAACTTCCACTTCGACAGCTCCTTGACCATCGCCGGCAGGTCACGCGGATTGCTGATCAGGATGTTGTGGTTGCCGATCAGCATCATCGCCATGCAATGGAAGGTGAAGGCGTAGATATGGTAAAGCGGCAGCGGCGTGATCAGCACTTCGCAACCTTCGTTGAGGTTGGAGCCCATCAGCGCCTTGCACTGCAACATGTTCGCCACCAGGTTGCGGTGGGTGAGCATCGCGCCCTTGGCCACGCCGGTGGTGCCGCCGGTGTACTGCAGCACCGCCACATCGTCACTGGTGGGGTTGGCTTCGCTCACGGGCTGGCCGTGCCCCTTGCTCAGCACATCGTTGAACTTGATGGCCTTGGGCAGGTGATAGGCCGGGACCATTTTCTTGACGTACTTGATCACGCTGTTGATCAACAGGCGCTTGAACGGCGACAGCAGGTCGGCGACTTCGGTGACGATGACATGCTTGACGCTCGTCTTGGGCACCACGTTCTCGGCCAGGTGCGCCATGTTCGCCAGGCAAACCAGTGCCTTGGCGCCGGAGTCGTTGAACTGGTGTTCCATTTCCCGCGCGGTGTACAGCGGGTTGGTGTTGACCACGATGAGGCCGGCGCGGATCGCCCCGAACACGGCCACCGGGTACTGCAGAACGTTGGGCAATTGCACGGCGATTCGATCGCCCGGCTGTAAATCGGTATGCTGTTGCAAATACGCGGCAAAGGCACCGGACAATTCGTACAGTTCACCGTAGGTGATTGTCTTGCCGAGGTTGCTGAATGCCGGCTTGTCGGCAAAGCGTTGGCAGGACTGCTTCAACACCGCCTGAATATTCGGATACTCATCTGGATTGATGTCGGCAGCAATCCCAGCTGGGTACTTATCCTTCCAAAAGTCTTCAATCATGGAAGCCCACTCCTCAGCAACGCGAATTTCTCACCGCATTTGATGCGATTATTATTGGTGTGTTTATTGGTGAATCTGGCTTGAATCAAGGCCGAGAAGTCACAAAAGCGCGCCGAGAGTAGCAGCTTTGCCAAGGGTCGCCTAGAGCCAAAATCAGCCCCTACAGTCACAAACATGACTTAAGAATATTTCATGGTCATTTTTAGAGTAAAAATTCTAAGCTCCTGCTAAATCCCCCTGAATACACAAAAAACTGTGGGAGCGAGCTTGCTCGCGATGGCGGTGTATCAGTCACATCTCTGGTCACTGACATAACCGCCATCGCGAGCAAGCTCGCTCCCACAGAGTTTCCATAAGGCCAACGCCTCAAGCGATATCGCGCAACTCCCGCCGCAGAATCTTGCCTACCGGGGTCATCGGTAGCGTTTCGCGCAACACGATGTGCTTGGGTACCTTGTAGCCGGTGAAGTTTTCCTTGCAGTAGGCCTTGAGCTCCTCGAGGCTGATGCCCGCCTCGCGTGCCACCACAAACAGTTTCACCGCCTCCCCCGAACGTTCATCCGGCACACCGATTACCGCGCAGTTGGCGACTTTCGGGTGGGCCATCACCACGTCTTCGATCTCGTTGGGGTACACGTTGAAACCCGAGACGATGATCATGTCTTTCTTGCGATCGACAATGCGCACAAAACCATCCGGGTCGATCACCGCGATGTCTCCGGATTTGAACCAGCCCTCGCTGTCCAGAACTTCGGCCGTGGCTTCAGGCTTGTTCCAATAGCCTTTCATGATCTGCGGGCCCTTGATGCACAGTTCGCCGCGCTCGCCGAAGGGTTGCTCGACACCATCATCGCTGATCACTTTCATGAGCGTACCCGGCACCGGCAACCCCACTGTGCCCAGCCGGGACCTGCCGCCGTAAGGATTGGCGCAGGCCACCGGCGAGGTTTCGGTCAGGCCATAACCTTCGGCGATGCTGCAACCGGTGATTTGCTCCCAGCGCTCGGCCGTGGCCTTGATCAGCGCAGTACCGCCGGAGTTGGTGACCTTGAGGTTAGAGAAATCCAGGGTCTTGAAATCCGGATGGTCCATCAACGCCACGAACAGTGTGTTGAGTCCCAGCAACACCGAGAAACGCCAGTTCTTCAGCTCCTTGATGAAGCCTGCGATGTCCCGCGGGTTGGTGATCAGCACATTGTGGTTGCCGGTGACCATCATGCACATGCAGTTCGCCGTAAACGCATAGATGTGGTACAGCGGCAGCGGCGCGATCATCACCTCCTGGCCTTCGCGCAGCAAGGGGTGGCCGTCGTCGCCGAGCTGACCCAGGCACGCACGGGTCTGTTGCATGTTGGCCACCAGGTTGCCATGGGTCAGCATCGCCCCCTTCGCCAAGCCGGTGGTACCGCCGGTGTATTGCAGCACCGCAATGTCATCGAGGCTGACCTTCAGCGGCTTGATCCCATGGCCGCGCCCCAGGCGCAAGGCGCTCTTGAAAGAAACGGCCTGGGGTAATGAATAGTCCGGGACCATCTTCTTGACCTTGCTGATCACCGTATTGACCAGCCAGCCCTTGGCGGTGGGCATCAAGTCGCCCATCCTGGCTTCGATCAGGTATTGCAGGTCCGTGTCGGGTAGCACCTCCTGGACCTTCTGCCCGAACAGGTTCATGTACACCAGCGCCCGGGCGCCGGAGTCCTTGAACTGGTGGCGCATTTCCCGAGGGGTGTACAACGGGTTGGTATTGACCACGATCAGACCGGCGCGCAAGGCCCCGAACACGGCAATCGGATATTGCAGGACATTGGGCATCTGCACCGCGATACGGTCGCCGGGAACCAGATCGGTGTGGGCTTGCAGGTAGCCGGCGAAGGCGGCGCTGTAGCGCTCGAGCTGGGCATACGTGAGGGTCACACCCATGTTGCTGAACGCCGGCCGATCGGCAAATTTCTTACAGGAACGCTCGAACACCTCGATCACCGACTTATAGGCCCCCAGGTCTATCTCCGAGGGCACGCCGGCCGGGCGTTTGTCATTCCAGAAATCAGGCTGCATTGTTTTTGTCCTCTTTACCTGAGCGTATCCGGGCCGCTTCTGTGTCACTTGCAGAGGCGGAGCTCTTGGGACACTAGCAGCTATGGCCCATCAGGCAAATATGGCGACCTGCGTCATAGATTGTGTGAATCTTCCTGCCTCGGCGTAGCCTGATCAGACGAGACGCAACGGATGGGCTATACAATGCAGCAACACTGCGCACGCCTCTGTGATGCTCCTGGGTAAAGGAATCGACATGATCCACCAAACGTTCATGCTGACCGCGACCGACCACAGCCACCTGTTCGTCAATCAGTGGTTGCCCGAAACCGAGCCTGAAGCGCTGATCATGCTGGCCCACGGTATGGCCGAACACAGCGGGCGCTATGGGCGCCTGGCCCAGGCCCTGTGCGCTGAAGGCTACGGCGTCTATGCCCCAGACTTGCGCGGCCACGGCAAAACCGGTGAAAAAGCGATTCTCGGCCACTTTGCGGACGAAGACGGCTGGACCAAAGTGGTGGGCGATCTGGCCAATCTTAACCAGCACATCGGCCAGCAACATCCCGAAATACCCATCGTGTTGCTGGGTCATAGCATGGGCAGCTACATCGCCCAGGGTTACCTGCTTCACCACAGTGCCAGCCTGCATGGGGCGATTCTCAGTGGTTCCAATTTCCAGCCGGTGGCGCTTTATCGCGCTGCTCGCCTGATCGCCCGCTTCGAACGCTGGCGCCAGGGTGCCACGGGGCGCAGCGCCTTGATCGAGTGGCTGTCGTTCGGCAGTTTCAACAAAAAATTCAAACCGACACGTACCGCCTTCGACTGGCTCAGCCGTGACCCGGACGAAGTCGACAAATATGTCCGCGACCCGCTGTGCGGCTTTCGCTGCACCAATCAGTTGTGGATCGACCTGCTCGGCGGCTTGCAGCAAATCAGCAAAGCGTCCAATCTCGCCCAGATCGATCCAGGCCTGCCGCTGCTGGTAATCGGCGGCGAATGTGATCCGGTGAGCGAAGGCGAGCGTCTGAAGGATCTGGCCGACGCCCTGCGCGAGGCCGGCAGCCGGTACCTGCAATTGACGATTTATCCGCAGGCCCGGCACGAACTGTTCAATGAGACCAACCGCGACGAAGTGACGGCCGACGTACTCGCCTGGATTGCCCAGGCCCTGAGCCACAAGCGGCCGCCGCGCAGCGAGTAGATTTTCAGCGTTTTCCTTTATCCTCACAGGATTTGAGACAGATGACCCAGGTTACCAACATTCCTTACGAAGCCCTCGAAGTCGGCCAGACCGCCAGCTACAGCAAAACCGTCGAAGAGCGCGATATCCAGCTGTTCGCCGCCATGTCGGGCGACCACAACCCGGTGCACCTGGACGCCGAATTCGCGGCGGCGAGCATGTTCAAGGAGCGTATTGCCCACGGTATGTTCAGCGGTGCGCTGATCAGCGCGGCAGTGGCCTGCGAGTTGCCTGGGCCAGGAACCATCTACATCGGCCAGCAGATGAGCTTCCAGAAACCGGTGAAAATTGGCGACACCCTGACCGTGCGCCTGGAGATCCTGGAAAAACTGCCGAAGTTTCGTGTGCGTATCGCCACGCGTGTGTTCAACCAGCGCGATGAGTTGGTGGTGGATGGCGAGGCGGAAATCCTTGCGCCGCGCAAGCAACAGACCGTGACCTTGCCGACGTTGCCGGCGATTACTGTCGGCTGAAGATCGTTCCCACGCTCTGCGTGGGAATGCATCCTGTGACGCTCTGCGTCACCTTCCAAGAGCGGAACGCGGAGTGTCCCTGGCGACATTCCCACGCAGAGCGTGGGAACGATCGACAATCAAAAGATCGCAGCCCTCGGCAGCGCCTACAGGTCTTCACGCACCTGAACACTCGCCGTCATCCCCGCACTCAGGCTCACTCCTTGCGGCACCCCGTCCAGTTTGATTCGCACCGGAATCCGCTGGGCCAGGCGCACCCAGTTGAAGGTCGGCTCGACCTCTGCCAGTAATTGCGCATCTGGGTTGGTATTACGGTCGGTGATACCGCGGCTGATGCTTTCGACGTGGCCTTCCAGTGCATGGTCGGCGCTCATCAGCCAGACTTTGACCGGGTCGCCCACGCGAATCCTCGCAAGCTTGGTTTCTTCGAAATAGGCCTGCACATAAAACGTCGAATCGTCGATCAGCGCCATGACTGGCTGCCCGGCATTCACGTAGTTGCCTTCGGCCAGGCGCAGGTTGGTGATGTGACCGCTGCGTGGAGCCAGGACCTGGCTGCGAGCCAGGTTGAGCTCGGCGACCTTGGCCTCGGCCTGGGCCTCACGCAATTCGCCCCGGGCAATACCGGCGTTGATCTGCGCGTTTTCCCGTAGCTCGGCACTGATGGCCTGGGGCCCCAGGGCGGCGCGGCGACTCGCTTCATGTTCACGCAGGCTCAATTGCTGCTGACGGGTCTGGACCACCGCCCGGGCTTTCTCCAGCGCGGCCTCGAAACGCTCGCGGTCGATGCTGAGCAATAAGTCGCCAGCCTTGACCGCCTGGTTATCCACAGCCTTGAGCTCGCGCACCCAACCCGAGACGTCGGGTGCGATCACCACCACATCGGCGCGGATTCGCGCATCGCGGGTCCAGGGCGTGAGCATGTAGTACTGCCACAAATGAAACCCGGCGAAGATCGCCACAGCCACCACGCCCAGCGTAATGGCGACACGTACGGAGGTACGCATGTTCAACTCCTATAGCGGCCCGAGGACCACGGTAATAACAGTCAGGACACAGACATACAGGGCGCAGTCGAACAACGCTTCATGCCAGATCCAGCGCCCGGCCGGCACAAGGCTGAGCAACAGGCGCAGCGCACCGGTCACCAGCAACGCCAGCACCACGTAAATCAGGAACGGGCTGAGCAACACCCCGCCGATCGACCACTCACGCAAGCCCATGGCTGTGCTCCTGTCGTTCAGGTTCATGCTGGCGACACCAGGCGTGCCAGCTGTTTTGCAATTGCAACACCGCGCCTTGGGCCAGTTTCAATGCATCACCGGGCGGCTGCGCCGACAACACCTGCAAAAATTCAGTGCTCGCTGGGGCCAGTGCATCAGCCTGGCTACCGACCGGGCCTTGCTCGAGCACCTGCTGCAGCGCTTCGAAATAGCGGCGTTGAGCCTGGCTATCGGGCAATTGGGCGACAGCCAGGCTCAGACGTAAATGCAGTAGCTCGTCGCCAACGTCCAGGCCTAACAATCCGTCGTCCCAACGGCTGCGAGCCGGTACCGGCAGCTCGGGATAGTGTCGTGCCAGTTGCAACAACCGGTCAGCCATGCGCCCGCCAAACCAGCTCTCGGCCCCGCGCAGATTGCGGTGGGTCAGCCGCACCAGGTCGTCGAGGGTCGCGGCCAGCAAACGACGACTGTGCCAAGCCGGATCGCGCAGAATCAGCAGATTGAACGCCAGCACCGCCGAACCGACACCGATCATCATCGCCTGGGCATTATTGAAGAATGCCGCGACGTCGTACTTCATGGCATTGAGCGGCGAGATCAGCACGACAAAATGCAGGCAGAACGACGTGGCCGTGGCGAATATCTGTGGCTTGGCCATGCCCAGTGCCCCGAAAAACAATGGCACGCCCATGGCCATGCAGAGCATCGCGAAGCTGCTCCACTGCGGCAGCACGATCTCACCGATCACAAACGCCGTCGGCACCGCCAAGAGAATGCCGCGCAGGAAGCTCATGCCAATCTGCGCACCGTTTTCGCGACTGGCAAACAGGCTGCACACCACGCAGGTAAGCACCAATGCGCCCGAGGCGGCGGGCCAGGCAGTCGCCAGCCAGAAACAGGCGACCGCCAGGAACGCCAAGGCGCTGCGGGCACCGAACACCATGGCCAGGGACAGATCACGGTGAGGCGTCAAGGTACGTGGAGGGTCCGCCGCCTCTGTACCCTCTTGCACAGCCGTCAGCGCAGCGCAGGCGGCCAGGGCGGTATCGAGCAATAAAGCGAAACGGGCCAGGCAATAACTTTGCGCCGAGCTGATCAGGGGATCGTGAGATGCATCCCATACCCGCGGGCGCAAGGCTTGCAGGGTCGTGCTGTCGGCGTCGAGGGCTTGCTGCACCTCGTTCATCCACGGCTGAAGGGCCTCGGCCTCTTCGGGGGCGAGCTGTTTCCACTGCCGACGCACCGAGCGGGAAATGCGCAGCAGCATCAGCAATTTCTGGCTCAAGCCACTGATGGCGCGGGCCCGCTGCCGGCCAAGGCTGCCTTCGAACCAGGCATGTTCACGCTGGGCATCCACCGCGACGATCTTGCCAAGGATTTCCAACAGCCCTTTACGGGCCTGGGCGTCGCCAGCCAGGGTGGCACGGGCTGCCTGCATGCCGCTCTGCCAGGCGGCACGGGCCTGACCGGCCAATTGCCGCTCGACCCGCAACGGCCAGAGCAAGGCGCTGGCAGCCGTGGCACAGACAATCCCCAGGCTGATCTCAGTACAACGCGCCACGGCCTGATCGAACACCCCCAGCGGATGAGAAATAGCCGGTAATGCGATGATCGCCACCGTGTAGCCGGCCAGCACAAATGAGTAGGACCAGGCGCTGCGCAACAGTGTGGAACAGGCCGTGCACAGGCCCAGCCACAGCGCCAGCGCCAGCAGGAACAACCAGGGCGCCTGGGCGAACAGGCCCATGAACACCACCGACATGACCGTACCCACCAACGTACCTAGCAGGCGCGCCAGCCCCTTCTGCACCACCATCCCGGACAGCGGCTGGGCCACGATGAACGCCGTCATCAGCGCCCATGACGGCTGCTCCAGCCCCCAGCGCAACGCCAGCCACAGCGCCAGTCCGCCGCCAAGCACGGTCTTGATGGCGAACTGCACAGCGAGGCGGTCGGGGGCGAACAAGGCCTGGAAGGTTATGGGCACGCGAGAAACTCTTATGGAGACGCTGTAACGATAGATGCAATAAAGACGGATGAACGGAC
The DNA here is from genome assembly GCF_017968885.1 of Pseudomonas sp. Tri1. Taxonomy (NCBI): domain Bacteria; kingdom Pseudomonadati; phylum Pseudomonadota; class Gammaproteobacteria; order Pseudomonadales; family Pseudomonadaceae; genus Pseudomonas; species Pseudomonas sp. Tri1. The sequence goes on along the minus strand of NZ_CP072913.1, from coordinate 1,477,701 downwards.
GCAATTATTAGCTAGCTACCTAACTGAGTCCAGAGGTGATTTTTGATGGATTTCACAACACACTGTTGTGGCAACGGGATTTATCCCCTCGCCACAGCAGTGCTCAACTTCAATCTGATTTGCCTCCCACAAAAAAACGCCAGGCAAGCTGGCGTTTTTTTGCATCCGGACCCGTTGTTTAACTGGCTTTGCGCGCCTGGTTGCGCAGCGCCTTGACCTGGTCATGGTTGCGTTGCACGCCATGGTACTGACGCTCTACCAGGTCACGAATGCCCACCAGGTTGTGCTTGTTGATCTTCTCCAGGGCTTCCTTGTAGGCCTTCAGCGCATGGTCTTCACCGCGCTCGGCTTCGTTGAGCACCGCTTCTTCGCCCTTGCCGGTGAACATGGCTTTCACGTCCACCCAACGGCGGTGCAGGTCACCGGCTACGCTGGTAGAAGTTTCCGGATCACCACCCAGCGCGCGAACGGCCGCTTGCAGTTCGGTTGCGGCAGCGGCGCAATCAGCGGCGCGCTGGACGAACAGAGTCTTGAGCTCAGGGTGCTTGATGTCTTCAGCGCAAGTCTTGAAACCTTCCTGGCCATCTTTGCTGGTCTCGATCAGGTCGTTCAGGACGGAGATGGATTCTTTATTGATGTCGGTCATTTTTCAATTCCTTTGCTTGGTGAATAAAAAACCTGCAAGGAATATTGCATCGGCCGTGCCAGCCCCAACCAAAAAACAAAATCATTAAAAATCAATAAGTTACAAAAACATATAAAAACTGTATCCGCGTTATTTGCATGATCTGTCATTTGGCCTGCATGCAGAATGCCTGTATTTTCCAAGCTGTTTGAATCAAGACGATTGCCATGAACCCGGAAAAGCTCGAACTGCTGGTCACGCGCCAGATGCCCTTTGGTAAATACAAGGGGCGAATCCTCGCCGACCTCCCCGGCCAATACCTGAACTGGTTCGCCCGCGAAGGCTTTCCCCACGGAGAACTGGGCGGTCTGCTGGCACTTATGCAGGAAATCGACCATAACGGCCTGTCGGATCTGCTCGACCCTTTGCGCGCCAAACACGGCAAACCCAAGCCTCGCCACTAATTGATTGAGCCTGCGTCCATGCCCGAAAACACCCTGCGCGCCCACGATGAAGCTTTCTGGCAGACCTACGCCGGCCGCTATGAGGTCGACACCGAGGGACCGCTCAATCTGGAAAACGGCTATTTCGGCCGTATGTCACGGACCGTGGTCGAGGAATACCAGCGCAATATCGCATTCATCAACCGCAGCAACTCGGTGTACGTACGCCAGCATTTCGACCGGGAACATGACGATGCGATTCGCCGCCAAGTGGCGCAGCTGGTCCGCGTTCCCCCCAACAGCGTGGCGATGGCCACCAGTGCGGTGGACGCCCTGCAATCGCTGATTCGCAACTACAACAAGCTCAAGCCGGGCGATCAGGTGCTGATCTGTGATTTGGAATACGCGTCGGTCAAAAGCGCGATGCGCTGGCTGGCTCGACAGCGTGGTGCAGAGGTGATCGAACTGGTCCACTCGCACCCCGCCAGCCTTGAAAGCCTGGTGGGCAGCTACCGCAACGCGTTCATTCGCCACCCTCGCGTGAAGCTGATGGCGCTGACCTACGTCAACCACCTCACTGGGCTGGTGATGCCGGTCCAGGCCATTGCCGAGACCGCTGATGAGTTTGACGTCGATATCATTCTCGACGGCGCCCATGCCCTGGGCCAGATCGACTTCGACCTGAAAAAACTCGGCATCCAGTTCGCGGGGTTCAACCTACAGAAGTGGATCGGCGGGCCTCTGGCCCTCGGGTTCTTGTACATAGATCCGCAGCGGCTGGCCGACATCGACCCGGACATGGACGAAGGGCATTATCCCGCCACCGATATCCGCTCGCGCACGCCCCACAGCACGCCAAACATCCCGGCCTTACTGACACTGCCGCTGGTGTTCGAGGAACACTATGCCCTGGGCGGCGCTTCGGCCAAGGGCGCGCGACTCAACTATCTGCGGGACCTGTGGGTGAGCACTGTGCGTGAAGTGCCGGGTATCGAAGTCATGACCCCGGACGATCCGAACCTGTACTGCGGCATCACGTCAATGCGCTTCACCGCCCATACCGACCAGCAGGCGATGGCCGATCGATTGCTCGATGACTATGGGATCTTCACCGTGGTGCGCCATACGAGTGTCGGGCCATGCATTCGCATTACACCGGGGCTGACCACCCTGGCGAGCGATATTGAGCGGTTGACCGAAGCACTGATCGCCTTGAGCCGAACATAATTAGGTCCAGTGTTCGGACTAAAACCCGGGGCAAAAAAAAACGGCGCGCCGACCAAGCGCACCGTAAAGCCGTAGAACACCCAACGAGGTTTCGGTAAAGCAATCAGTCCAGCAGCGCCAGTGCCTCGGCGGTGCATTCCTGGATGCGGCCCCAGTCGCCGTTCTTGATCCACTCCGGATCAAGCATCCAGCTGCCGCCCACGCACATCACGTTTTTCAACGCCATGTAGCTCTTGATGTTGGCCGGGCTCACGCCGCCGGTCGGGCAGAATTTCACTTCACCGAATGGGCCGCCCAGGGCCTTGATAGCCGCGACGCCGCCACTGACTTCCGCCGGGAACAATTTGAAGCGGCGATAGCCCAGGCCGTAGCCTTCCATGATGCCGGAGGCGTTGCTGATGCCCGGCAGCAATGGGATCGGGCTGCCAACGCTGGCCTCGAGCAGGTCACGGGTGATGCCTGGGGTGACGATGAACTGCGAACCCGCGGCTTCAGCGGCGGCCAGCATGTGGCGGTCGAGTACGGTGCCAGCACCGGTCACCAGTTCAGGACGCTGCTCGCGCAGGACCTGGATAGCCTTGAGGCCATACTGGGAACGCAAGGTCACTTCCAGCGCCGTCAGGCCACCGGCAGCCAGGGCATCGGCCAGCGGCAGGATGTCCTGTTCGCGGGCGATGGTGATCACCGGCAGGATCCGCGCCTTGGCGCAGAGGCTGTCGATCAGGGTAACTTTGTCCGCCATGGAAACGGTCGGGGATGGGTTTGTCATAGCGGCTGATCCTTGGTTCATGGGCACCAGTAAATCTCTAGCGTGGGTTGCAAAAACGCGCGGATCGGCATTTCGGCGACATCGTCACCCGCCACCGCAGCGTTCAGAGTGGTCAATTTCGACTGACCGGAAATCGACAGCACTTTGTGTTGCGCCGAAGCCAGCAAGGCGCGGCTCATGGTCAAGCGCTGGTGCGGCACGGTCGGCGCCAGCATCGGCCAGCAACGGCGAGCACCGTTGGCATCCAGGGCTTGGGCGAGGTTCGGGCTGTCGGGGAACAGCGAGGCGGTGTGCCCGTCATCGCCCATGCCCAATACCAATACGTCGATTGGCGGCAGCTCGGCCAGCAAGCGATCAGCCTGTTCGGCCGCCGCATCCAGGTTGGCGCTGGCGCTGTAAAGGCTGAGGAATTGAGCCTTGGCTGCTGCACCTTGCAGTAGATAGCGCTTGAGCAGGCCGGCGTTGCTGTCGGCATGTTCGACCGGCACCCAGCGTTCGTCGGCCAGGCTCACCACCACTTTCGACCAGTCCAGCGCCTGTTTTGCCAGGCTCTGGAAGAACGCCACTGGGCTACGCCCGCCGGACACCACCAGGACAGCCGTGCCACGCGCATCGAGCGCAGCACGCAGTTGCTCGGCCACTTTCAACGCCAAGCCTTCAGCCAGCAGCACTGGGCTTTTGAATTCCAGGGCGCTGACGCCCTGTGGCAGTTTCAATTCAGATATCGCCATACCATGACCTCCCATCCCGCGTGATCAGTGCAATAGAGCTCATCGGCCCCCAGGACCCGGCCGCATACGGCTTGGGCGCATCGCCGGACTTCTTCCACCCGGCGATCAACTGGTCACACCACGTCCACGCGGCTTCAATTTCATCTTTACGGACAAACAGGTTCTGATTGCCGTTCATGACTTCCAGCAACAACCGCTCGTAGGCATCGGGGATCCGTGCGCTGCGATAGGTGTCGGAAAAGTTGAGTTGCAACGGACCGCTGCGCAATTGCATGCCCTTGTCCAGGCCTTGCTCCTTGGTCATCACCCGCAGGGAAATCCCTTCGTCCGGTTGCAGGCGGATGATCAGCTTGTTGCTGATCTGCAGGCGCTGCTCTGGGGCGAAGATGTAGTGGGACGGTTCCTTGAAGTGAATGACGATCTGCGACAGCTTCTGCGGCATGCGCTTGCCGGTACGCAGGTAAAACGGCACCCCGGCCCAACGCCAGTTGCGAATGTCGGCGCGCAGGGCGACGAAGGTTTCGGTGTCGCTCTGGGTATTGGAGTTGGGCTCTTCGAGGTAGCCCGGTACCGCCTTGCCTTCACTGTGGCCGGCGATGTATTGGCCCCGCACCACCTGGGTGGTCAGGCCTTCCGGGCTGATCGGCGCCAGGGCCTTGAGCACCTTGACCTTCTCGTCCCGAATGCTGTCGGCGGACAAGTCGGCCGGCGGATCCATGGCGATCAGGCACAGCAACTGCAGCAAGTGGTTCTGGATCATGTCCCGCAGCTGGCCGGCCTTGTCGAAATAGCCCCAGCGGCCTTCGATGCCGACTTTCTCGGCCACGGTGATTTCCACGTGGGAAATGTAATTCTGGTTCCACTGGGTTTCGAACAGGCTGTTGGCGAACCGCAGTGCGATCAGGTTCTGTACCGTCTCTTTGCCCAAGTAGTGGTCGATGCGATAGGTGCGGTTTTCCGGGAAAAACTGCGCCACGGCGTCGTTGACCTTGCGCGAGGACTCCAGGTCCGAACCGATGGGTTTTTCCAGCACGACCCGGGTGTTTTCGCTCAAGCCGACCTTCGCCAGGTTCTCGCAAATCGCGCCGTAGACCGCCGCTGGAGTGGCAAAATAGGCAATGACCTGTTGCGCCGAACCGGCCAGTTCGGCCAGGGCGACGTAATCGTCGGCCTTGAGGAAATCCACGTGCAGGTAAGTCAGGCGCGCCAGGAAGCGCTCGACCACGGCTTCGTTCAGGTCCTTCTCACCCACGTAGCGGCGCAGTTCAGCGGCGATGAACGCCAGGTGCTGCTGCGCGCTGCCGGGTTCACGGGCCAGGGCGATGATCCGCGTATCCTCATGCAGCAGGTCCGCGCCATCGAGTTGATAAAGGGCAGGAAAAAGCTTGCGCAAGGCCAGATCGCCCAACGCACCGAACAAGGCAAATGTGCACGGTTCAACCGTAATCGAAGGCATGATGTTTGTTCTTTTATCAAGTTAAGCTACAAATACCTTTTTTCAAGGTATCACTCAAGGAAAAATGTAGTAATAACCACAACATTTTTCGAAAATTCCGATTCCGAGTGGTGGTCCGTCAGAGCCATCAGTAGGATAGGCCACCGCAAAGGGTCGTATCAAAGACCCGTCTTTCTAGGAATCTTGTATGGACCGCGTGCGAAATTTACTGGAGCAGATCCAGAGTCGCCTTGAAGACCTGAACAAGGCCGAACGCAAGGTGGCCGAGGTGATCCTGCTCAACCCACAGCAGGCTACCCGTTTCAGCATCGCTGCCCTCGCCCAGGCCGCGTCGGTCAGCGAGCCTACGGTCAACCGTTTCTGCCGTTCATTCGGCGTCAGCGGCTACCCGGAACTCAAGCTGCAACTGGCCCAGAGCCTGGCCAGCGGCGCCGCTTACGTCAGCCGTGCGGTAGAGGCCGATGACAATCCGGAAGCTTACACCCGGAAAATCTTTGGCAGTGCCATTGCCTCGTTGGACAGCGCCTGCCAGGCCCTTGATCCCAACCTGATCAGCCGCGCCGTCGATTTGCTGATCCAGGCCCGACAGATCCACTTCTTCGGCCTCGGTGCCTCGGCCCCGGTGGCGCTGGATGCCCAGCATAAATTTTTCCGTTTCAATCTCGCGGTGACGGCCCACGCCGATGTACTGATGCAACGCATGATCGCGTCGGTGGCCCATACCGGCGAGCTGTTCGTGATCATTTCCTACACCGGCCGTACCCGTGAGCTGGTGGAAGTGGCGCGCATCGCCCGAGAAAACGGCGCTTCAGTACTGGGACTGACCGCCGAAGGCTCGCCGCTCGCCAAAGCCAGCACCCTGAGCCTGAATATTCCACTGCCCGAAGACACCGATATCTATATGCCGATGACCTCGCGGATCATCCAGCTCACTGTGCTGGATGTGCTCGCCACCGGCATGACCCTGCGCCGGGGCGTGGACTTCCAACCGCATTTGCGCAAGATCAAGGAAAGCCTGAATGCCAGCCGGTATCCGGTGGGGGATGAGTTCAACTGACTCGACCTTGGTATCTTGTCGCCTGATAAACCGCTATCGCGAGCAAGCTCGCTCCCACATTGGTTTTGCATTGGATACACATGTTGTGTCTATCCAGATCCCATTGTGGGAGCGTGCTTGCTCGCGATGGGGCCAGCAGCAACACTCCAGATCCTGAACTAAGCCCCCATCCACGCCTGCAAACTCAAATGCGCCCGCTCCCCCGGCGCCAGGCACAAGCTGTCGGTGCCGCCACTGGCGGCTTCGACGCAGACGAACTCGCTGACCTCATCCCAACTCACCCCCAGCAATGGCCGGGCGCCGGGATGCCAGACCACGGTGTCGGCACTGTCGCCGGTATCGATGCGCAATTCGCGCTGCCAGGCATGGTCTTTGAGTTGCAATTCCCCTTCGTGCTGGAACACCCGCTGACAACCGCCCTCGAGCCGCAACTCGCCCTCCTGCTGGCAAGTCTCACGGCTGAGCTGATCGTAACCTTGCGCACCTTCAAGCCCAGACAGCGCTACCTCACCGATGTCACCGATACGCCAGTAGGCGTGCAAGGCCTGGCTCAACTGGCACGGCAGGCTGTCTTGATGCTCGGTGCTCAAGCGTAATTCCATGCGTTCGCCCAGGTCGGCATGCAGGTCGACCTGCCAATCGCACAACTGCAATTGCCAATGCAGGTGCACGCCTTCGTCATCACTGCGGCTGTCGAGCAGCTTCCAATCGATCAACCGCGCCCAACCATGGGACGGCCAGGCGTTTTCGCTCGGATGGCGGCCATACCACGGCCAGCACACCGGCACCCCACCGCGTATTGCGCCGACATGCGGCCACTTGGCTGCACACCATAGCCAGGGCTTCTGGCCGCGCGGCTGAAAGTGCAGCAACTGCGCACCTTGGCGACTGAACACCGCCTGGCACAGCGGATGATCGATCACCAGCACATCGCGCTGTCGATAGCGCTCCCACGCAAACACCGGGCGCTCGCGCAAGGATCTGAAAAAGCGTTGTAGCGGATGCTCATGCATAGGCCGCGGTCCTGGAAATCATGGAACTCTCAATTGATGCGACAGTTTTGTGGCGAGGGGATTTATCCCACAGGCCTGCGGGAGCAAAGCTTGCTCGCGATGCAGGCGGCTCGGTGCCCTGGAAGACTGCGTCATCTTCATCGCGGGCAAGCCTTGCTCCCACACCCCAAAAAAAGCGGACAGCCTTGGCCATCCGCAAATATGCGCACATAGAGGGGAGCTTATCGCAACAGCGTTAGAACACCGACTGAATTTTCAGGCCGGCCACCAGCGCGTTGTCGACTTCATCCACACCGCCTGGGTGAGTGATGTATTGCAGGTTGGGACGTACGGTCAGCCAGTTGGTCACGTGAACACCATAGTTGAGCTCGTAGTTGTACTCAGTGGTACGCAGCGGCGCGAACAGTGGATCGTTGTAGTCGGTGACGCCATTGGCAGCGTTGGTCAGCTCAGCGTTTTTCTTCACGTCATCGTTGACATGGATACGGGAAAAACCGATGCCGATGTCATCTTTAGGACGTGCATCGAACGGCCCCTTGTACACGAACATCAACGACTGGTAGTTGTCGACGAAGTTGGTGTCCTTGTCATGGAAAGTGGCGTTCGCCGCAATGTTCAGACCGCGCGAAGCATCACCGTTGTGGGTGGTGAGTTGCTGCTGCGCGACGAACCAGTAACCGTGCTTGCTGTTGTGGCTGCGATAGGCATTACCGGTGGTCGCGGCATCATCGCCGTTGTCATCTTCACGGACGTCATTGGCATCGGCCGTGCTCTTGTAGTAACCGACACGGTATTCGCCCGGCAGGCTATTGACCTTCGGCGACCAGACCAGCTCGACCGGGATGACGGTACCCTTGGTACCACTGCCGCTGAGCTTGAAGCCGTTGCCGTGCTCCAGTTGCGACGGGTTCTGGTTGTATGCACCGATCTGCGCATAGAACTCAGGCGTGATGTTGTACTTCACGCGAAGCGCGGCCTGCATGACCGGCCAGTTGTACCAGATGCCGGTCGCCCAGTTACCCGCCTGGGAGCCACAGAAGGCCAGGTTCTGGAACTCGCAAGGGAAGGTGTTGAAGTCTTCGCCTTCACCGAAGTAACCGGCCTTGACGTCCAGTTTGCCGTCGAGGAACTGGTGCTTGATCCACAATTGGGTCAGACGGACCATGTGGCCACGACCGTAGACTTCCTGGGAAGAACTCAAGGTGCCGGCACGCGGGTCGCCGACACGGTCGTTGGAGATGTTCTCGCCATTACGATTGGTGAGTTGGATCTTGGCCTGGGTGTTATCCCAGCCCCACAGCTTTTCCAGGTCCAACGCCACGCCCAGACCAAACTGGTCGGAGTAACGCGCCGTCTTGTCGTTGTTGTAGCCGCCATGCAGGTTGGCGCCCATTTCGCCGACGTAGTCAGCCTTGATGTCGATACCTTGCTCGATCAGCTTGGTCCGTTCGCCACCCCAGTCACCCGTCATCCACTGCGAGTCGGCGCTGAACGCGTCGGCCGCGTGTGCACTACCGGCCAGCATCATCGCCGCAACGGCTGACAACTGGCAGATAAGCTGGGCATTGTTTTTCTTCTTCATCCCTACATCCTCGTCTTTATTGTTATTAACTGTTTTTATCTAACGCGGTTTACAACGATTGCGATGGATGTCCCCATCCACCGCATACTCCTTTTTTCTGGGGGCGGACTTGTGCGACTGACACTCCGCCATCGCGAGCAAGCTCGCTCCCACATTCGTTCTTCATCGACCCTTGAATTGCGCCACGTTGGCGCTCCGGGCGTCGACTTGCGGCTGGCCTGCCACACCCAGGCGCTCGCCGGACTTGGCGTCGAACAGCAGCACTTTCGACGGATCGAATTGCAGCGTCAGGGTTTCCCCCGGCTGTGGTGCCACGTCCGGCGCCAGGCGGCAGCAGACCTTGGTGTCATTGAGGTTGACGAACACCAAGGTGTCCGGACCGGTGGGCTCGGTAACCTGGACCTCGGCGCGAATGGTCGGCAAACCATTGGCCTCGTTGCCCGCCAGCGCAATCTGTTCCGGGCGCAGGCCAAGGATCACTTCGCGGTCTTCCAGGCCAGCGTCCTGCATGCCCATTGGCAGCTCGCAGCGGGCCTGGCCGCTGTCGAGCAGCGCCAGCAGGCGACCGTCCTTGCGTTGCAGGCGCAGAGGGATGAAGTTCATCGGCGGCGAACCGATGAAGCTCGCCACGAACAGGTTGGCCGGGTTGTTGTAGATCTCTTTCGGCGTGCCGAACTGCTGGATGATCCCGTCCTTCATCACCGCCACTTTGTCGCCCAGGGTCATGGCTTCGATCTGGTCGTGGGTCACGTACACCGTGGTGGTCTTCAAGCGCTGGTGCATCAGTTTCATTTCGGTGCGCATCTCGACCCGCAGCTTGGCGTCGAGGTTGGACAGCGGTTCGTCGAACAGGTAGATCTTCGGCCGCCGCGCCAGTGCCCGGCCCATGGCCACGCGCTGTTGCTGGCCGCCGGAGAGTTCGCCAGGCTTGCGGTTGAGCAGGTGCTCGATCTGCAACAGCTTGGCCACGCGGGTGACTTCTTCGTCGATGGCGGACTGGCTCATCTTGCGGATTTTCAGACCGAATTCGATGTTCTCGCGCACGCTCATGGTCGGGTACAGCGCGTAGGACTGGAACACCATGGCGATGTCGCGATCCTTCGGGCTCATGCCGCTGACATCCTGGTCACCGATCATGATCGCGCCACCGGTGATGGTCTCGAGACCGGCGATGCAGTTCATCAGCGTCGACTTGCCGCAGCCCGAAGGGCCGACGAGGATCAGGAACTCACCGTCCTTGATCGACAACTCGATGTTCTTCAGGGTGTCCGGCAGGCCGGCACCATAGGTCTTGTTTACATTGCGAAGTTCGAGCGTTGCCATGATTACCCCTTGACTGCGCCGGCCGTGAGGCCGCGCACGAAATACTTGCCTGCGACCACATAGACCAGCAGGGTCGGCAGCCCGGCGATCATCGCCGCCGCCATATCAACGTTGTATTCCTTGGCCCCGGTACTGGTGTTGACCAAGTTGTTCAGCGCCACCGTGATGGGCTGCGAATCACCGCTGGAGAACACCACGCCGAACAGGAAGTCGTTCCAGATCTGCGTGAACTGCCAGATCAGGCAAACCATGATGATCGGGGTGGACATCGGCAGGATGATCCGCCGGAAGATGGTGAAGAAACCCGCACCGTCCAGCCGCGCAGCCTTGACCAGCGCATCGGGAATGCTGACGTAGTAGTTACGGAAGAACAGCGTAGTGAACGCCAGGCCATAGACCACGTGCACGAACACCAGGCCGGTGGTGGTACTGGCCAGGCCCATCTTGCCGAGGGTGAACGAAGCCGGCAGCAGGACGGTCTGGAACGGCAGGAAGCAACCGAACAGCAACAGCCCGAAGAACAATTGCGAACCGCGGAAGCGCCACATCGACAACACGTAGCCGTTCAACGCACCGATAGCGGTAGAGATCACGACCGCTGGCACGGTGATCTTGATCGAGTTCCAGAAGTAGCCGTCGACCGTAGCCCAGGCCTTGACCCAGCCGATGCCGCTGACCACGGTCGGCCAGCTCAGCAGGTTGCCGGTGTTGATGTCTTCCGGTGTCTTGAAGCTGGTCAACAACATGACCACCAACGGCACCAGGTACAGCAATACAGCGAGGATCAGGACCGCGTAGATCGCGATTCGACTCAGGCTGATGGAAGGTTTGGCAGCGAGACTAGTCATGACGCTTGGTCCTCAGCTCGGAGTACAGGTAAGGCACGATGATTGCGAGAATCGCACCGAGCATCAGAATCGCACTGGCCGAGCCCATGCCCATCTGGCCACGACTGAAGGTGAAGGAATACATGAACATGGCTGGCAGGTCGGAGGAATAGCCCGGGCCGCCGGCCGTCATCGCCGCCACCAGGTCGAAACTCTTGATCGCGATGTGAGCCAGGATCATCACGGCACTGAAGAACACCGGACGCAGGCTCGGCAGCACCACTTTCCAGTAGATGCGCGGCATGCTCGCGCCATCGATCTGCGCGGCACGGATGATCGATTGATCAACCCCGCGCAGGCCAGCCAGGAACATCGCCATGATGAAACCCGAGGCCTGCCACACTGCCGCGATCACCAGGCAATACACCACACGATCCGGGTCGATCAGCCAGTCCAGACGGAAGCCTTCCCAGCCCCAGTCACGCAGTAATTTGTCCAGGCCCATGCCCGGGTTGAGCAACCATTTCCAGGCCGTACCGGTGACGATCATCGAAAGCGCCATCGGGTACAGGTAAATGGTGCGGATAAAACCTTCACGACGAATACGCTGGTCAAGAAACACCGCCAGCAGCACGCCGATCACCAGGGTGATGCCGATGAACATGCCGCCAAAGAGCGCCAGGTTCTTGCTCGCCACCCACCAACGGTCGTTCTCCATCAGTCGCGCGTATTGCGCCAGACCTGCCCACTTGTAGGTCGGCAAAAAGGTCGAGGTGGTGAACGACAGGACGAACGTCCACAAGATATAGCCGTAGAAGCCCACCAGTACGATGAACATGCTCGGCGCCAGCACCAGTTTTGGTAGCCAGCGCTGCAATGCATCGAACGGCGAGGCCTTGCTGAACACAGCAACAGAACTCATGGGAAGATCCAGTACAAAGGGTAATGATTACAAGGGCATTCCCTTGTGGGAGCGAGCTTGCTCGCGATGACGGTATGCCAGTGACTCAACTGCTGCCTGACACTCCGCCATCGCGAGCGAATGCGCTCCCACACAAGGGACCACGGTGCTAATTACTTGGCTGACTGCACCGCTGCGCCAAGTTTCTTGGCAGCATCGGCAGGATCGGCTTTCGGGTCGTTGATGTAGTTGGTCACCACGTCAAAGAACGCACCCTGTACCGCCAGCGTGGTCGCCATGTTGTGCGCCATGCTCGGTTGCAGGCCGCCGGTCTTGGCGTCCGCCAGGAAGTCCTTGGCGGCGGTCTGGGCGCAGGAATCGAAGCCATACTTGGCCATGTCGCCGAGCATGTCGTTGCGCACCGGGATCGAGCCCTTGTTGATGCTGAAGACCTTCTGGAAGTTCTCGCCCAGCACGACCTTGGCGATATCCTGCTGGCCAGCGGCTGTGCCTTTGTCCTTCTGCTTGAACACCGCCAGGGAGTCGATGTTGTAGGTAAAGGCCTTGTCAGTGCCCGGGAAAGCTACGCACTGGTAGTCCTTGCCGGCGACTTTCTTCGCGGCAGTCCACTCGCTCTTGGCCCAGTCACCCATGATCTGCATGCCGGCCTTGCCGTTGATGACCTTGGCCGCTTCCAGGTTCCAGTCCTGGCCCTTGCCGTCGGCGTCCATATAGGTCGCGACTTTCTTCAGCTCGGTCAGCGCCTTGACCATTTCCGGACCGGTCAGGGCCTTGTTGTCGAGATCGACCAGAGCCTTTTTGTAGCCATCAGCGCCCATGACCGAGAGCACCACGGCTTCGAACACAGTGCTGTCCTGCCATGGCTGGCCACCGTGGGCGAGCGCAATGAAGCCCGCGGCCTTGAGTTTGTCGCCGGCGGCGTAGAATTCTTCGAGGGTGGTCGGGGCTTTTTCGATGCCGGCTTTCTTGAAGACTTCCGGGTTGATCCACAGCCAGTTGACGCGGTGAATGTTCACCGGCACGGCAACGTAGTCACCTTCGTACTTCACGGTATCGGAGACTTTCTTATCGAGCAGGCTGTCCCACTTCTCAGCTTTGGCAACGTCTTTCAAGACATCGGTGTCGAGCAGCCCGGTGGACGCCCATTCCTGGATGTCCGGCCCCTTGATCTGGGCGACACCCGGTGGGTTGCCGGCCACGGCACGGCTCTTGAGCACGGTCATGGCAGTGGAACCGCCACCACCGGCGACAGCGCCGTCCTTCCAGGTAAAGCCGTCTTTCTCTACCTGGGCCTTGAGCACATCGACCGCGGCTTTTTCGCCACCCGACGTCCACCAGTGGACGACTTCCACGGAACCTTTGGATTCGGCGGCAAGAGCGCTGACAGGGAATGCTGCGACGGGAAGCAGGGAAGCAAGAGAAATGACAGTAGCGAGGCGAGAAATCGCATTCATCTAGAAGTACCTTTCTTGTTGTTATGCATGCAAGTCTGGTGCTTGCGCTGCATGGATTCTAAACAGGGGAAATCCCTTCGCAGGTAACGAAGGGACGCGTAAATGTCACGACATGGTTACACAGGCGCCGGACTGGAAAGTTTCGCCAGGGCCGTGGCCATGCTCGGTGCCAGTGGCAAGCGCGGAATCAGCACTGCCTGCCAGGCGTGATACAGGTCCGGCTTGCCCGGCCAGATGTCGGCGCTGGGGCGGTTTTGCGGGTCGAGTTCGTGATGCCAGCTGCCGTTGCAGCGGTCGATGAAGTGTTTGTCACAGAACTCCCAGAAGCGCCGGTACCAGGCTTCGTACTTCGCCTCGTCGGTGCGCTTGAGCAGGGCGCTGGCAGCCGCCGCCGCTTCAGCGTGGACCCAATGCAGGCGATGGCGAACCACGGCGCGGTTGTCCCAGTCCAGGGTGTAGACAATACCGGGCGCGCCATCGACGTCCCAGCCATGGCGACAGTTCTGGTCAAAGAGTTTTTGTGCATCCTGGGCCAGCCAGCCAGGGGTCAACATGCCGATCTGCACCCGCGCCGCTTCGAGATGCAGCAGCAGGCGCGCCCATTCGAAACCATGGCCGGGGGTGGTGCCGTAGGGGCGAAAACCGTCGGCGGGATTGTCGTGGTTGTACTCACGCAACGGCTGCCACTGGCGGTCGAAATGCTCCACCACCAGGTAGTCGTTGGCGGCGGCATGGCCGTGGATCACGCGCTCGACGATGTGCAGGGCGCGGGCCAGCCAGCGAGGATCGTCGGTGGCATCGGCCAGGGCCAGGAAGGCTTCGGTGGCGTGCATGTTGCTGTTGGCGCCGCGGTAGGCCTCTTCGACGCTCCAGTCGCGGTTGAAGGACTCGCGCAGGGCGCCCTCTTCTTCGCTCCAGAAATGCGTGTCGATGATCCGCACCGCTTCGTCCAGCAACGCCTGGGCGCCAGGACGCTGGGCCACCACCGCGGAACTCGCGGCCAGGGCAACGAACGCATGCAGGTAGGCAGCCTTGTCGGCGCCGTCCTCATCGGGCCGCGTGGTGGCAAACCAGCCACCGTACTCGGCGTCCCGCAGGGGGCCGTTGAGGGCCTGGATACCGTGGTCCACCAGCTCGGCGAACCCCGGCAAGCCCTGGATGTGGGCCATGGCGAAGCTATGGGTCATGCGCGCGGTGTTCATGGTTTCGGCCCGGGCAGCGGCCGGCAGGTGACCATGCTCGTCCAGGTTGCCAAAGCCATCCGGCAGCTTCGATGCCTTGGCGAACGCCAGCAGGCGCAAGCCTTCGGCGGCGAGCCACTGCTGGTGGGCAGGAGCGTTCAGCCAACTGCTGAAGGCCGGTTGAAAGGTGTCCATCGGGCTTACCTTTTTTGTTGTTTTGACGCAGGGAGTCTAAACAAGGGATGGCGAGGGGCAGGTAACGAAAGGGACGAGTTATGTCACCGAGTTGTGACATTCACTTGAGAGATATGTTGCGACTGATGGCGTCATCGCGAGCAGGCTCGCTCCCACATTGAGCGTCAGGGCGTACACAACTTTTGTGTCCGCCACCGCCCCCTGTGGGAGCGAGTTTGCTCGCGATGAACGATAACGCGGGTCCGGCTAATCCACACTGCGAGGCAACTGCAACGTCACCCGCAACCCACCCTCACGCAGGTTCTGCAGGCTCACCTCCCCCCCATGGCTGTGGGCAATGTTGCGGGCGATGCCCAGGCCCAGGCCATAGCCCTGCTGTTGCCCGGCCAGGCGGAAGTGCGGTTCGAAGACTTGTTCCAGGCGCTGTTCCGGCACACCCGGCCCTTCGTCATCGACATGCAGGATGAACGCGGTTTCATCGTCGTCGATGTGCAGGTGGGCGTTTTGCCCATACTTCAAGGCGTTGTCGATCAGGTTGCCGATGCAGCGCTTGAGAGCCAGCGGTTTGCCGGGATACGGTGCCAGCGCCCGGCCATCCTGGGTCACCCGACCGTTGCCGTTGGGCGCCAGGTAGGGTTCGACCAGGCAATCGAGCACATGATTGAGATCCACTGGCTCGATGTTTTCGTGAATGTCAGTGTCCTTGACGCATTGCAACGCGCCTTTGACCAACAACTCCAGTTCGTCCAGGTCGCGACCGAACTTGGCTTGCAGGTTTTCGTCCTCCAGCAGTTCGACCCGCAAGCGCAGCCGAGTGATCGGTGTGCGCAAGTCGTGGGAAATCGCGCTGAACAATTGGCTGCGTTCGGTCAGGTAGCGGCTGATACGCTCACGCATGGCATTGAACGCCCGGCCCACCTCCACCACTTCGCTGCCGCCACCCTCGGCCACCGGTTCCACTTCGGCACCCAGGGACATGTCCCGCGCCGCCCGGGCCAAACGCTTGAGAGGCCGGCTCTGCCAGTGCACCAGCAAACCGATGAACAGCAACAACAGGCTACTGGTGAGCACGATGAAACCGACCTGTTGCTTGGGCAGGTCTTGCTCTTCGAGGCTGGTGTAGGGCTCGGGCAGCAACGAGGCGATGTACAGCCATTCGCCCGGCGCCATCTGAATCTGTGTGACCAGCACCGGCGGATTCACCGGTTCCAGGGTCAAGGCATAGTGGGCCCACGAACGCGGCAGTTCATCGAGCTTGAGCCCGGCGTTGAAAATCCGCAGGTCGTCGGGGCTGACAAAATTGACGGAGATATCGGCGTTGTTGCCCAGGGACCGGCGCAGCACATCGTCCACCGCCTTGAGCACCGCCAGCTTGCGCGGCGTGATCGGCAGCACGTCCATGCCCAGGGGCTTATCGTTGAGCGTCACGACAAACCGCGTACCGCCCATGCTGCGTAGTTGATCCAGCACCAATGGCCGGTAAGCCACCGGCAGCGAACGCAAATAACTGACGCTGGCAGTCATCGAGTGGGCCAGGCTGCGGGCGCTGGTGACCAGGCCTTCGAGCTGGGTGGCGCGCAGTTGCGAGACCCAGATCAGGCTGGACAGGGTCTGGGCAAAGAGCACCACCAGCAAGGTCAGCAACAGCATCCGTCCCAGCAGCGAACGCGGCACTGGCACCCGCCGAGCGACTTTCTTGATCCAGTCAATGACCATTGCTGGCAACCACACTGGCCGCCAGTTGATAGCCACTGCCGCGCACCGTTCGGATCAGCCGCGGTGGCTTGTCAGTGTCGCGCAGGCGCTGGCGCAGGCGACTGACCGCCATGTCGACGATCCGATCCAGGGGCATCAGATCACGACCACGGGTCGCATTGCCGATGGTGTCGCGGTCGAGGATTTCCTGGGGATGGTCGAGAAACAGCTTGAGCAGAGCGAAATCGGCACCGGAGAGAATCACCTCTTCGCCGTCGGTGTGGAACAGCCGATGGCTGACCATGTCCAGTCGCCACTCGTCGAAGGCCAACACCTCGCCGCCGGAGCGCTCCTGACCGAACTGCGCCCGGCGCAGCAGAGCCTTGATGCGCGCCTGCAACTCGCGGGGACTGAAGGGCTTGCCCAGGTAATCATCGGCGCCCAATTCAAGGCCGATGACCCGGTCGGCCTCGTCGGAACTGGCAGTGAGCATGATGATCGGCACATGGGCCTGGCGGGGGTGCTGGCGAACCCAGCGACAAAGGCTGAAACCGTCCTCGTCCGGCAGCATCACGTCGAGGATCACCAGGTCGCTCGGCGCCTCGTTCAGGGCCTGGCGAAAGCCGGCGCCATCGGGCGTGGTGCGCACCTGGAAACCCGCACGGCTGAGGTAAGTGTCCAGCAGTTCGCGAATCTCCTGGTCATCGTCGACCAACAAAATCGATTTGTTCACTGAACTCACGGGCCTCGTCCTTGTTGTTTGGATTGGGGCGATTATGCCTGATGGATGAGGACTACAAACACACGACAAAAAACCTGTGGGAGCGAGCGTGCTCGCGATAGCGGTGTATCAGTCAACATCAATGGCGACTGACACTCCGTCATCGCGAGCAAGCTCGCTCCCACAGGGGATCACATTTCAAACTGGAGTCGATTGCTCCAACGCCACACCCGCGCCCATCAGGCCGGAGTATGGCGCGGTCACCAGCCAGACCGGAATGCCCTTGAAGTAACCGCTCATGCAGCCCTTGTCGGCGAAGCAGCGGGCGAAGCCACTTTCCAGGAAAAAATCGGCGAACCGCGGAACCACCCCGCCGACGATGTAGACACCGCCGCGGCCACCCAGCGTCAGCACATTGTTGCCGGCCACGCGCCCCAGCCAACAGCAGAACTGCTCAAGCACTTCCAAAGCGATGGGGTCGCCGGCAAGGCCAGCTGCGGTGATGGATTCCGGGGTATCGAGTACCGGCACATGGCCGTCCACCGCGCAGATGGCCCGGTACACCCGCGGCAAACCGCTGCCGCTCAGGGCGGTTTCGGCACTGACGTGGCCGATTTCGTTGTAGATGTGCTGCCAGAGCTGGGTTTCCCGTGGGCTGCTCATGGGCAGGTCGACATGGCCGCCCTCCCCCGGCAACGCCGCGAAACGGCCCTCACCCAGGTCCAGCAACGTACCGACGCCCAACCCGGTGCCCGGGCCGATCACCACCGCCGGGCGCATTGGCTCCGGAGTGCCTTCGCAGACGACCCGGTATTCATCGGGACGCAAACACGTCATGCCCAGGGCCATGGCCGAGAAGTCATTGACCAGCAGCAGCTTCTCCACCTGCAGGGTCTCGCAGAACGCCAGGTTGCTCAGGCGCCAGTGATTGTTGGTGAAACGAAACTCATCGCCGCTCACCGGGCCTGCCACCGACAGGCACACCGAACCAATGGCGCCCGGTTTCATGCCCAAGCCGCTCAGATACACCTTGATGGCGTCTTCGGGGCAGGCGTAATCCGCCGTAGCCAGCACCTGGATGTTTTCCAGGTTGTGGTTCTTCCACAACGCGAAACGTGCGTTGGTCCCACCGATATCACCGACCAAAGCCAGTTTCAATTAAGCGTCTCCAGGGCAGAAGTGAAGGCGCTGGCGCCCTGCTCTGCCGAGCTGAAGGCCATGCGCATGAAACCGAACAGCTCACGACCGGTGCCAATGTTGTTGCCCAACAGGCCCTTGGCAGGTGTGCGCGCGGCGAACTCTTCGGCGTCCACCTTCAACTCCAAGGTGCCTTTGACGCCATCGACGCGGATGATATCGCCCTCCTGCACCCGGGCCAACGCACCGCCGACATAAGCTTCGGGGCTGACGTGAATAGCCGCCGGGATTTTCCCCGATGCGCCGGACATGCGCCCATCGGTCACCAGTGCCACTTTGAAGCCACGGTCCTGCAATACGCCGAGGAACGGCGTCATCTTGTGCAGCTCGGGCATGCCGTTGGAACGCGGCCCCTGGAAGCGCATCACCGCGACAAAATCCTTCTCCAGCAGGCCGGCCTTGAATGCATCGGCCAGGTCCTGCTGATCCTGGAACACCATCGCCGGCGCTTCGACGATCTGGTTTTCCAGGGCCACGGCGGAAACCTTCATCACCCCGCGCCCCAGGTTACCTTCCATCACTCGCAGGCCACCTTCGGAGGAGAACGCGCGGGCCACTGGACGCAGGATGTTTTCGTCGAGGCTTTCGATCGGGCCGTCGCGCCACACCAGCTCGCCATCCTCCAGGAACGGTTCCTGGGTGTAGCGGCTCAGGCCGTGACCGAGCACAGTGTTGACGTTTTCGTGGAGCAAACCGGCTTCCAGCAGTTCGCGGATCAGGAACGACATACCGCCGGCTGCCTGGAAGTGGTTGATGTCGGCTTTGCCGTTCGGGTAGACGTGACTCAAGGTCGGCACCACCTCGGAAAGGTCGGCCATGTCCTGCCAGGTCAACTGGATGCCTGCCGCCATGGCGATGGCCGGCATGTGCAGCGTGTGATTGGTGGAGCCGCCGGTGGCATGCAGTGCGACGATGGAGTTGACCAGCGACCGTTCGTCGACGATCTCACCGATGGGCATGAAATTGCCGCTCTGCTTGGTCAGGCGCGTGACCTGGAACGCCGCCTCACGGGTCAGGGCGTCGCGCAGCGGGGTGTTCGGGTTGACGAACGAGGCGCCCGGCAAGTGCAGGCCCATCACTTCCATCAGCAACTGGTTGGTGTTGGCGGTGCCATAGAACGTGCAGGTGCCCGGGCTGTGGTAGGACTTCATCTCCGACTCCAGCAGCTCCTCGCGGGTCGCCTTGCCTTCGGCATAGCGCTGGCGCACGTCGGCTTTCTGCTTGTTGGAGATACCCGAGACCATCGGCCCACCGGGCACGAAGATCGTAGGCAAGTGACCGAAGCGCAGCGCGCCCATCATCAGGCCCGGCACGATCTTGTCGCAGATACCGAGCATCAGCGCGCCATCGAACATGTTGTGGGACAACGCCACTGCCGTGGACAACGCGATCACCTCACGGCTCGGCAAACTCAGTTCCATCCCCGCCTCGCCCTGGGTGACGCCGTCGCACATGGCCGGCGTGCCTCCGGCGAACTGGCCGACCGAGCCGATCTCGCGCAGGGCTTTCTTGATCTGTTCGGGGAAGGTTTCGTAGGGCTGGTGGGCCGAGAGCATGTCGTTATAGGACGAGACAATGGCGATGTTGGCGGCGTTCATCATCCGCAGGTGATGTTTGTCTTCGGTGCCGCAACCGGCCACGCCGTGGGCGAAGTTGGCGCACTGCAGCTTACCGCGCATCGGGCCGTCGCTGGCCGCACCGCGAATCAATGCAAGGTAAGCCTCACGCGTGGCGCGGCTGCGGGCGATAAGCCGTTCGGTGACCTCAAGAACGCGGGGATGCATGTGTAGAACTCCAGGCTAACGGGTGTGGCGACCTGATTGTCTATGCTGGTCAAAAGCCCGATGTGCGTTGGGCGACAGACGGTTTCTTGACCACTCGGACCAGTTGATTCAGGTCACTCGTTGTAGATAAAACAAAATATTGCCACTAAAAAGGCTTGTTTTCTATTTTTATGCGAATAATCTTGTAATTCCAACAACAAATCGACGGCGGCGCAGTTAATGACTCTTCGAATCGCAATCAATGGTTTTGGCCGCATCGGCCGCAACGTCCTCCGAGCACTGTATACCCAAGGCTATCGTCGCGACCTGCAGATCGTCGCCATCAATGACCTGGGCGACAGTGCAATCAATGCTCATCTGCTCAAGTTCGACACCGTCCACGGCACCTTCGATGCCGAGGTACAGCATGACCACGAGAGCCTGACGGTCAATGGCGACCGCATCTCGGTCAGTGCCATCCGCAACCCGGCCGAACTGCCTTGGGCCGCTGAAAAAATCGACGTCGTGTTCGAATGCACCGGCCTGTTCACCGACCGCTCCAAGGCTGCGGCCCATATCAGCGCCGGCGCGCGCAAGGTGATCATTTCGGCCCCGGCCAAGGGTGCCGATGCCACCGTGGTGTATGGCGTGAACCACGACATCCTGCGCCAGTCCCACCAGATCATTTCCAACGCCTCGTGCACCACCAACTGCCTAGCCCCGGTGGCCCAGGTGCTGCACCGCGAGCTGGGCATCGAAAGTGGCTTGATGACCACCATCCACGCCTACACCAATGACCAGAACCTGACCGACGTCTACCACACCGACCCGTACCGCGCACGTTCGGCCACCCAGAACATGATCCCGAGCAAGACCGGCGCCGCCGAGGCGGTGGGCCTGGTGCTGCCGGAACTGGCGGGCAAGCTGACCGGCATGGCCGTACGTGTACCGGTGATCAACGTGTCCCTGGTTGACCTCACTGTGCAGCTCAAGCGCGAAGCGTCGGCCGAAGAAGTCAACGAACTGCTGCGCCAGGCCAGCCAGCACTCGAAGATCCTCGGCTACAACACCCTGCCGCTGGTCTCCAGTGATTTCAACCACAACCCGCTGTCGTCGATCTTCGACGCCAACCACACCAAGGCCAGCGGCAAGCTGCTCAAGGTACTGGCCTGGTATGACAACGAATGGGGCTTCTCCAACCGCATGCTCGATAACTGCCTGGCGTTGTGTAACGCCGAGTAACCCGCAGATCAATTGAGCTTTTTTGTGGGAGCGAGCTTGCTCGCGATAGCGTCCGGTCAGGCTGCATCATCGTTGACCAGTCCACCGCTATCGCGAGCAAGCGCGCTCCCACAGGGTTTACGCTCGTGAAATGAATGAAGGCTTGACCATCGAGCAAGATGACAATAATTATCATCTACTCACACCGGATCGGGCCCAACCGTGAGTCAATCGCGCTTCCATCACGTCTTCCTCGCGCAGCGCCTGCCGCTGCTGCGCACCCTCGAGCGAATGGTCAACAACCCCAGCACCGCTGAAGACCTGCTCCAGGAAACCTACCTGCGCGTCACCCGCGCACTGGGTGAACGCACGGTCGAGCACCTCGAACCTTTCGTCTTCCAGACCGCCCGCAACCTGGCGCTGGATCATTTGCGTGCGCGGCGTATCCAGTCCCGGACCCTAGTGGACGACGTACCGCTGGAGGTCGTCCAGAATGTGGTCGCCCCCCAGAGCAGTACCGAAGACGCCGCCCATGCCGAGCAGATGCTCGAACGGCTGAACATCAGCCTGCAGACGCTGAGCCCGCGCCAGCAACAGATCTTCATCCTCAACCGCTTGCATGGTCACAGTTACCAGGACATCGCCGAACGACTGGGCGTGTCATTGAGCACCGTGCAAAAGGAACTGAGGTTGATCATGGCGATCTGTGTGGGTGTGGCCGAACGCAACCACGAGGGTAAGTCATAAGCTTCACGCCGCACGCTACGCACAGACTTGCCACCTACTGCTTGCGGCTTGTAGCTTGTTACCGCCGCCAATATCGAGAACCCACCGTGACGGACAATCACCGCGCCCCTGAGCCCGCTTCGGCGCAGGACACCGCCCATGCCATGGAGCAGGCGCTGGACTGGCTGATCCTGCTCGACAACCCCAGCCAGGAGCAGACCCACCAGTTCCAGGCCTGGCTGGCGGCCGACCCGCGCCATGGCGAAGCGTTCGCCCGGGCCAAGGCGATCTGGGACGGCCCACAGGTGATTGCAAGCGCCCGGCAGCTTGAAGCCCAACCGCCAATCACGGCACTGTCACGCCTGCGCGCCCACTGGAAACCCCTGGCCAGCGCCGCCGTGCTGTTGCTGAGCCTGTTCAACTTCAGCGACCTGCCTTTGCATTTCCAGGCCGATCACCTGACCGTGGTCGGTGAACGCCAGCGCCTGCAATTGGAGGATGGTTCCAAGGTCCTGCTCAACACCGATTCGGCGTTTTCCAGCACGTTCAACGAACAGCGGCATGTGGCCCGGCTGTACAAGGGCGAAGCGCTTTTTGAAGTGCCGGGCAATCGCAACCTGCCGCTGGAGATCGATGCCGGCCCGGTCACCGCCAGCGTCAGCGACACCACCTTGGCGGTGCGCTACCTCGACGGCGTGGCCCAGGTCCAGGTCCAGCGCGGCGACGTCGACCTGCGGGCCCACCGCAACGACACCCACGTACGGCTGTCGGCCGGGGAAAGCATCCGCATCGGCCCCAACGGCTTCGACCACCCGGTCCAGCTCGATGCCGACACGGACCTGGCCTGGGTCCAGGGTCGACTGGTGTTCAAGAACAGGCCGCTGAGCCAGGTATTGGCCGAACTGCAGCGCTACTACCCGGGCTGGATCATCAACAACAACCAGCAGTTGGCCAACGTCGCCGTGACCGGCAACTACCGCCTCGACCAACCGCTGGACGTGGTTCGTTCACTGGCACACATCACCTCGGCGCGCCTTCAGGAATTCCCGGCGCTGATGATCCTGAATTAAATGAGAATTATTTTTACTCGATAGCCTGTGCTGATTCGTCTCGTTATAGCCAATGCAATTGATTCGCATCTCCAGATGCCAATCTGCACCTATAACAGATGCGACACGGAGCGCTATCGATGTCCTCTCGCCTTACTCGCCGGTTCCTTGCCCCTTCTTGCACGCTGTCGTTACTGACTGCGGCCATCCTGATGGCCGGTACCGCGCCGTCCACCCTGGCCGCCACCGCCGAACAACCACCTGCGCGCAACATCGGCGACTACACCTTTGCCATCGCCCAGCAACCGCTGGTGTCGGCCTTGAACGCGTTCACTGCCATCACCGGTTGGCAGGTGGGCCTGCCGGCAGAGCTGGGCGAAGGCGTCACCTCGCCGGGCGTGAACGGCTCGCTGCCACCCGAGAAAGCCCTGGAGCGCTTGCTGGCAGGAACTCAGTTGGGCTACCGCAAGCTCGGCAACAACAGCATCGTCCTGGAAAGGCGCAGCACTGCCGGGGTGTTGAACCTGTCGCAGGTGACCATCAGCGCCACCCGCCAGGAACAGGCCATCACCAGCGTGCCGAGCACCGTCACCGTCCATGACCGCCAGGAACTGGACCGCAACAACGTCAACACCCTCAAGGACCTGGTGCGTTATGAGCCCGGCGTTTCGGTGGGTGGCGCGGGCCAGCGCGGCGGCATCAGCGGCTATAACATTCGCGGGATCGACGGTAACCGGATCCTGACTCAGGTCGACGGCGTGGAAATCCCTGGTGGTTTCTTCAACGGCCCCTACGCCAAGACCCAGCGCAACTACGTCGACCCGGAAATCATCAAGCGTGTCGAGATTTTGCGCGGCCCGGCCTCGGTGCTCTACGGCAGCAACGCCATCGGCGGTGCCGTGAGCTATTTCACCCTGGATCCGGACGACATCATCAAGCCGGGCAAGGACGTCGGTGCCCGGCTGAAGACCGGCTACAGTTCCGCCGACGAAAGCTGGCTCAAGTCCGCCACGGTCGCCGGGCGCAGCGGGCAGTTCGACGGCCTGTTGCACTACAGCCAGCGCGACGGCCATGAAACCCAATCCTACGGCAACGACAACGGCACCGGTCTGGACCGCACCGCAGCCAACCCGGAGGATGTACGCGCCAACAATGTGCTGGCCAAGCTCGGCTGGAACTACAACGACGACGCGCGCCTGGGACTGGTCTACGAGAAATACAAGGACGACCGCGACACCGATCTGAAAAGCGCCTATGGCGGCCCCTACTCCAACGGCCAGCCGGCCATTCCCACCTCGGTGCTGCCCGGCGGCATGTACCAGTGGCGCACCGGCAACGACACCATCAGCCGCGAGCGTTTCGGCCTCGAACACAGCTTCGCCCTCGACAGCCTGCTGGCCGATCACATGAAGTGGAGTCTGAACCACCAGATCGCCAAGACCGATCAGAGCACCGCCGAGTTCTACTTCCCGATCACCCGCCAGGTGCTGCGCACCCGGGAAACCCTCTACGAAGAAAAACAGTGGGTCTTCGACGCGCAACTGGACAAGGCCTTCAGCATCGCCGACACCGATCACGCGCTGACCTACGGCACCACGATCAAGCAACAGAAAGTCACCGGTTCGCGCAGCGGCAACGGCGTGTGCCTGGCGGTTGGCGTAGGTTGCTCCGCGGTTGGCGCCATCAGCACCCGAGACGTGCTGGCAAAGGTCAGTGATTTCCCGGACCCGACCATCAACACCTACAGCCTGTTCGCCCAGGACCAGATCAGTTGGGACCGCTGGACCTTCACGCCGGGCCTGCGCTACGACTACACCCGGCTCAAGCCGCACCTGACCGAGGAATTCCTCGACGCCGTGGACCCCACCGGCGGTGGCGCAGTCAGCGGCAAGAACAAGACCTGGCATCGCGTCTCGCCCAAGTTCGGCCTGACCTATGCCCTGAGCGATGAGTACACCTGGTACGGCCAGTACGCCGAAGGCTTCCGCACGCCGACCGCCAAAGCTTTGTACGGTCGTTTCGACAACCCCAGCGCCGGCTATAGCGTGGAACCCAACCCAGATCTGGAACCGGAAAAAAGCAAAAGCTACGAGACCGGCCTGAAGGGCCGTTTCGATTCTGGTTCGTTCGATGTGGCGGTGTTCTACAACAAGTACCGCGATTTCATCAACGAGGACGCCATCACTCCCGGCGCCGACCAGTTGACCTTCCAGAGCAATAACATCAAGCACGCGACCATCAAGGGTGCCGAGGTCCGGGGCCGCCTGAACCTGGACCTGTTTGGCGCGCCTCAAGGCTTGTATACCCAAGGTTCGGTGGCCTACGCCTACGGCCGCAACGCCGACACCGGCGAGCCGCTCAACAGCGTCAACCCGCTGACCGGCGTGTTCGGCCTGGGATACGACCAGGACCACTACGGCACTTTACTCAGCTGGACACTGGTGAAGAAAAAGGATCGCGTCGACGACAGCAATTTCAACTCGCCGGACGGCGTCAGCAGCCAGTTCAAGACCCCGGGCTTCGGCATTCTCGACCTGACCGGCTTCTACAAGGTGACCGACGACATCACCGTCAGCGGCGGCCTCTACAACCTCACCGACAAGAAGTACTGGCTGTGGGATGACGTGCGCGGCTACGACAGCGTCGGCGAAGCGGCGGTGCTGAGCCCCGCCAACCTCGATCGCCTGACGGCGCCGGGACGTAACTTCGCGGTCAACCTGATCTGGGATATCTGACTCGACTGCTCAGCCAACACAAATACCTGTGGCGAGGGGATCCATCCCATCGCCACAATGCTTTCATCCTAAGGAATACCCCATGAATACTCAGCCTTGCGCTCTACGCTCCCAACGCCTGAACCAGATCACCCACGAGCCCCACAGCAGGCTCGACGCGCTGGTCAAGGCCCACGCTCCGTTCGAAACCCGGGCCAGCTTCGCCCGCTTCGTCGTGGCCCAATACCTGTTCCAATCGGAGCTGGTGGCGCTGTACAACGACGCCGAGTTGTCCACCCTGATCCCCGACCTGCCGGCCCGTTGCCGGGCAGAAGCGGCCAAGGCGGATTTGGCAGACCTGGACACCGAAGTCCCCGCGCCAGTGGCCGGTGCGGTGAAAAACCCGACCAAGGCCCAGGCGTTGGGCTGGCTGTTCGTCTCAGAGGGTTCCAAACTCGGCGCCGCGTTCCTGATCAAGCGCGCCGTGGGCCTGGGACTCAGCGAAACCTTCGGCGCCCGCCACCTGGCAGAACCGGCGGGCGGTCGCGCCGAAGGCTGGAAAACCTTCACCCGCACCCTCGACGGCCTGGCCTTCAGCGAACAGCAGGAAGCCGAAGCAGATAAAGGCGCGCTGGATGCGTTCAACCGGTTTACGGTGTTGCTAGAGCACGCCTATGCAGCGGAGTTGGCCTAACGGTCACCACTGACCCAGTGGGAGCGAGCTTGCTCGCGACAGCGGTACATCAGCCGACAATTATGGAGCCTGACACTCCGTCATCGCGAGCAAGTTTGCTCCCACAGGGGAAAGTACAGGCAGAACAAAAGACATGAGCCGCACGCCTACGAAACTCACCCAACTGCTCTTCGCCCTGCTCGCCTACACCAGCCTGGCCATCGGCCTGGTCGCCCTCATCGTGCCAGGCCTGCCGACGACCGAGTTCATTCTCCTGGCCGCCTGGGCCGCGACCCGCAGTTCGCCGCGCCTGAGCGCCTGGTTGGAGCGCCACTGGCTGTTCGGGCCAATGTTGTACAACTGGCGCAACGGCAAAGTCATCCCACGGCGAGCCAAGGTCGGTGCTACCGTCAGCATGCTGGTCTGTGCCGGGTTGATGCTGCTGATGCTCGACCACGGCTGGCCGGTTTACCTGGCGCTCACGGGCATGGCCCTGGGCAATCTGTGGATCTGGTCCCGCCCGGAACAGGTGCAGGCCGCTTGTGGCGCAAGCTTGCAGCCGCTGGACCGCTAAGCGGCCCCCACTCGATTTTTGAACTATGATCGCCCTCTCGTACTGGAGGGCTTTCGATGACAGATCTGCTCACGTCCATGCAAGCCACACTCAGCTTGCCCACGACTCCGATCCCCTTCACCGGCGAAGGTGCCCTGCCCTCGGCGTTCGCTGTCACGGAGCTGGCCTGCGCCAGTATCGCCGTGGCCGGCCAGGCTGCCGCTGAACTGATTCACCAGCAAACCGGTCGCTTGCCGCCCCTTGAGGTCGACCGGCGCCTGGCCTCGTTCTGGTTCTCCACCACCCTGCGCCCGCTCGGTTGGAGCGTGCCGCCCATGTGGGACCCGGTGGCCGGCGACTACGCCAGCGCCGATGGCTGGATTCGCCTGCACACCAACGCACCTCACCACCGCCAGGCCGCCGAAAAAGTCCTCGGCACGTGCATCGACCGCACCGACATGGCGAGCAAAGTGGCCCGCTGGAACAAGGCCGAACTGGAACAAGCGATAGTCGACGCCGGCGGTTGCGCCGCCCAGATGCGTTCCTGGCAGGCTTGGCAGGCGCATCCCCAAGGCCTGGCGGTAAATGCCGAGCCGCTGGTGCAGTTCAGTGAAAGCGCCGATGAACAGCACAAGCCCTGGCTCGGGTCCGTGGCCCGGCCGCTGGCCGGCCTCAAGGTACTGGACCTGACCCGCGTGCTGGCCGGGCCCATTGCCAGCCGCTTCCTGGCCGGCCTGGGGGCCGATGTCTTACGCATTGACCCACCGACGTGGAACGAACCCGGTGTGGTGCCGGAAGTCACGCTCGGCAAACGCTGCGCCCGTCTCGACTTGCATCAACCCAACGACCGCGCTGCGTTCGAAGCCTTGCTCAAGGACGCCGACATTCTCTTGCACGGCTATCGCGCAGACGCCCTGGAACGTCTGGGCTACAGCGCCGAGCAACGGCGGAAAATGGCCCCTGGGCTGATCGATATCAGCCTCAACGCCTATGGCTGGAGCGGCCCGTGGCAGAACCGACGCGGCTTCGACAGCCTGGTGCAGATGAGCAGCGGCATTGCCGAAGCCGGCATGGGCTGGAAACAGACCGACAAACCGACTCCGCTGCCGGTGCAGGCGCTGGACCATGGCACCGGGTACCTGATGGCGGCCAGCGCCCTCGTGCTCTTGTCCCGACGGCTGGTGAGCGGCCAGGGCGGCTCGGCACGCTTGTCACTGGCGCGCACGGCAAAGCTGTTGATCGAGCGTGGCGCGGGGGACACAACCCCATTGCGAGCCGAGGACGACGATGATCAGGGACTGGTGGTCGAGCAGACACCCTGGGGACCAGCCCATCGACTTCAGGTGCCCTTGAAAATTACCGGGACGCCGCTGCAATGGACCTTACCGGCGGCTGAACTGGGTGCACATCGCGCACGGTGGTGACGTTCAATCGTCCGCGCGGACAAAGTTCAATGCCAGCTAAGCACCGGCCCCTGCGGCGAGGGAGCAAGCTCCCTCGCCACAAAAAGATCGCCTCAACATCGCAGTAAGCCTCACAGCGCCAAAAACCCACCGTACAACCCATAAGCCGCCAAGCCCGCCCCGACCATCACGCACGCAAAAACGCCTTTTTCCACATGGGTGAACAACGGCTGCCGCTGCTCGCGCTTGGCCTGGGCAAACAGGATGACGCCCGGCGCATACAACAGCGCCGACAGCAGCAGGTATTTCACTCCACCGGCATACAGCAGCCACACCGCATAGCACAGCGCCACGCCGCCGATGCACAGGTCCTTCATGCGCCGGGCCGACGCCTGCCCATAGGTTTCGCCCCGCGCGCAGAGCAACACCGCGTAGGCTGCCGACCACAGGTACGGCACCAGGATCATCGATGACGCAAGGTAGATCAGGCTGGTGTAGGTGCCTGCGGAAAACAGGGTGATCAACAAAAACAGCTGGATCATTCCATTGGTCAGCCACAGCGCATTGACCGGCGCATGGTTGGCATTCTCCTTGGTCAGGAACGCGGGCATGGTCTTGTCCCGGGCGGTGGCGTAGAGAATTTCCGCGCATAGCAACGCCCAGGACAGCAGCGCGCCGAGCAGCGATACCGCCAATCCCACACTGATCAGCAACGCGCCCCACGGCCCGACAATATGCTCCAGGACGCCAGCCAAGGATGGGTTCTGCAGTTGTGCCAGTTCAGGCTGGCTCATGACCCCCAGGGACAACACATTCACCAGCACCAGCAGCGCCAACACCCCGAGGAATCCAATCACCGTTGCACGCCCTACGTCAGCACGCTTTTCTGCTCGCGCCGAATACACACTGGCGCCTTCGATACCGATGAACACGAACACCGTCACCAGCATCATGTGCCGCACCTGGTTCATCACGCTGCCCAGGTCCGGGCTCAGCGCACCCCAGATATCGCGGGTGAAAATCTCGGCCTCGAAGGCCACGGCGGCCATGACGACGAACATCAACAGCGGCACGACCTTGGCGATGGTGGTCACCAGGTTGATGAACGCCGCCTCCTTGATTCCACGCAGCACCAGGAAATGCACGGCCCACAGCAGCAACGAGGCACATGCAATGGCCACTGGCGTGTTGCCCTGGCCGAACACCGGAAAGAAGTAACCCAGGGTGCTGAATAACAGGACGAAGTAACCAACGTTGCCCATCCAGGCGCTGATCCAGTAGCCCCAGGCCGATGAAAACCCTATGTAGTCGCCGAACCCGGCCTTGGCGTAGGCGTATACGCCCGAGTCCAGTTCCGGCTTGCGGTTGGCCAGGGTCTGGAACACGAAGGCCAGGGCCAGCATGCCCACCGCCGTGATTGCCCAACCGATCAGCACGGCACCGACATCGGCCCGGGCCGCCATGTTTTGCGGCAGGGAAAAGATCCCGCCGCCAATCATCGAACCCACCACCAACGCGATCAATGCGCCGAGTCGTAGTTTAAGCATCGGCTGCGCCATGTGTACTCGCTAAGAATTAAGTAGAGGAAGCGTCATAATTTTATTGAATAACGCCACTAAGCAAGGCCCGGATTACTGCCCGACATTTATCTGAAACACCGTTATGTTAAGGCCGCTATTTTTCTAGATGACCAATGCTTTCTAAATACTTGCCTATTGGTGGAAACCAACTAGGGTCAACTTCCCACCCCCGAAAAACGGCCACTTCCTGGGGACAACCGTCCATGGGACGGTCCTGTTCGACCACGTTCAATATTTGAAGCTTGATCGACAACTCATTTATCAGCAACGAATTGTTGCCAGCAACTGATCCAGATCAGATGCCTAAGTTTCAAATGGACTTAGTCTGGCAACTCTCTTCTCCTGCATTGGAATCACACAATGTCTGATACCCCCGCAAAACTTCGATTGGGCGCGCTGGTCGCGCTGGTGGTCGGTTCGATGATCGGCGGTGGAATCTTTTCCCTGCCACAAAACATGGCGGCCAGTGCCGATGTCGGTGCCGTGCTGATCGGCTGGGCGATTACCGCCGTCGGCATGCTGACCCTGGCGTTCGTGTTTCAGACCCTGGCCAACCGCAAACCCGATCTGGACAGCGGTGTGTATGCCTATGCCAAGGCCGGTTTTGGCGACTACATGGGTTTCTCGTCGGCCTGGGGTTACTGGATCAGCGCCTGGCTGGGCAACGTCGGTTACTTCGTCCTGTTGTTCAGCACCCTGGGCTACTTCTTTCCGGTCTTTGGTGAGGGCAATACCGTCGCAGCGGTGATCGGCTCCTCGGTGTTGCTATGGGCCGTGCACTTTCTGGTACTGCGGGGCATCAGGGAGGCAGCGTTCATCAACCTGGTGACGACCATCGCCAAGGTCGTGCCACTGGTGCTGTTTGTGCTGATCGCGGTATTCGCCTTCAAACTCGATATTTTTACCGCCGACATCTGGGGCCTGAAGAACCCGGACCTGGGCAGCGTGCTGAATCAGGTGCGCAACATGATGCTGGTCACCGTGTGGGTATTCATCGGCATTGAAGGCGCGAGCATCTTCTCCGCCCGCGCTGAAAAACGCACGGACGTGGGCAAGGCCACCGTCATCGGCTTCATCACCGTGCTGCTGTTCCTGGTGCTGGTGAACGTGCTGTCGCTGGGGATCATGACCCAGCCGGAACTGGCGAAACTGCAAAACCCGTCGATGGCCGCCGTGCTCGAGCACGTGGTTGGCCACTGGGGCGCGGTGCTGGTCAGCGTCGGCCTGATCATCTCGCTGCTTGGCGCCCTGCTGTCCTGGGTGCTGCTGTGCGCCGAGATCATGTTCGTCGCCGCCAAGGACCACACCATGCCCGAGTTCCTGCGCCGGGAGAACGCCAATCACGTACCGGCCAACGCCCTGTGGCTGACCAACGCGATGGTCCAGCTGTTTCTGATCGTCACCCTGTTCTCGGCCAGCACTTATCTGTCGCTGATCTACCTCGCCACCTCGATGATCCTGGTGCCCTACCTGTGGTCGGCGGCCTACGCAGTGCTGTTGGCAGTACGCGGCGAGACCTATGAAAACGCCCTGGCCGAACGGCGCAAGGACCTGGTCATCGGCGCCATCGCCCTGATTTACGCGATGTGGTTGCTGTATGCCGGCGGGGTCAAGTACCTGCTGCTCTCCGCCCTGCTCTACGCCCCTGGCGCGATCCTGTTCGCCAAGGCCAAGCGCGAGCTGGGCAAACCGATTTTCACCTCTGTCGAGAAGCTGATTTTCGCCGCAGTGATCGCAGGCGCCCTGGTAGCGGCCTATGGGCTCTACGACGGCTTCCTGACCTTGTAACTGACTGATGGTTTTATCTGGAGGATCTTTGTAATGACCACGGAAAAAGTGAAATACGGCGTCCATTCCGAAGCCGGTAAATTACGTAAAGTCCTGGTGTGTTCCCCAGGCCTGGCCCATCAACGGTTGACGCCGAACAACTGCGACGAACTGCTGTTCGACGACGTGCTGTGGGTCAACCAGGCCAAGCGCGACCATTTCGATTTCGTCACCAAGATGCGCGAGCGTGGTGTCGATGTGCTGGAAATGCACAACCTGTTGACCGACATCGTTGCCATCCCTGAGGCCCTGGACTGGATCCTGCAACGCAAGATCACCGCCAATTCGGTGGGCATCGGCTTGGTGCATGAAGTCGACTCTTGGCTACGCAGCCTGGAGCCACGCCACATTGCCGAGTTCCTGATCGGCGGCGTCTCGGCCGATGACCTGCCGGACAGCTTCGGTGGCAAGACCATCCAGATGTTCCGCGACTTCCTCGGGCATTCCAGTTTCATCCTGCCGCCGCTGCCCAACACCCAGTTCACCCGTGACACCACCTGCTGGATCTACGGCGGCGTGACGCTGAACCCGATGTATTGGCCAGCGCGCCGCCAGGAAACCCTGCTGGCCAGCGCCATCTACAAATTCCACCCCGAGTTCACCCAGGCTGACTTCCAGATCTGGTACGGCGACCCCGACCAGGATCACGGCAGCGCCACCCTCGAAGGCGGCGACGTGATGCCCATCGGCAACGGCGTGGTGCTGATCGGCATGGGCGAGCGTTCGTCGCGCCAGGCCATTGGTCAATTGGCGCTGAACCTGTTCAAGCACAACGCCGTGGAACGGGTGATCGTCGCTGGCCTGCCGAAGTCCCGGGCAGCCATGCATCTGGACACCGTGTTCAGCTTCTGCGACCGCGACCTGGTGACGATTTTCCCTGAAGTGGTGAGCCAGATCGTCGCGTTCTCCCTGCGCCCCGACGAGAGCAAGCCCGGCGGCATCGACGTGCGTCGCGAGGAAGGCAGCTTCCTCGATACCGTGGCCGCGGCCCTCAAGTTGCCGGCACTGCGGGTGGTGGAAACCGGCGGAAACAGCTTCGCCGCCGAACGCGAACAATGGGACGACGGCAACAACGTGGTGGCCCTGGAACCGGGCGTGGTGATCGGCTACGACCGTAACACCTACACCAATACCCTGCTGCGCAAGGCTGGGGTGG
This sequence comes from Pseudomonas sp. Tri1, assembly GCF_017968885.1. Classification (NCBI taxonomy): domain Bacteria; kingdom Pseudomonadati; phylum Pseudomonadota; class Gammaproteobacteria; order Pseudomonadales; family Pseudomonadaceae; genus Pseudomonas; species Pseudomonas sp. Tri1. The sequence goes on along the minus strand of NZ_CP072913.1, from coordinate 1,444,618 downwards.
AAGTCATCACCATCAGCGCCGCCGAACTGGGCCGAGGCCGTGGCGGCGGCCATTGCATGACCTGCCCGATCGTTCGTGACCCGATCGACTACTGACCTTCAAGCCTGGGTCGTTGCCGCTTTGCATCCCAAGGCAGAAAACGACCCAGGGGATAACCGAAACCCAAGGAGATCCACATCATGGCTTTCAACATGCGCAACCGCAGCCTGCTGAGTTTGATGCACCACACCCCTCGCGAGCTGCACTACTTGCTGGACTTGTCCCGCGACCTCAAGCGCGCCAAATACACCGGCACCGAGCGTCCACACCTGCAAGGCAAGAACATCGCGCTGATCTTCGAGAAAACCTCGACCCGCACCCGCTGCGCCTTCGAAGTCGCGGCCCATGACCAGGGCGCCCACGTCACCTACATCGATCCGGTGTCGTCGCAGATCGGCCACAAGGAAAGCATGAAAGACACCGCCCGGGTGCTGGGGCGGATGTTCGACGCCATCGAATACCGTGGCTTCGAGCAAGAGATCGTCGAGGAACTCGCCCACTTCGCCGGGGTGCCAGTGTTCAACGGCCTGACCGCCGAATTCCACCCCACCCAAATGATCGCCGACACCCTGACCATGCGCGAGCACAGCGATAAGCCGCTGCATGACATCAGCTATGCCTACCTGGGCGACGCGCGCTACAACATGGGTAATTCACTGCTGATGATCGGCGCCAAGCTGGGCATGGACGTGCGCATCGGTGCACCGAAAGCACTCTGGCCGCATCAGGACTTCATCGACCAGTGCCAGGCTTTCGCCGCCGAAAGTGGCGCGCGCATCACCATCACCGAAGATCCGAAGGAAGCCGTCAAGGGCGTGGACTTCATCCACACTGACATCTGGGTGTCCATGGGCGAGCCAGTGGAAGCCTGGGACGAGCGCATCGAGCAACTGCTGCCGTACCAGGTCAACGCACAGATGATGAAGGCCTCGGGCAACCCCCGGGTGAAATTCATGCACTGTCTGCCGGCGTTCCATAACAGCGAAACCAAGGTCGGCAAGGACATCGCCGCGCGCTATCCGAACCTGGCCAATGGCGTGGAGGTGACCGAAGAGGTCTTTGAATCCCCGGCCAACATCGCCTTCGAGCAGGCGGAGAACCGCATGCATACCATCAAGGCGATCCTGGTATCGGCGCTGGCGGATATCTGAATACCGCCCGCTCCCATGCTGAAGTGCTCTTCACTGTGGGAGCGAGCTTGCTCGCGATGGCGGAATGTCCGCTTGCATTGATGTTGGATGTGCCGCCGTCATCGCGGGCAAGCTGGTTCCCACAGGAGACTGCGGAATTCGCTCATTTTTTGAAAGGACAACACCATGCGCATCGTCGTTGCCTTGGGCGGTAACGCCCTCCTGCGTCGGGGTGAACCCATGACCGCAGACAACCAACGCATCAATATCCGCACCGCGACCGAACAGATCGCGAAAATCCACCCTGGCAACGAGCTGGTCATCGCCCACGGTAACGGCCCGCAAGTCGGCCTGCTCTCGCTGCAAGCGGCGGCCTACACCTCGGTCACGCCCTATCCGCTGGATGTGCTTGGCGCCGAAACCGAAGGCATGATCGGCTACATCATCGAACAAGAACTGGGCAACCTGCTGGACGTCGACGTGCCGTTCGCCACGCTGCTGACCCAGGTCGAAGTGGACGGCAACGACCCGGCCTTCCAGAAACCCAGCAAGCCCATCGGCCCGGTCTACAGTAAAGTGGAGGCGCAGAAACTCGCCGCCGAGAAAGGCTGGGCCATCGCGCCGGACGGTGACAAGTTTCGTCGAGTGGTCGCCAGCCCGCGGCCCAAACGCATCTTTGAAATCCGCCCGATCAAGTGGCTACTGGAAAAAGGCAGCATTGTGATCTGCGCCGGCGGCGGTGGTATCCCGACGATGTACGACGCCAACGGCAAGCTGCAAGGCGTGGAAGCGGTGATTGACAAGGACCTGTGCTCGGCACTGCTGGCCGAACAACTGGAGAGCGATCTGCTGGTGATCGCCACCGACGTCAATGCGGCCTTCATCGACTTCGGCAAACCGACTCAGAAAGCCATCGCCCAGGCCCACCCCGATGCCATGGAGAAACTCGGTTTCGCTGCCGGTTCCATGGGGCCGAAGGTACAGGCCGCCTGCGAATTCGCCCGCAACACTGGTAAGGTCGCGGTGATCGGCTCACTCTCGGACATCGACGCCATCGTCCAGGGCAGCGCCGGCACCCGCATCAGCACGGCGACACCGGGCATCGCTTATCGATAACAGGAAACTTGCGGGGTGGATTCAGGGTCTGCCCTACTCACATGTATTCGAAGGAGAGTCGTTTATGGCCATGTTCGAGCCCGGTCACCTGCACATGGAGCGCCACGCGCTGAACAAGGAAGACTTCAGCTACAACTTGTGCATCGACTACGAGGTTGCACAGGACCCCAAGGAAGGCACCGGCATGTCGTTCCGTGTGCATGGCTCGGTCGAAGACAAACCCTTGGACGAGACCTTTTTCCTGGCCAAGGACCAAGCCTTCGACTTCGCCCGCCACGCCACACGCATTGCCCAGAAATACGGCCTGCCCAAAAGCGCCAGCATCGGTTCGATGCACAAGTACTACGACGAAATGTTCGAAGACGTGCGCCAGCAACTGGACGTCAAGCCGGGGGATCCGATGAAGCCTGAACACCTGGCGTAACCCGGTTAAAAGACCCCAATCCCCTGTGGGAGCGAGCTTGCTCGCGATAGCGGTAGATCAGTCGACACGCACGGTGACTGACCCGCCTTCATCGCGAGCAAGCTCGCTTCCACAGGGGGTATCAGCGTTCTGAATATCGGGTTACATCCCGTACCTGTTTGACTGGCAACTCATCTGCGCTGACCTATGCTCAATGTAGTACCCAAGGGTATTCGTTCAGAGGTCACCGCCATGAACATCAAAATAAAAAGACGCCTCGCCATCTTCGTCACCTGCGCCGCCACATTGGCGCTGTATGGCACCGCGGCCTATCGGGTCGAGCAGGCCAGGCAACTGCCCCGTGAATTCGCCAGTTGCAACTTCGAACGTTGCATCCCCCACAGCGCGACCCTGAACGCATTGCGCTAAAGCGTATTCAGTCGTCCTGTGGGTCGGTCTTGAGCCGGTCGCGGAAGGCCTTGGGCGAGATTCCAACACGTCGGCGAAATAACCGGGTGAAGTTGGTCGGGTCGGAAAACCCGAGCATTTCGGAAATCTCGTAAATGGTCAGGCCGGTATAGGTCAATAAACGCTTGGCTTCGAGCAACTGACGCTCATGCATGATCTGCAGAGCCGGTTGCCCCGCCAGTTCGCGGCAAGTGCCGTTGAGGTGCGACACGGAAATACCCAGGCGGTGGGCCAGGTCTTCGACCTTGACGTGCTGACGGTAGGTTTCCTCCACCAACTGAATGAAACCGTTGAGGTATTCCCGTGCCCGTTGCGGACGCTGGGTCGAGGTGCGCCGCTGCATCACCTGGCGGCTGACCCAGACCATGATCACGCTGACCAGAGCATGCATCAACATTTCCCGGGCCGGCTGATGGCCGACGTATTCGGCTTGCAAGGCACTGAACAGGCTGTTGAGGTAGACGGCGTTTTCACCCGCCGGGTAACTGCCGGCCTGGGCCAGGATGTTGACCGAATGCCCCAGCTGCGCCTGCAAGTGCGTCACCAACGGTGCCGCCAGGGTCACCACGTAACCTTCCACATCCTCGGAAAACCGAAAGCCATGCACCGACAGCGGCGGCAGGATCTGCACCGCCGGTTCAGTGAGTTGGGTGCGCTGACCCTCGATTTCCAGCTCTGCCTGGCCCTTGAAGACAAACAACAGCTGGCACAGGTCAGCATGCCGATGGGGTTTGATTTCCCACTGGTGCTCGCGGCTGCGCTTGGAAATGGTTTCGCAATGCAGCAGGTCTGGCGTCGGCCAATCCTGGCTCTCGCCATAAAGCTTGAACACCGGGATCGAAGGCAAGTCAGGTTTTTTCATAACAAAGATCGGCCTGGGGTTGCGGGCGATAATCGCACCGATTGGCAGAAAGTACAGGTATCGGCTCAGTTTTCCCCTTCAATTGACAGGCCAGCAAGCGAAAAATGCAAGCACCCCAATCAACACCGACCCTGGTCGTGTGCTTCGTGCGAGCCATAACAACAATGAAAACCCTCAAAACCCAAGTTGCCATTATCGGCGCCGGCCCTTCTGGCCTGCTACTCGGCCAGTTGCTACACAACGCCGGCATCGACACCGTCATCCTCGAACGCCAGACCCCGGACTATGTGCTGGGCCGCATCCGCGCCGGTGTGCTGGAGCAAGGCATGGTCGAACTGTTGCGCCAGGCCGGCGTCGGCCAGCGCATGGACGCCGAGGGCCTGCCCCATGACGGCTTTGAGCTGGTGCTCAATGATCGTCGGGTGCACATTGACCTCAAAGGGCTGAGCGGCGGCAAAAACGTCATGGTCTACGGTCAGACCGAAGTGACCCGTGACTTGATGGCCGCCCGAGAGGCGACCGGGGCCCGCACGTTGTATCAGGTCAATAGCGCCCAACCCCACGACATGCAAACCGACCAGCCTTTCGTGACCTTCGAGCACCAGGGCGAAACCTGGCGCCTGGACTGCGACTACATCGCCGGGTGTGACGGTTTCCATGGTGTGGCACGGCAATCGATTCCGGCGGAAAAACTGAAAGTCTTCGAGCGGGTCTACCCGTTTGGCTGGCTTGGCGTCCTGGCCGACACGCCGCCGGTGCACGACGAACTGGTCTACGCCCGTCACGAACGCGGTTTTGCCCTGTGCAGCATGCGCTCCAAGACCCGCACCCGTTATTACCTGCAAGTGCCCGTCGAGGAACAAGTGGCCGACTGGCCGGACGAGCGCTTCTGGGACGAACTGAAAAACCGCCTGCCTGCCGATCTGGCAAAAGCGCTGGTGACCGGTCCGTCCATCGAGAAAAGCATCGCGCCGCTGCGCAGCTTCGTGGTCGAGCCCATGCAATACGGGCGGATGTTCCTGGTAGGCGATGCGGCCCACATCGTCCCGCCTACCGGCGCCAAGGGCCTGAACCTGGCCGCCAGCGATGTCAGCACGCTGTTCAACATTCTGCTCAAGGTCTACCGCGAGGGCCGTGTGGATTTGCTGGAAAAATATTCCGCCATCTGCCTGCGGCGCGTCTGGAAAGCCGAACGTTTCTCCTGGTGGATGACCTCGATGCTACACCGCTTCGACGACGACGCCTTCAACCAGCGCATCAGCGAAGCGGAGCTGGAATATTTCGTCGACTCCGAGGCCGGTCGCAAAACCATTGCGGAAAATTACGTCGGACTTCCTTACGAGGCTATCGAATAGCCGCCTATCGACTTAAACTGCGGGCTTCGTCCCATTCGTCGCCCTGGCGTGATGCCCGCAGGTTCTGTCGTGACCCAGCTCAATACCCTCCAAGCCCCAAAACCGGCCATCCGCAGCGTGCTGGTGGCCCTGATGCTGGCGATTTTCCTAGGAGCCCTGGACCAGACCATCGTCGCCGTCTCGATGCCGGCCATCTCTGCACAATTCAAGGATGTCGGCCTGCTGGCCTGGGTGATTTCCGGCTACATGGTCGCCATGACCGTGGCCGTGCCGATCTACGGCAAGCTCGGCGACCTGTACGGCCGACGCCCGCTGATGCTGTTCGGCATGGGGCTGTTCACCCTGGCCTCGCTGTTTTGTGGCCTGGCACAAAACATGGAGCAACTGGTGCTGGCGCGGATTCTCCAGGGCATCGGTGCCGGCGGCATGATTTCCGTAAGCCAGGCAATCATCGGCGACATCGTGCCGCCACGCGAGCGTGGCCGCTATCAGGGGTATTTCAGCGGTATGTACGCACTGGCCAGCGTGGCCGGGCCGGTGCTGGGCGGCTACATGACCGAATACCTGTCATGGCGCTGGGTATTTCTGATCAACCTGCCGCTGGGCCTGGCGGCCTGGTGGGTGGCCCGCCGCGCCCTGGTCGGGCTGGCGGTGCCGCAACGCACGCCGCTCATCGATTACCTGGGCACCGTGTTGCTGATCATCGGCCTGACCGCCTTGCTGCTGGGCATCACCCAGGTCGGCCAGGGTCTTGCCTGGCACAGCCACGAAGTACTCGGGCTGCTGGGTTGCGCGGTGGTGGCGTTGGCAATGTTCGTCTGGCATGAGCGCCGCGCCGCGGAGCCACTGCTGCCGATGCACCTGTTCGTCAACCGTAGCGCGGTGTTGTGCTGGTGCACGGTATTCTTCACCAGTTTCCAGGCAATCTCCCTGACGGTGCTGGTGCCGTTGCGCTTCCAGAGCGTGACCGGCGCCGGGGCCGACAGCGCGGCGCTGCATTTGCTGCCGCTGGCGATGGGGTTGCCCATGGGGGCATATTTCGCGGGGCGCCGCACCTCGGTCACGGGACGCTACAAACCGATGATCCTGAGCGGCGCCCTGCTCTTTCCGTTCGCCATCCTCGGCCTGGCTCTCACCTCGCCCGCCACGTTCTGGCTCAGCAGCCTGTTCATGCTGCTCTGTGGCATTGCCTCGGGCATGCAGTTCCCCACTTCGCTGGTGGGTTCGCAGAATTCGGTGCAACAACGGGACATTGGCGTCGCCACCAGCACCACCAACCTGTTCCGCTCTCTCGGCGGGGCAGTGGGCGTGTCACTGATGTCAGCGTTGCTGCTGGCCCTGCTGCAGGATTCAAGCTTCGCCCAACTTGCCGGTTCGTCGCTGATCGGCGAAGGACATTCCGGCAATGTGTTGCTCGATGGCCTGAACGCCGCTCCTGGGGAAGCACAGAACGTCTTGCGCCAGGCGCTGCAGACAACGTTCCGGCACTTGCTGCTGATCAGCGCGGCGGTGTCGGTGCTAGGGCTGGCAGCGGCTGTGGCGATGCCCAATCGCCTGTTGCGTGGGCGGGATGAGAAGGTTGGATAACCCCCCTCGCCCCAAACGTGCTCACAGCAGCCTGATCTGGAGCGATCAGGCTGTCGCCACCACACCCTCCGGCTCCACCGCCGCACTCATACCCTCCTTCATCCGCCTGGCATCACGCACGAAACAACGCGAGGCCAGGAACAGGAACACCATGGTCAGGAACAGCCCCACCGGGATCAGGTACATCGCATCGTGCAGGCCGATGGCCTTGAACGCTTCGGTCATCTGGTCGACGCCTGCCGCAGCCATGGCCGTGCGAGCGAAGTAATCGGACAAGCCACCCACCACCACCGGCCCCAGGCCGCCGCCGAGCAAGTACAGCCCGGCAAAATACAACGCCATCGCCGTGGCGCGCAGGCGCGGCTCCACCACGTCCTGGATCGCGGTGTAGACGCAGGTGTAAAAGTTATAGGCAAACAGCCAACCGACGCTGAACACCGCCACGAACACGCCGATTTCAATGCGCCCGGCATGCAGTGCCCACGCCGTGGTGACCGTCGAAATCGCCAGGCTGAACGCTGCGAACAGCAGGCGGCCGTTGGGCACGCGCTGGTGGATTTTGTCCGCGACCCAGCCGCCAAGGGTGAGCCCGAACAACCCCGTTACACCCACCATGATCCCGGTCGCCACGGCCGCCTCATGCAGCGGCATCAAGAAGTAACGCTGCAACATTGGCACCAGGAACGAGTTGCAGGCATAGGTCGCGAAGTTGAAGCACAGCCCGGCCAGGACCAGCCACAGGAAGGTGGGAATCGCCAGCACCCGGCGGATCGGCCGGTCGACCTTCTCCTGTGACACCTGCACGGTTTCTGCCGCGCCGCGCTTGGGTTCCTTGATGAAGAACATGAACAACGCCAGCACCAACCCGGGCACCGCCGCGATAAAGAACGGCGCGCGCCAACTGTCGAACGCCTTGACCATCGCGCCGATGGTAAAGAACGCCAGCAGCAACCCGATCGGCAGGCCCAGCATGAAGATACCCATGGCCCGCGCCCGACGATGGGCCGGGAACAGATCGCCGATCAGCGAGTTGGCCGCCGGCGCATAACTGGCTTCACCGATCCCTATGCCCATGCGCACCAGCAGAAAAGCCCAGAAACTGCCCACCAGGCCATTGACCGCCGTCAGCGCGCTCCAGGTCGCCAGGCCCCAGCCCATCAACTTGCTGCGCGAACCGGTATCGGCCAGGCGCCCCAGCGGCAACCCGGCGATGGCGTAGACGATGGTGAAGGCGGTGCCGATGATGCCGATCTGGAAGTCGCTGAGGCTCCATTCCATACGGATCGGCTCGATGATGATCGCCGGAATGGTGCGGTCGAAGAAGTTGAACAGGTTGGCCAGAAACAGCAGGAACAGAATGCGCCAGGCATTCGCCGCTTGGGTCGAGTTCTGCATGGGTCCGTCTCTTTATTGTTATGGGGGCAACGGCGAGGCATCCGAGCCCGAAGTCTGCAATCTAGACAGCACCGCGCGGACTGTCTCCAATCATTCGCAAGGCTGATACCCGACCATGGCGAGCGGCGTGTTTATTGATAGCGGTCAACTTCCTGTAACAATTGCCATCATTTCGCCCGTTCTTGATTAAAGATCGTCCCCCAGTGGCCGATTCAACCTATCAGGAAAGAATCTCTCGAGCGGCGCTCAGGCTATGGCCCTGGACGCTCGGACCGACCTTCGCGCCATCCAAGGACGCGAGCTCCCATCCGCGATGGTTCGATGACAGCGCTCGTCGAACCACCCAGTTCAGGCATATGGCGCACAATGACTTCCAAAAAAACAGCCACGGCGGTATCCGATCTGACCCTGAGCCCGGCCGCCAACGGCCCTGAAGTCTCGAAACCCTCGAGCAGCTCGCGTCCCCTCTCGACTCAGCAGTATCTGTACTTCACCGAAACCAACACCGACCGGATCCTCGACAACCTCGATGGCCTGCGCGACGCGGTGTTCCCGCGACCGCCCCATCTGGTGGAGGACGAGAGCGATCGCGCCCAGCAGGAATTCCCGTCGGTGTGCCTGATCGGCCTGGGGCGCTGCGGCTCCAACATCGCCCTGGACGTGGCGGAGCTGGTGTACAACGCCCGCAAGTTCTACCTCAACGAATTCAACGCCGAAGACAAGGCCTACAGCGACAAGGGCTACAGCCCCGCGCAGTGGATCCGCAACAACCTGCGCCTGGGCACCAGCAAGGCCAGCAAACCGGTATTCCTGGTGGAGCCGCTGGTGATGCTCGGCGACCTGGACAAGGACATTGCCGGGCGTATCCGTTTCTCGCGCAAGGGCGAGAAAAGCGGCTTTTTGCGTGACTACAGCAAGATGAAAATCATGGACCTCTCGGAAGTCCACGCCGGTGGCGCCGGTAACGCGCCGATCCTGGGCCAATACCTGGCCAAGATCATCCTGAACAAGGACACCCAACGGTTCTCCAGCCCCGACTGGAAAATGATCCACTCGTACCTGATCGACAGCTGCGGCATCAAGGCCAACCAGTCGCGCCTGTACTTCTCGATCTTCAGTGCCGGCGGCGGTACCGGTTCGGGCATGGCCTCGGAGTTCGGCCTGGCCCAGCAGTACTCGTACATGAACAAGACGTTCGACACCAAGCCAATGGACGAGCATGACAGCAAGAGCGGTCATTCCTTCGTCTTCGAACCGATCTTCACCAGCGGCATCTGCGTGCTGCCGAACATTTCCGACCACCGCAGCGAAATGTCCGAAGCGTTACACATCAACGCCGGACGCCTGCTGTGCAAATACCTGTCGGAAGAATGGGATTTCTCGTACAACTTCGCCAACGAAGACAGCAGCGAAGCCAGCGTGATGGGCCGTATCCGCCCATGGAACGCGATGATGCTGATTTCCAACGACATCATGCGCTACGCCGAAGAGAGCGATGACGGCAACATCCAGAACATTGATGTCAATGCTATGGAAAAGCACGCCAACCAGTACATCTCCCAGCAGATCTTCAACATCCTGACGGCCCAGGCCGTGACCACCGACTACGACCAGAACTACTTCCGGCGTGCCGGCATCGACATTGGCGAAACCATTCGCCTGGACGCCAACGACCTGTTCATGAGCCTGGCCGGCCCGGTGGCAATTGCCTACGCCGAATCCGTTGTCCCGGAAACCCCGGCCCCCAGCGGCGACAAGTTCAAGGTGTTCGAGAAAGAACCACCGCGCCTGAACATCGACGACCTGTTCTTCCGCTCCATCGACCTGCCGCACTTCAACAAAGTCACCCAGGCCATCGAAGGCATCAGCCTGTTGCCGATCGAATCCAAGCGCTACCGGGCCTCGCTGGAGCAGTACAAGAACTCCGGCTACGACGCGGCGGCCCTGCATGACCTGCACTTCTTCAAGAACTGCTCGTCGGTGGTGTCCATCGTTTCCTTGCCCAAGGACTACAAGCTGTCCTACATGGACCTGAACCGGCTCAAGACCCACCTCAACAGCCTGTTCCCCAACACCACCCTCAAGCGTTACGCATTGGTAATTGGCGCGTCGGCCAACCTGTCGCTGACCACCCTGATCGCCAAGAGCCCGTGCCTGTCGGATGACTTCCTGACTCTGATCGTCGCCTTCATCAAACGCTGCTTCGCCCGCACCCCGTATCGCTTCGACGACACCCTGGACAACTCGATCCTGGACTTCATCATCAATGAAGACTTCGACGAACAACGGATCGACGACCTGCTCAACGAATTCGAAAACCCGGCGAAGATCCTCGACACCAACTGGTACGCGATCAAGCCGATGTACGAGAAGAAATACCGCGAGCTGATCAACGATAAGGACAAGTTCGTCTCGATCAACGATATCCGCCTGTCCCGCGATTGCGTGAAGAAAGCCATCAAGTACCTGCGCGAGATCTACCGTCATCGCATTGGCAAGACCAAGGTCATTTCCTTGAATAACCATACTGGCAGGACTTACTGAGGGTAGGCGCGACACCGCGTCGCCCCAATCGCGAGCAAGCTCGCTCCCACAGTGGACCGCGTTCCTTCAGGCAAAACGCGATCAACTGTGGGAGCGAGCTTGCTCGCGATAGCGGTATTGAATACAGCACCGAGACAACATCCAGAAACAATTAACCAGCCCCATGGCCGGCCCAGAAACTGTTCCCGTTACGTATACGTCACCCACCCCTGTGGCGTTTCGCCACGGCAGGACGCCATCACGCTACTCGCCTACACACTTTCAGCGGATAAAAAACTCGAACCAAGTTGGTGCACCAATCAGTTCGACGCCCTTTCCTGGATCATAATCCATGGCGAAACCACCACCGCCCAAAGCAGCGGATCACGTTCCAGAAAATCCAGCGCCCGCGTTTCAGACAGCTTGGCGACCTGCTCGGCGGCCAGCCAGGCGGCGACTTTGGTACCTTCGTCCTGGGCCACGGCCTCGGCTGCGGCGATCAAATCCAGTGCTGGGTCGACCCACAATAGGGCACCCTTGGCAAAGAACGGCTCCAGCTCTTTCCAGGTGATGGATGCGGTTTCACCAAGCAGTTTGGCATAGAGGGTGCTAGGTTCTTGATTCATGGGACCTGTCCGGAAAAGAAATCGGCGCGAATGATAACGTCGGTGGTCTGGCAGAAAAACCCGGTAGCAATTGGAGTACCGATTGAAAAGCGCAGGAAAGCCAAGGATTGCCGATTTGACCGGACAACCCCCGCCGCCATTCTGTCTTTTTCTTTCAATTAAGCGACACCCTCAGGTTTTGCCCCCAAGCGCCAGCTTCCCTTGCCAACAATCGGCGCTCTACACTGTACCGGTACAGTTGCCGGGGGCATTTTCCGCGAGGATATCCAAGATATCTGACCCGGTTCTGCTGCTACGGCGCCAGGACTATAAAAACTACAACAGCATGAGTGGAGCACTATGACTAAGGCTACTAAGCAGATTTCCAAACTGTTTGCCGCTATGGTTCTGGCCGGGGTTGCCAGCCATTCGTTCGCCGCCGACACCATCAAGATCGGCATCGCCGGCCCAAAAACCGGCCCTGTAGCCCAATACGGCGACATGCAGTTCAGTGGCGCCAAGATGGCCATCGAACAGATCAACGCCAAGGGCGGCGTCGACGGCAAGAAACTTGAAGCCGTTGAATACGATGACGCCTGTGATCCAAAACAAGCGGTCGCGGTCGCGAACAAAGTCGTCAACGACGGCGTCAAGTTCGTGGTCGGCCACCTGTGCTCCAGCTCCACCCAGCCGGCTTCGGACATCTATGAAGACGAAGGCGTGGTCATGATCACCCCGGCCGCTACCAGCCCGGACATCACCGCTCGCGGCTACAAGATGATCTTCCGCACCATCGGCCTGGACAGCGCCCAAGGCCCTGCGGCCGGCAACTACATCGCCGACCACGTCAAGCCGAAGATCGTTGCGGTCCTGCACGACAAGCAGCAGTACGGTGAAGGCATCGCCAGCGCCGTGAAGAAAACCCTCGAAGGCAAAGGCGTGAAAGTGGCCGTCTTCGAAGGCGTGAACGCCGGCGACAAAGATTTCTCCTCGATGATCGCCAAGCTCAAGCAAGCCAACGTCGACTTCGTCTACTACGGCGGCTACCACCCGGAGCTGGGCCTGATCCTGCGTCAATCCCAGGAAAAAGGCCTGAAGGCCAAGTTCATGGGTCCGGAAGGCGTGGGTAACGACTCGATCTCGCAAATCGCCAAGGATGCTTCCGAAGGCCTGCTGGTGACCCTGCCGAAATCTTTCGACCAGGACCCTGCCAACATTGCCCTGGCTGACGCCTTCAAGGCCAAGAAAGAAGACCCGAGCGGTCCGTTCGTGTTCCCGTCCTACTCCGCAGTGACCGTGATCGCCGACGCCATCAAGGCTGCCAAGAGCGAAGACGCAGGCAAAGTGGCCGAAGCCATCCACGCCGGCACCTTCAAGACCCCTACCGGTGACCTGAGCTTTGATGCGAAGGGCGACCTGAAGGACTTCAAGTTCGTGGTCTACGAGTGGCATTTCGGCAAACCTAAAACCGAAGCTTCGCCTCAGTAAGGCCTGGCCTGACTGACTGCCAATAAAGCCCACGGCGTGCCGTGGGCTTTGTTTTAAATGTATTGGGCCGCGCTGGCGTGATCCGCCAGTCTCCCCACCTGAAAATCTCAAAACCGTCATCAGCGGTTCGCTGGCAAACCTCGTGCTCGAAGTGGATGCAGATCCGCGGGGCCCGGGCGGGAAAATGACTCCACCAGTGAAATGCGTATCAGGTTTTTAGGAGCGCTGTAATGCCTGACATCTATCACTTCTTCCAGCAGCTGGTTAACGGCCTGACCGTTGGCAGCACGTATGCCCTGATCGCCATCGGCTATACGATGGTCTACGGCATCATTGGAATGATCAACTTCGCCCACGGCGAGGTATACATGATCGGCTCCTACGTGGCGTTCATCGCCATCGCCGGGCTGAGCATGATGGGACTCGACAGTGTCCCGTTGTTGATGACCGCGGCCTTCATCGCGAGCATCGTGGTCACCAGTTCGTATGGCTACAGCATCGAACGAATCGCGTACCGGCCCCTGCGCGGCAGCAACCGCCTGATCCCGTTGATTTCCGCCATCGGTATGTCGATCTTCCTGCAGAACACGGTACTGCTTTCGCAAGACTCCAAGGACAAATCCATTCCCAACCTGATTCCGGGCAACTTTTCCATCGGGCCAGGTGGGGCACATGAAGTGCTGATTTCCTACATGCAAATCGTGGTGTTCGTGGTGACCCTGGTCGCCATGCTCGGCCTGACGCTGTTCATCTCCCGTTCCCGCCTGGGCCGCGCCTGCCGCGCCTGCGCCGAGGACATCAAGATGGCCAACCTGCTGGGCATCAACACCAACAACATCATCGCCCTGACCTTCGTCATCGGTGCGGCCCTGGCGGCCGTCGCCGCGGTGCTGTTGAGCATGCAATACGGCGTGATCAACCCCAACGCCGGTTTCCTCGTGGGCCTTAAAGCCTTCACCGCCGCAGTTCTGGGCGGCATCGGCAGCATCCCCGGCGCGATGCTCGGCGGGCTGGTGCTGGGCGTGGCGGAAGCCTTTGGCGCCGACATCTTCGGCGACCAGTACAAGGACGTCGTGGCGTTCGGCTTGTTGGTTCTGGTTCTGTTATTCCGGCCGACCGGCATCCTGGGCCGTCCGGAGGTTGAGAAAGTATGACTAGGCATCTCAAATCGGCGCTCTTCAGCGCCCTGCTGGTCTGGGCCGTGGCCTACCCGGTACTCGGTCTGAAATTGACCATCGTCGGCATCAACCTGGAAGTGCACGGCACCAGCCCGGCCATCCTGGCGACCATCGCCGTGTGTTCGCTGCTGATGTTCCTGCGGGTGCTGTTCAGCACGCAGATCAGCGCCATGTGGAAGTCGTCGCCCGGCCTGCCGGTGATCCCGACCAAGGCCAGCAACTTCCTGACCCTGCCGAGCACCCAGCGCTGGATCGTGCTGGCACTGATCGTCGTGGCACTGATCTGGCCATTCTTCGGCTCCCGCGGCGCGGTGGACATCGCCACGCTGATCCTGATCTACGTGATGCTTGGCCTGGGCCTGAACATCGTGGTCGGCCTGGCCGGCCTGCTGGACCTGGGTTACGTCGGTTTCTACGCCGTCGGGGCCTACAGTTATGCGCTGCTGTCCCATTACTTCGGCCTGAGCTTCTGGATCTGCCTGCCCATCGCCGGGATGATGGCTGCCACCTTCGGTTTCCTGCTGGGCTTCCCAGTGCTGCGCTTGCGCGGTGACTACCTGGCAATCGTGACCCTGGGTTTTGGCGAGATCATTCGCCTGTTCCTGCGCAACCTGACCGATATCACCGGCGGCCCGAACGGCATCAGCAACATCGAGAAGCCGACGTTCTTCGGCCTGACCTTCGAGCGCAAAGCCGCTGAAGGCCTGCAGACCTTCCACGAGTACTTCGGCCTGGAATACAACTCGATCAACAAGGTGATTTTCCTCTACCTGGTTGCCCTGTTGCTGGCCCTGGCAGCGCTGTTTGTCATCAACCGCCTGCTGCGCATGCCCATTGGGCGCGCGTGGGAAGCGTTGCGTGAAGACGAAATTGCCTGCCGTGCCCTGGGCCTCAATCCTACCGTGATCAAGCTGTCGGCCTTCACCCTTGGTGCCGCGTTCGCCGGTTTTGCCGGCAGTTTCTTCGCCGCCCGCCAGGGCCTGGTGACGCCGGAGTCCTTCACTTTCATCGAGTCGGCCATCATCCTCGCCATCGTCGTGTTGGGCGGGATGGGCTCGCAGCTGGGCGTGATCCTGGCGGCGATCGTGATGATCCTGTTGCCGGAAATGATGCGTGAGTTCAGCGAATACCGCATGTTGATGTTCGGCGCCTTGATGGTGCTGATGATGATCTGGCGTCCTCAAGGTCTGCTGCCTATGCAACGCCCCCACATGGAGCTGCGCAAATGAGCCGCGAGATCCTGAAAGTCGAAAACTTGAGCATGCGCTTCGGCGGCTTGCTGGCGGTCAACGGCGTGGCCCTGACCGTGAAAGAGAAACAAGTGGTGGCATTGATCGGGCCGAACGGCGCGGGCAAGACCACCGTGTTCAACTGCCTGACCGGTTTCTACCAGCCCACCGGCGGCACCATCCTGCTGGACGGCGAGCCGATCCAGGGCCTGCCCGGCCACCACATCGCCCGCAAGGGTGTGGTACGGACCTTCCAGAACGTGCGGCTGTTCAAGGACATGACGGCGGTCGAGAACCTGCTGATCGCCCAGCATCGTCACCTGAACACCAACTTTTTTGCCGGCCTGTTCAAGACCCCGGCGTTCCGCAAAAGCGAACGCGAGGCGATGGAGTACGCCGAGTACTGGCTGGAGAAGGTCAACCTCAAGGAGTTCGCCAACCGAACCGCCGGTACCCTGGCCTACGGTCAGCAACGACGCCTGGAAATCGCCCGGTGCATGATGACCCGTCCGCGGATCCTCATGCTCGACGAACCGGCCGCCGGCCTGAACCCGAAGGAAACCGAAGACCTCAAAGCCCTGATCGGCGTGCTGCGTGAGGAGCACAACGTCACCGTGCTGCTGATTGAGCACGACATGAAGCTGGTCATGAGCATTTCCGACCACATCGTCGTGATCAACCAAGGCACACCGCTGGCCGATGGCTCGCCGGAACAGATCCGCGACAATCCTGAAGTGATCAAAGCCTACCTGGGGGAAGCGTAAATGCTGCAGTTCGAAAACGTTTCCACCTTCTACGGCAAGATCCAGGCCCTGCACAGCGTCAACGTCGAAGTCCGCCAGGGCGAGATCGTGACCCTGATCGGTGCCAACGGCGCCGGCAAATCCACCCTGCTGATGACGCTCTGCGGTTCGCCCCAGGCCCACAGTGGCAGCATCCGCTACATGGGTGAGGAACTGGTGGGCCAGGACTCGTCACACATCATGCGCAAGAGCATTGCCGTGGTGCCGGAAGGCCGTCGGGTATTTGCCCGACTGACCGTGGAAGAAAACCTCGCCATGGGCGGATTTTTCACCGACAAGGGCGACTATCAGGAACAAATGGACAAGGTGCTGCACCTTTTCCCACGCCTGAAAGAACGCTTTACCCAGCGCGGCGGCACCATGTCCGGCGGCGAACAGCAAATGCTCGCCATCGGCCGTGCGTTGATGAGCAAGCCCAAGCTGCTGCTGCTCGACGAACCTTCGTTGGGCCTGGCGCCGATCATCATCCAGCAGATCTTCGACATCATCGAACAGCTGCGCAAGGATGGTGTGACGGTGTTCCTGGTAGAGCAGAACGCCAACCAGGCGCTGAAAATCGCCGACCGCGCGTACGTACTGGAAAACGGTCGCGTGGTGATGCAAGGCACCGGTGAAGCCCTGCTGACCGACCCGAAAGTGCGCGAGGCGTACCTGGGCGGTTGAGTCTGTAGCAGTAAAAAAACGGCCTTCGGGCCGTTTTTTTTGCCTGGATTTCAAGCAAACACAACGGTGATGAGAGGACACATTTGTGGCGAGGGGATTATCCCCTCGCCACAATGAACTTGAAGGCAAAATAAAAAAATCGCCCCCCGCTGTAACACTTCCCCACACCCCTTCTCTAGTTCAGCAGACCGGCGCTAACGCCGGTTCATTTCCCTGAAGAACTGGAGAATCACCATGACTGCTTCGACCCGCACCCTGTCCGCCACCGCCCTGGTCCTGGCCCTGGGTTCTGCCCTGAGCATGACAGCCGTCTCGACCGCCCATGCAGCCGACGACAACATGGAAAAATGCTTCGGCGTCGCCCTCAAAGGCATGAACAACTGCGCCGCCGGTGCTGGTACCACCTGCGCAGGCACCGCAAAAATGGATTATCAGGGCAACGCTTGGAAATCGGTCCCTAAAGGCACCTGCACCACCCTCGAAAGCAAGACCTCCCCCACCGGTTTTGGCCAGCTCCAAGCGTTCAAAGCCAAGTCCTGATCGCACCTGCCCAAGGCCTGCCACCATGTCCAATGCGCTTTTTCTCGCCACTGATACCCGATTGCCGCCAAGGGCGGGGCTGGGGCTCAAGGCCGAGCATTTCCATGAAGTACTCCAGACCCAACCGGACCTGGGCTTCTTCGAAGTGCACGCGGAAAACTACATGGTGGCCGGCGGGCCGTTTCATCACTACCTGGGGCGGATACGCGAACAGTACCCACTGTCGCTGCACGGCGTCGGCCTGTCGATCGGTGGCGAAGGGCCGCTGGATGTCGCGCATTTGCGACGCCTGGCCACACTGATCGAACGTTATCAGCCCCAATCCTTTTCCGAACACCTGGCTTGGTCCAGCCACGGCCCGGTGTTCCTCAATGACTTGCTGCCCCTGGCCTACGACCAGGCGAGCCTCGACCGCGTCTGCGAACACGTCGATCAGGTGCAGGCCAGCCTCAAATGCAGGCTGTTGCTGGAAAACCCGGCCACTTATCTGGCGTTCGAGGAATCGACCCTCGACGAGCCTCACTTTATTGGCGAAGTGATTCGTCGCACCGGCTGCGGTCTGTTATTGGATGTGAATAACGTCTACGTCTCTGCCATCAACCACAGCCGAGATCCGCAGGCCTACCTCGACGCCCTGCCCTTGCAGGCCACCGGTGAGATTCATCTGGCCGGGTTTGCCGAAGACACCGACAGCCTCGGCGAGCGCCTGCTGATAGACGATCACGGCGCGCCCATCGCCAATGAAGTCTGGCAGCTGTATCGCAAGGCACTGGAGCGGACCGGACCAGTTGCCACCCTGATCGAGCGAGACAACCACATTCCTGCATTGGCGGTGCTGCTGGCTGAAGCACGCCAGGCTGAGCGACTGTTAAGCGCCGCCGGAGCTCGGCCATGAGCCGCCAGAGCGAATTCGCCGCAGCGCTGCTCGCCCCGCACCAGGCCTGTCCGCCGGGCCTGATCAGCGCCAATGGCGCCGATCCCGAGAGCCGCCTCGCGGTGTACCGCAACAACGTGCTCAGCTCATTGATCAATGCCCTGGCCGACAACTATCCGGTGGTGGCGAAATTGGTGGGTGAGGAGTTTTTCCGGGGCATGGCCGGTGTCTACGTTCAATCGGCGCCACCGCAAAGTCCGATCATGAGCGCCTACGGCGCCGATTTTGCCGGCTTCATCGAACGTTTCGAACCCGCCGCCTGCGTGCCCTATCTCGCGGACGTGGCTCGCCTGGAGCGGCTGCAAGTCGAGGCCGGGCATGCAGCCGACGCCCAGCCCATGAGCGCGGAACGCGTTGTGAAGGTGCTGTCCTGCCCCACGCTTGCAGCGCAGTTGAAGATCGGCTTTCACCCATCGTTGCGCCTGCTGCAATCAACCTTCGCGGTGGTCACTATCTGGGCTGCCCATCAGCAGGAACCTCCCGTAGCGTTCGAGCCGTATTCCGCCCAGAACGCTCTGGTGCTGCGCAATGGCCTCGACCTGGAAGTGCTCGCGATCAGTCACGGTGCTCATGGCTTCATCACCTCCCTGCAACAGGGCCTACCCCTGACAGCGGCCATCGAGGCTGCAATCGAGCACTACCCCGACCTTGACCTGGAACACATTCTGGCGGGGCTCATCCGCCACCAGGCCATCACTGATCTCCTACCCGAACAGGCATCCCAATGACCGCCCTGATTGCTGGTTTCATTCAATGGCTGGAAAAAATCCCCCACAGCCTGATCGCCTTTATTGCGCGGTTCTCCATCGCCGCAGTGTTCTGGAAATCCGGCCAGACCAAAATCGAAGGCCTGGCCATTGACCTGTTCGAGGGTACCTTCCAGATCGGCCTGCCGCATCTGGCGGACTCGACCATCCCACTGTTCAAAAGCGAATACGCCCTGCCGCTGCTGTCGCCCGAGCTGGCGGCGCATCTGGCGGCCGCTGCCGAACATATCTTCCCGGTGTTGATACTGTTTGGCCTGGCAACACGCTTCTCGGCGATGGCCCTGCTGGGCATGACGTTGACCATTCAGCTGTTTGTCTATCCGGACGCCTATCCGACCCATGGCACCTGGGCGGCGGTATTGCTCTACCTGATGGCTCGCGGACCGGGGGTAGTGTCCATTGACCATCTGATCGCCAAACGCTACGCCCACTGATTGCAACTGGAATCTCCTGTGGGAGCGAGCTTGCTCGCGATAGCGGTGGGTCAGCTTGCACAAATGCCGGATGTGCCACCGCCTTCGCGAGCAAGCTCGCTCCCATAGAGATCTTGGGTGTTCATGAGTCTTGTGTTCAGCGCAGGCCCACTGTGGGAGCGAGCCGATCCAACGCCTCGCCACTGCGCTTGAACCAATCGATCAAGTAATCGGCCAGCACCTGGGTGCGCTTGGGCAATCCGCCCTGGTACGGATGCACCAGGTACATCGGCATACGCCGGGTCTGGTAATCGCGCAGCACCCAGCGCAGGCGTCCGTCAGCCAACTCTTCATGCAGCAGGTATGACGGCAACCGGGCGATTCCGGCACCGGCCAGGGCAGCTTTTTTCAACAGGCTGTAGTGGTTGCTGGCGAACGGCCCCGACACACGGACCCGCAACAGTTCGTGTTGCTGGTGATAAAGCCATTCTTCCCGCCCGCTGTAGTGGCTGTTGAGCAGGCAGCGGTGCTCGGCCAGGGCCTGAGGAGTTTCGGGCTCGCCATAATGTTGAAGATAGGCCGGGCTGGCGCAGGTCATTTCGTGCCAGGCCAGCAGCGGGCGGGCCACCAATCGCTCATCGATGGCGGCGTCAGAACGAATCGCCAGGTCGAAGCCATCGCGAGTCAGATCGCGATAACCATTGTTGAGCTCCAGTTCGATTTGCACATCGGGATAGGTGCGTGCGAACTCCATCAACAAACCTTCAAAGAACGTTTCTCCCAGCGAAACCGGAACCGTCATCCGCACCGGCCCGGAAATGTCGTCCTTCAACCGAGCCAATGCCTGACGCGCCCTTTCCACCTGTACCAACAGCGCCTGGGCCTGAGGCAACAACGCCGCGCCAGCCGCCGTGAGGCTCAAGCGGCGTGTGGTGCGCTGCAGCAATACCACGCAGAACCGGCTCTCCAACAAGCTGATGCGTTTGGACAACTGCCCCTTGCTACAGCCCAACTGCTGGGCCGCCAGGGTGAAACTGCCGGCCTCCATCAACACCGCAAACGCCGCCAGGTCATCCATCTCGCTCATCGGATTGTTTCCAAATGAAAACCAAAGGTTGCCTATTAGCACGATTATTAATGAAAAGAACCCCTCTAGACTGAAAACTCATTCAACCCATTGAGGAACAGCCCATGAAAATCCTGTTGATCGGCGCCAACGGCACCATTGGTTCGGCCATTGCCGACGAACTGTCGCCGCGCCACGAAATCGTGCGGATTGGCCGCCACAGCGGTGAATTGCACGTGGATATCAGCGACAGCGCCTCGATCCGAGCCCTGTTCGAAAAGACTGGACGCTTCGATGCCCTGGTCTGCGCAGCGGGCAATGTCACCTTTGCGCCCCTGGGCGAGATGACCGAAGACAGCTTCGCCCTGGGCTTGAAAGACAAGCTGATGGGCCAGGTCAACCTGCTGCTGATCGGCCGCGAATTCGCCAACGACGGCGCATCCTTCACTTTTACCACTGGCGTGCTCAGCCACGACCCGATCAAGAGCGGTGCGTCGGCAGCCCTGGTCAACGGCGCCCTGGACAGTTTCGTGCGTGCCGCGGCAATCGAGTTGCCACGAGGCTTGCGCGTCAACTCGGTGAGCCCGAACGTGTTGCTCGAAGCCATGGACAAATACGCGCCTTACTTCCGCGGCTACAAACCGGTGCCCGCCGCCGATGTCGCATTGGCCTACGCCAAGAGTGTCGAAGGCCTACAAACCGGTCAGACCTTTCACGTGGGCTGACACCCCTTGTGATGCAGGATCAGTCTGAGTAACGTGGCGGCACTTGTCTGGAGACCCAATGATGCGTGCCGCCCGCTCCCTGCTGTTTGTCGCCCTCCTGCCGCTGTTCGCCGGCTGCCAATTGCTCGACGCCCCGCGTCAGAGCGCCTCCCACGCCGGTCAGACGCGCATGCAGGGCGAACTCACGGCGGCCGAGGGCAAGCTGGTGTTCCAGCCGTGCCAGGAACAGCGCCGCTACATCGTCAA
The DNA here is from genome assembly GCF_017968885.1 of Pseudomonas sp. Tri1. Lineage (NCBI taxonomy): Bacteria > Pseudomonadati > Pseudomonadota > Gammaproteobacteria > Pseudomonadales > Pseudomonadaceae > Pseudomonas > Pseudomonas sp. Tri1. Next base: position 1,423,083 of record NZ_CP072913.1, on the reverse strand, counting down.
CGACAGCGGTGGCACCAGCGTGCTGCAGCAAGCCGCGAGCCTGGCCGACGAGCGGGGCAAGCTGTTTGCCGACGTGCGCGGCCGTATCGTCTCCAGCACAGCGGCCGGTACCGACAGCCAGTTGGACGTGGAGCAGCTGTATCGCCTGGAGCGCTCAGGCACCGCGTGCGATGACGGAAATTTCAGACTGTTGATCCTGCGCGCCGCCGGCCATGGCCCCGAGTGGAACCTCAAGGCCAGCGGCAAGGGCCTGGTGCTCGAACGCGAGGGCCAGCCACCCCTGGCGGTGCCGTACATGGAGGAGCAGTTGGGTGACGGCCGCTTCAACCTCAGCACCGAAGCCAATGGCCAGAAGGTCGAGCTCTGGGTCACCCCCCAGCGCTGCGTCGACAACGTGAACGGCAGCGTGCAACACATGAGCGCCGAACTGCGGGTCAACGGTCAGGTCCAGCGCGGCTGCGCCTACTTTGGCGGTGCGCGCAACGACTGATTCGCAGGTTTTGGCTTATAATCGCCGGTTCACGCCCTGACGCAGTTGTGCGTCCCGCGAACCGGATCCCCTCATGTTACGAATCACCGAACTCAAGCTGCCAATCGACCATCCCGAAGAAGACCTACGCCCAGCCATCGTGCAGCGCCTGGGTATCGCCAGCGATGATCTGCTCGATTTCACCTTGTTCAAGCGCAGCTACGACGCGCGCAAAAAATCCTCCGAACTGTGCTTTATCTACACCATCGACCTGACGGTGCGCGATGAAGCCAGCGTGCTGCGCAAGTTCGTCGATGACCGTAACGTCAACGAAGCACCGGATGTCAGCTACAACGTGGTCGGCCAGGCTCCGGCCGACCTGAGCGAACGGCCGATCGTGGTCGGCTTCGGCCCGTGCGGAATCTTCGCCGCCATGTTGCTGGCACAGATGGGCTTCAAGCCGATCATCCTCGAACGCGGCCCGGAAGTGCGCCAGCGCACCAAGGACACCTGGGGCCTGTGGCGCAAAAGCGTGCTCAACCCTGAGTCCAACGTGCAGTTCGGCGAAGGTGGCGCGGGGACGTTTTCCGACGGCAAGCTCTACAGCCAGATCAAGGATCCGAAGTTCCTCGGTCGCAAGGTCCTGCACGAGTTCGTCAAGGCCGGCGCACCGGAAGAAATCCTCTACGTCAGCAAACCGCACATCGGTACGTTCCGCCTGACAGGCGTAGTGGAAAACATGCGTGAGCAAATCCGCGCCCTGGGCGGTGAAGTGCGCTTCCAGCAGCGCGTCACCGATGTGCTGATCGAGGACGGCCAGTTGGTCGGCGTCGAACTGGCCAGCGGTGAACGGATTCATTCCAGGCATGTGATCCTGGCCCTGGGCCACAGCGCCCGGGACACCTTCCGCATGCTCCACAGCCGCGGCGTGTACATGGAAGCCAAGCCGTTCTCGGTAGGTTTCCGTATCGAACACCCGCAATCGCTGATCGACAGCGCGCGCTTGGGCAAGTACGCCGGCCACCCGAAGCTCGGCGCCGCCGATTACAAACTGGTGCACCACGCCAAGAACGGTCGCTCGGTGTACAGCTTCTGCATGTGCCCGGGCGGTACTGTGGTAGCCGCGACCTCCGAGCCGAACCGCGTCGTGACCAACGGCATGAGCCAATATTCACGCAACGAGCGCAACGCCAACTCCGGCATCGTCGTTGGCATCACCCCGGAAGTCGATTATCCGGGCGGCCCGCTGGCGGGGATCGAGTTGCAGGAGCGCCTGGAGTCCCACGCGTTCGTGCTCGGCGGCAGCAACTACGAGGCCCCGGCGCAACTGGTGGGCGACTTCATCGCCGGCAAGCCGTCCACGGCACTGGGTAGCGTCGAACCGTCCTACAAGCCTGGCGTCTCCCTGGGCGACCTGGCCCAGGCCCTGCCGGACTTCGCCATCGAAGCCATCCGCGAAGCCCTGCCGGCGTTCGAGAAGCAGATTCGCGGTTATTCGCTGCACGACGCGGTGCTGACCGGGATCGAAACCCGTACCTCGTCGCCCCTGCGCATTACCCGCGACGAAACGCTGCAGAGCCTGAACGTCAAGGGCTTGTTCCCGGCCGGCGAAGGCGCCGGTTATGCAGGCGGCATCCTGTCGGCGGGCGTGGACGGGATCCGGATTGCCGAGGCGGTGGCGCGAGATATCCTCGGTCTCGAAGCCTGACAGAGCCCCCTTCCGGGGCCAATGCTGTTCACTCAAGGCAGGATTTTCCTAAGTGAACAGCACGACCCTGTGGGAGCGAGCTTGCTCGCGATGGCGGCCAGGCATTCAACATAGATGTTGACTGATCCACCGCTATAGCGAGCAAGCTCGCTCCCACGAGGGATCCAGGTGTTTTCAGATATTCGCTCGCAACACACTCTCCGGCAACGCCTCGCCCCGCTCCACACTCGCCGCTACGATGTCCATCAACCCACTCAACTCATAGCCCTGGGCCTTGAGCCACGCCGGATCGTAATAAGTCGTGGCATAGCGCTCGCCGCCGTCGCACAAAATCGCGACGATCGACCCCGACTCCCCCGCTTGCACCATCTGCCTGGCGGCAATCAGCGCGCCGACCAGGTTGGTACCGCTGGAACCACCGACCCGTCGTCCCAGGCGCCCGGCCAGGTAATGCATGGCCGCCAGTGACAGCGCGTCCGGAACCTTGACCATCGCATCGATGACTTTGGGCAAAAACGACGCCTCGACCCGTGGCCGGCCGATGCCTTCGATTCGCGAGCCGCAATCCAGGCGCAGGCTGGCATCGCCGCTGCGGTAGTAGTCGAAGAACACCGAACGCTCGGCGTCGGCACACAGCACACGGGTGCCGTGCTGGCGATAACGCACGTAGCGCCCCAGGGTGGCCGTGGTACCGCCGGTGCCGGGGCTGGAAATCAGCCAGCTTGGCTCCGGATGCCGCTCGAAGCGCATCTGCTGGAAGATCGATTCGGCAATGTTGTTATTGGCCCGCCAGTCCGTGGCGCGTTCGGCATAGGTGAACTGGTCGATGAAGTGACCGTCATGCTCGCGGGCCAGGCGTTCAGACTCAGCGTAGATCTGTGTCGGATCGTCCACCAGATGGCTCTGGCCGCCATAGAAGGCAATCTGTGCGATTTTTTCCCTGGAGGTGGTCGCCGGCATCACTGCAATGAACGGCAGGCCCAGCAGCCGGGCAAAGTACGCCTCCGAAATGGCTGTCGAACCGCTGGACGCCTCGATCACCGGCGCCCCGGGCTTGAGCCAACCGTTACACAACGCATAGAGAAACAGCGAGCGCGCCAACCGGTGCTTGAGGCTGCCAGTGGGATGACTGGACTCATCCTTGAAGTACAGCTCGATGCCCGGCAGGCCTGGCAGTGGCAGTGGAATCAGGTGGGTATCGGCACTGCGCTGGAAGTCAGCCTCAATGATGCGAATCGCTTCGCGCGCCCACTGGCGGTGGTCGTTCATGGTGTGTTCTCACTGGATCGGTTCGACGCGGGAAACCTGGCGGTCATACAGGCGCGACTTTGGTCTCGGAAAAACCAGTCACAAGCTTAGGAAAAAACCGACATCGCGCACAGGTACAGCTAAGGTCCAATATGCGCCGTAACTGCCCGACCGCGCCTTACAGGCGTTGTAACGTCATATAACAAAAAAGAATATAACTTTTGTTTTAACAACTAACCGTACGGGTTAGGGTGTGCCATCTTTTTGATTCGATGAATGGAGAGCGATCGTGGCTCTACGTAATTCTCTGACACGTTTTTTCCAGCTGGAGGCTGCCAGCGGCCTGCTACTGATCGCCGCTGCCGTGCTGGCCCTGGCCATCAATAATTCACCCCTTTCCTGGCTGTACAACGGCCTGCTGGATACGCCGGTGGTTGCTCAGGTCGGGGCACTGAAGATCGCCAAACCCCTGTTGCTGTGGATCAACGACGGCCTGATGGCGATGTTCTTCCTGCTCATCGGCCTCGAAGTCAAGCGGGAGGTCCTCGGCGGGCAACTGTCGAAACCGTCGCAAATCGTCTTGCCCGGCGCGGCAGCGATTGGCGGCATGGTGGTGCCGGCACTGATCTACTGGTTCCTCAACCGCGACAATCCCCCCGCCCTCGCCGGCTGGGCGATTCCGACGGCCACCGACATCGCCTTCGCCCTCGGCGTGCTGGCCCTGCTCGGCAAGCGGGTGCCGGTGTCGCTCAAGCTGTTCCTGATGACCCTGGCGATCATCGACGACCTGGGCGCCATTATCATCATCGCGATCTTTTACTCCGGCGCCCTGTCCAGTCTGTCGCTCATATTGGCGGCAGCCTGCATCGCCGCGCTGGTGGCGTTGAACCGGATGGGCGTGGTCAAGCTCGGCCCTTACATGGTCATAGGCCTGATTCTGTGGGTCTGCGTGCTCAAGAGCGGTGTCCATGCCACCCTGGCGGGGGTGACCCTGGCGTTCTGCATTCCGCTGCAGACGAAAAATGCCGAAACCTCACCGCTGCTGACCCTGGAACATGCCCTGCATCCCTGGGTGGCCTACGGCATCCTGCCGCTGTTCGCCTTCGCCAACGCCGGCCTGTCCCTGAGCGGCGTCACCGTCGAGAGCTTCACTCATCACGTACCGATGGGTATCGCTATCGGCCTGCTGCTGGGCAAGACCGTCGGCGTATTCGGCCTGACCTGGCTGGCCGTGAAGATCGGCATCGCCAGCCTGCCCACGGGTGCCAACTGGGGACAGGTACTGGGCGTGGCGATCCTGTGCGGTATCGGGTTCACCATGAGCCTGTTCGTCGGCTCCCTGGCGTTCGAGCCGGGTGTGAGTGACTACGCCGGCATGGACCGGATGGGGATCCTCACCGGTTCGATATTGGCGGCGTTGTTGGGTTACGCGGTGACAGCGGCGGCCAGTCGCAAGCAGCCTGCATTGCCGAGCTGATTCCTGGTTGCCTGAGGGGGGTGTATATCCATTGCTGCGCTAACGGATATACACACCAGTCTCCCAAAAAAAACGGCGCTTTCCATTCCCGGAAAAAGCGCCGCTCTCTCTTACCCACTCCCGCTTAGTGCGATACGCGACTCGTGCCACCCACAGTGGAAATACGAACCCGCTCACCCACACGGAACACCTCGTTTTCCTGAACCTGCTGCACATAGGCACGCATGCTGCCGTCGTCTTCGCGAACGGTGATTTCCACACCCTGGGTGCGAGTCAGGCCTTCTTCAGTAGCGGAGCCGATCAGGCCACCGGCCACAGCGCCGATCACCGCGGCGACGATGCTGCCACGACCGCCACCGATGGCGCTACCGCCCACACCACCGACCACTGCACCGGCCGCACCGCCGATTGGGGTCTTGGTGCCTTCGATCTTGACCGGACGCAGGGCTTCGATGGTCCCCATACGAATCGTCTGCACGCGACGCGCTTCGTCACGGGAGTAGGAGTCACCGGTCAGGCTCGACTGACAGCCAGTGAGCAACATCGCCATCGTGGAAAAAGAAGCAACCAGCAAAACAGACTTACGCATAGCATCAACTCCAAAAGACAGGTATTCATTAAACTCCGCAGCTTGACGCCTGTCACGGCCCCGCCGGGATAAAATTGGTTTCATTCAGGTGCAATACAGGCGCGCCCGAAAAATCCCTCTCACAGTAGCGCCAATTTCCGATATCTGCGTCACCGACCCAAGGATTTTTCATGGATTATTTCATCATAGTCGCCACCACCGTGGCCGGTCTGTACTTCCACTGGTGGCTGTATGTGCGCATCAAGCGCTGGGTGGACCGCGACCTGGCGCTGTCGTTGGCGGGGCAGGATGAGCAGAAAAAAACCTACATGCTGCAACAACTGGCCCGCGCCCGGGAGCAAGGCATCAAGCGCCGGGACCTGCAGCAATGGCTGCAAACCGCTGCTGCAGGTTATCGCGCTAAGGCGCCAGACGCTCGCGAACCCAGTCCGCCCCTTGCAGGCGGTAGTTGAGGCGATCGTGCAGGCGGCTCGGGCGACCTTGCCAGAATTCAATGCGCTCGGGCAGCAGACGATAACCGCCCCAATGCTCAGGGCAATGTGGTTGATTGTCGCTGAAGCGTTGTTCCGTGGCCTTGAGCAAGTCTTCCAGCTCACCGCGACCGGCAATCACCCGGCTCTGGGGCGAGGCCCAGGCACCGAGACGGCTGCCCAGTGGCCGCACTTGGTAATAGGCGTCCGACTCCTGCGCCGTGACCTTTACCACTTTGCCCTCGATGCGCACCTGGCGCTCCAGGGTCGGCCAGAAAAACGTCATGGCCGCGAAGGGATTGCCTGCCAGCTGCTGGCCCTTGGCGCTGTCGTAATTGGTGAAAAACGTGAAGCCCTGGGCGTCCAGTCCTTTGAGCAGCAGGATTCGGCAATGAGGGCGCCCTTCGGCATCCACTGTCGCCAGGGTCATGGCATTGGCCTCCACCGGGGCCTGCTCGGTTTTCACCGCATCGGCGAACCATTGGTGGAACAGCGCGAACGGCTCGGCCGGGGCTTGCGCCTCGGTCAGGCCATCGCGGGTGTAATCGCGGCGCATATCAGCCAGCGCTTGGGTCATGGCGCGTTCCTTGTGGTTAGCCCATCACTGCTTGGGAGTATCGGCGGCCGCGACTTTCTTGGTATCGGTGGCGGCTTTGGCCGGTTGAGGTTTCTTCGCCGCGGGCGCTTTGGTCGCAGCTTTCTTCGCAGGAGCCTTGGCGACGGTCTTTTTGGCTGGAGCTTTTTTGGTGGCCGTGGTCGCGGCTTTTTTAGCTACAGGCGCTGGAGCGGGGGCGACAGGTTTCACGTCTTGGGCCGCCACCAGCGTCATTGGCGCAGGGGCCGGCATGTTGTACTTGCTCAGCAGCGCAACCATGGTGTTTGCCGGTGTCACCAGCAATTCCACGCGACGGTTCAAGGCACGGCCTTCCACGCTATCGTTGGCCGCACGGGGTGCGACCGCGCCCATGCCGCGCAGCATCAGGCGATCACGTTGCAAGCCGCTGAGACGGAAAATCGCCGCCACGGACTGGGCACGCTCCTGGCTGAGTTTCAGGTTGGCTGGCGCAGCGCCGGAAGTGTCGGCGTGACCAAGAATCAGCACGGCGGTTTTCGGGTCGGCTTCGAGGACCTTGGCAACGCGAGTGAACGGGCCAAGGGTCACTGGGAGCAACATCGCAGGGCGGTCAGGGTTGAAAGAGCTATCCACTGGCGCGGTCACCACCAGCACATTGTCGCGGCGCTCAAGCTCAAGCTTGCTGTCCTTGATAGCGGTGCGCAATTTCGGCTCGTAATCGTCAAGCCAGGCCTGGGTGACTTTCGGGTCGGGCATTGGCACTGCCTTGGCGGTTTCCTGATCCTTGCCGCCGAACGGCCACCACCACTTGCCGTTGCTTTCGGCTTCAGCCTTGGCGACGTTCGCCGGTGCCTGGGCTTCAGGCTTGGCTTGAGGTTTGATTTCGTCTTTCTTGGCAACGTCGGCGGCGTCATCGGAGGAGAACGGCCACCACCAGTGGGTGGCACTCTCGGCCTTGACCTGTGGCGCGACGGCTGCCGGCTTCAGGGGCGCCGCTGGCGCCGCATCTTTAGTCGCAACCTTGTCGGAGGCCCCGAACGGCCACCAGCTACTGCCGTTCTCGGCATCATTTTGTGGGGTTTGTGCGCAACCGGTAATAGCGAAGCACAGCGCCAGAGCGAGGGTTTTATTCGATGACATTGGATATCCACAAAATAATGTAAATGAAAAAACAAAAGGCCATGTTCGGGCCGCATAAACAGACGCTTGGAAACTGAAAAGGACACGAGGTTCCTGTGCCCGCCGCCTTCAATGGCGTTTTACAGACAAGTGGCAAGCACCCTCGCAAGGTTCTGCGCGCGCGGATCCATCAACACATAAGGCCCGAGTGTGTTGGTCACGAAGCCAAAAGCCACATCCTGTTCCGGATCGGCAAACCCGGTAGAGCCTCCCGCCCCCGGATGACCGAATGCCCGTGGGCCAAGGCCGTAGGTCGCGTTCGGAACATCCGGCTGATCGAGCATGCAACCCAGGCCGAAACGGGTCCGGGTCAACAGTGTCTTGTCCTCGCCGAGGCTGTGCTGGCGAGTCAGTTCGTCGAGCATTTCGCCTTCCAGCAGGCTGCCGTCCAACAGACCGGCGTAGAACCCGGCCAGGCTCCGCGCATTGCCGTGGCCGTTGGCCGCCGGTTGCTGCATGCGTCGCCACTCCGGCTTGTTGGTGCTGGTCATGATCGATGGCGGGTTGGTGAAGGCCCGGGTGGTCATGGCCGTGGGTTCGCGCATCGTCACCTGCAGCAGGCGCTGGGCCGCCGCATCACCAACGTTGCCTTTGCCACGGGCAATGTGGGCCACGCGATGAAACTCCTCATCGGCCAGGCCTACGTGGAAATCCAGGCCCAATGGCTTGGCGACCCGGGCCACGATGGACTCCCCTGGGCCACGTCCATCGGCCCGACGCAGCAGCTCACCGATCAGCCAACCGTAGGTGATCGCGGCGTAGCCGTGGCCCTCGCCCGGCGTCCACCAAGGTGTTTCAGCGGCCAGGGCATCGACCATGGTTTGCCAGTCATACAGTGCTTCGGGCGGCAGCAATTCACGCAGCGCCGGCAATCCAGCCTGATGGCATAGCAGCTGGCGCAGGGTGATGGATTGCTTGCCGGCTGCGGCAAATTCCGGCCAATAGCGGGCGACCGGGGCATCCAGCTGCAACTTGCCCTCGGCCACCAATTGCAAGGCTGTGACAGCGGTAAACGTCTTGGTGCAGGAAAACAGATTGGCGATGGTGTCGCTGTGCCAGGCTTCGCTGCCATCCTTGTCAGCGGTACCGGCCCACAGGTCGACCACGGTCCGGCCAGCGACTTGAATGCACAACGCCGCGCCACGCTCCTGGGGATCATCGAACAGCGCCGCGAAGGCTTCACGCACCGCCTCGAACTGAAGCTCATAATGGCCTTGAATCTGCACCCGCAACTCCTTTGAAACAAACACTTTTTAAAGTGCTGGCATTGTTTCAGCCATTCAGGCTTTTGGGAACCGCCGCAAGACGGCTGACCGGACTGGTACTGGCCTTTGTGGCGAGGGAGCAAGCGCCCTCGCCACTGCAAGTCATGCACCTATCAGGAAATCTCCCGCCGAAACGGCGGCAGCGCGTTGAGGATCGCCTTGCCATAGCGTTGGGTCACCAGCCGCCGGTCGAGCAAGGTGATGGTGCCGCGGTCCTCTTCGGTCCGCAGCAATCGGCCACAGGCCTGGACCAGTTTCAGCGAAGCGTCCGGCACCGAGATTTCCATGAACGGGTTGCCGCCACGGGCTTCGATCCACTCAGCCAGCGCGGCTTCCACCGGATCGTCAGGGACGGAGAACGGGATCTTGGCGATCACCACGTGTTCACAATAGGCACCGGGCAAATCCACGCCTTCGGCAAAACTCGCCAGGCCGAACAGCACACTGGAATCCCCGCCGTCGACCCGCGCCTTGTGCTTGTTCAGGGTTTCCTGCTTCGACAGGTTGCCCTGGATGAACACCTGTTTGCGCCAGTCACGGTCAAGCCCATCGAACACGTCCTGCATCTGTTTGCGCGAGGAAAACAGCACCAGGGTGCCCCGCGAGCCTTCTACCAGTTCCGGTAGGTCGCGGATGATCGCCGCAGTGTGGGCAGCAGCATCCCGTGGATCGGCCTTGAGATCCGGCACTCGCAGCACACCGGCGTCAGCATGGTGGAACGGGCTCGGAACCACGGCGGTCACGGCTTTCTTCGGCAAGCCGGCCCGCATGCGGAAGCGGTCGAACGTGCCCAGGGCAGTCAGCGTCGCGGACGTCACCAGCGCGCCATAGGCCACGTTCCACAGGTTGCGACGCAGCATTTCCGCCGCCAGGATCGGGCTGGCATTGACCTCGATGTCGAACAGCGAACCGCTTTCGGCCAAGGTCAGCCAACGCGCCATCGGCGGGTTGTCTTCCGGATCCTCGGCGGTGAAGGCCGTCCACAGCTCCCAGTTGCCCTGGGAGCGGGACAACAGACTGCCGAACAGCGGATACCATTCCTCGGCCTGGTTGCTGGCGATGCCGATGTTGACCTCGCCATCCATGCCCTCCTTGAGCAGGTCGGTCAGGCGGGTGAAGAGATCGGTCAGGCGGGCGAAGCCTTTCTTGAGCTCAATGCCCATTTCGCGCATGTGCTCGGGGATCACCCCACCGACGAAACGATGGCGTGGCCGCTCGCGGCCTTCGACGTCTTCGCCGGGCTTGAAATCGGCCACTTGCTCGCAAGCGGTGAACATGAACTGCTGGTTGGTCTTGATTTCCCGCGCCAGCTCCGGCACTTGCTCGATGAACTTGCCCAGGTCTCCCGGCAACGGATGCTGGGCCAACAGTTTGGTGAGGTTCTTGGCGGTGGTTTCCAGCCAGTCAGCGGTGGAACGCAGCCGGGTGTAATGGGCGAAATGGCCGATAGCCTTGTCCGGCAGGTGGTGACCTTCGTCGAACACGTAGATCGTGTCTCGCGGGTCCGGCAGCACCGCGCCTCCACCCAGGGCCAGGTCGGCCAGCACCATGTCGTGGTTGGTGACGATGACGTCGACCTTGCCCATGCCTTCGCGAGCCTTGTAGAAAGCACACTGGCCGAAGTTGGGGCAATGACGGTTGGTGCACTGGCTATGATCGGTGGTCAGGCGAGACCAGTCGGCGTCTTCCAGGGCCGTGGACCAGCTGTCGCGGTCGCCGTCCCACTTATTGCCGGCCAATTTCTCGATCATGCTGGTAAACAGCTTCTGGCTGGCCTCATCGACCTCGATCTTGAAGCCTTCTTCCTCGAACAGCTGGGCCGTGGCGGTCTGCGCCTGGCCTTCCTGCAGTAGCATGTCGAGCTTGGACAGGCACATGTAGCGCCCACGCCCCTTGGCCAGCGCAAAGCTGAAATTCAGCCCGCTGTTGCGCATCAGGTCGGGCAAGTCCTTGTAGACGATCTGTTCTTGCAGGGCGACGGTAGCGGTGGCAATCACCAAGCGCTTGCCAGCGGCCTTGGCGGTGGGAATCGCCGCCAGGCTGTAGGCCACGGTCTTGCCAGTACCGGTGCCGGCCTCCACCGCCACCACGGCGGGCTCGCCACTGCGCCGGCCTTCGTCGTCGGTGTCGATGTCACCCAGGACTTTTGCCACTTCGGCAATCATCAGGCGCTGGCCATATCGCGGCTTGAGGCTCTTGGCTTCGAGAAAACGCGAATAGGCGCCCTGGATCGTGGTTTTGAGTTCGGTGCTGATCATGAATGGTCGGGCGCTAAAAACGCTGGATAAATTTTCAGTGGTTCGGATCGGCGGCTATCATACCCCGCTAATGAATCCTGCGCAGAACGGAGTAACTCAATGACACCCTTTGCCCTCGTCTACACCCTGCACTTGCTGGCGGCCCTGGTTTGGGTCGGCGGCATGTTCTTCGCCTGGGTGGTCCTGCGCCCCGCCGCTATGACGGCCCTTGAAGGCCCTGCCCGACTCAAGTTGTGGCTAGAAGTGTTTCAGCGTTTTTTCGTTTGGGTCTGGGTGGCGGTAGTGCTTTTGCCGATCAGCGGTGTCGGCCTGATCCACGTGCGCTTTGCCGGTTTCGAAACCGCGCCGCGTTATGTGCAGGTCATGATGGGCTTGTATGTGGTGATGACCGCGCTGTTTATCCGTATCCAGGGGCTACAGTTGCCGGCCTTGCGTAGTGCGGTGACGGCCCAGGACTGGCCGGCGGGTGCGGCGGTGCTGGGGAAGATTCGCAAACTGGTGGGGATCAATCTGTTGATCGGCTTACTGGTGGTGGCCATTGGCGCTGCGCGGCCGATGTTCTAAAAGTTGCACAAGGCCCTGTGGGAGCGAGCTTGCTCGCGATAGCGGTGGATCAATTCAGCCTTTATATGACTGACAAACCGCAATCGCGAGCAAGCTCGCTCCCACATCAGGCTCCGTCAAACACTTAGAACCGCTGCACCGTCACCGCCCCCGCCGCGCCGGCAGGCCCCGGCTGGCCGGCGGCGCCAGGCCGACCGCTCTTGCCGCCGTCGGCCGTATAGACGAGACAGCCCTTGGCCTTGCCCCCGGCCCCCGGTTTGCCACCGGGCCCCGCCGCACCACCCGCACCACCGTCCACCACCACCTTGATCTGTTCGGCGGGATACGCACGGGGTACTTCGAGGCGCACCAGCGCACCGGCGGCCCCAGGCTGCCCATCGCTGCCATTACTGCCGTCAGCACCGCGGCCGGCCGAACCCCAGGTGCAACCCGGAGCCTTGCCATTGGCGCCGTCCAGGCCGACGAAACCCGGCGCACCGGTACCGCCGCGGGCATCCACCGACAACAGCGGCGCGTTCAAGGCACTGAAACGCAGGTTGAGATTGCGCCCCGGCCGGGCCGCCTTGGTATAGGTGCCCGGCGCGCCCCGGGAAGTGATCTGGCTGCCGTCGGCCAATTCAGCCTGGGCGACTTTCATTTCCAGGGCCTGTTGCGCCGGCACGATGGCGATCCGCGCCTCGCGCCCCAGGTGCAGTTGGCCAATGGACAACTCAGTGACATTGGAAGGCACCAGCAAGGTGCCGTAATCGGCCACATCCAGCCGTTCCAGGGTCAAGGTACTGGTGGTATTGGGCAGGCGCATGAGCGAGTGGCTTTCTACCTGGAGCACTTGAGCCGAAGCCCATGGGCAGACGAATGCGACGAGCAGACACAATTTACGCATGAGAAGCCTCTGGCGCGGTCGGGATGGTTTGCAGATGGAAGATGCCAAACAGCAGCACTCGCAGGCGATCGCGGCCAGGCGAAGGGCGGCCACGAAAACTGGCCCTGAACAACAACAGCTCCAGCAAATGCACCGCCAGTAGCAGCGCTGCGGCAAAGTTGACCAGCAGATGCAGTGGATGGACGAACGGTAGGATCAGGTTGACCAGCACCACCAACCAGAACAGTAGGGTCAGTAAACGCCCCAGCCCCCAAAACACCTTCATACGCCCCCCGATGAGTATTATTCTTTGGCCGCACAGTAACGGCTTGCGCGCAGGATAAGCCAGAGGGCGAGGAAAATTTAATTTAGCACCGGCCAGCGACCGTCGAACCGCCCTCCTCGCGACCCGACGGCTCTGGCTCAGGGCTCAACGCTGGATATGCAGCTCGACCCGACGGTTCTGCGCCCGCCCTTCGTCAGTCTCATTATCGGCCACCGGCTCACTTTCACCCTTGCCTTCGCTGGTGAGCTTGTCCGGGGCCAGCCCCTGGGTCAGCAGATACTCTACGACGCTGCTGGCGCGCCGCTCGGACAACCCCTGATTATAGGCGTCGGTACCGACGCTGTCGGTGTGGCCTACCACGCGAATGCTGACGACATTGGCATGGCTCAATTTGCCCATTAGTCCATCGAGTTGGCTTCGCGCAGCGGCGGTGAGATCGGACTTGTCGAAATCGAACAGCACCTTGCCGGCATCGTTGAGGGTGATCACTTCAGTGGCCGGCGCTTCAGGTTCGACCGGCGGGGCGCTGGCCGGGTATTGCGGCAGCGGGCAACCGTGATGCTCGACCGGGGTATTGGCCGGCGTGTCGGGACACCGGTCACGGCGGTCGAACACACCGTCGTCATCTTCATCGCCATCCTGGGCGTAACAGACCAAACCACCGCCCAAAAGCCCCAGAGCGGCGCCACCGGCAGCCCAGCCACTGCTTTCAATGGCTCCCAGCCCGCCGCCGACAAGGCCGCCAATCAGGCTGCAGATTGGCCAGGTGCGTTGATTGAGGGGAGCGCTGCCATCGCTGTGAGTGGCACAACCGGACAACAGACTGCTCGCGAGCAGTACCGGCAAGGCTGCCCTGATTAGAACGTTCATAGGGAATGCTCCTGTGTCACCGGCCCATACCGGTCACACAGGAGTAAAGACCCGCATCCGCGACTGTACAAGCCGCGGATGACAAGGGTTTCAGCGATTTATCTTGATTTCCGTGCGGCGGTTCAGCGCGCGACCATCGGCGGTTTTGTTGTCAGCCACCGGCTGGCTCTCACCGGCGCCGGACACCGAGACGAAGCTGGCGCTAGGCACACCTTGCTGGACCAGGTATTGCACCACCGAATTGGCCCGTTTTTCCGACAGTTTCTGGTTATAGGCATCGCTGCCGACGCTGTCGGTATGACCCGTGACCCGCAGTTGCGCAGTAGACGTTTCCTGCTTGAGCCGGGTCGCAACGCCGCTCAGAATCTCCTTGTCAGCCGGGGTCAGCGTGGCTTTGTTGAACTCAAAGTGCACGTCGCGGATCACGATGGTCTCTTCCTTGACCACTGCCGGTTCTTCAACCACCGGCGCCGGGGCGGGCGGCGGGCAGCCGTCGGCATCGACCTGCACACCCTTCGGTGTGCCTGGGCACTTGTCGCGACTGTCCGGCACACCATCGCCATCTTCGTCGCCGTCACCATGAGCCCAGCACCAACCCGCCGCCACAGTGCCGGCCACCAACGCTCCGGGGCCGATCCAGGAACTGCTTTCGATGGCGCCCAATCCAGCGCCGACGACGCCACCGGTGGCCGCACAGATCGGCCAGTCGGTTTTCTGCAAACCTGCGCAACCAGTCAACACACTGGTTAGCAGAACCAGGGGTAACGCTGTCCGAACTATGCTCATTGGGTTTTCTCCTTGAGGGATCGGCTTTGCGCCGATTCAAGGGAGTAAAGACCCGAGTTCGGATCTGCGCCAGCCTCAAGCAATCCTGGATTTCGCCCCGTATTTGCGGCAGTTCGACACGTTTAGGCGCAAACCGCTCTAGGCCATGCTGTCCGGGCAGGCTATCGTGATGCTTCTGACTGAGGAACTTCGATGACCGTTGCCATTTCTTCGCGCACACCCCAGCAAGCCCTGGCTGCCGTGCTTGATCGCTATGCCCCGCAAAAACTGTTGTTGATCGGTGCCAGCAGCTTTCCCGCACTCGAAGCCTTCCAGCAGGCGCACCCTGACACCGAAGTGGTCCATGCCACCCCCGGCACGCTGCCGGCGGACGTCGCGGCGCGACGTTTTGACCTGGCCCTGGCGCTCGATTGCCTGGAGCATTTGCCCAAGCGCGACGGTCTGAACCTGTTGGGTGGCATCCGCAATCTCAATGCCAGCCGTATCGCGGTGCTGGCAGATCTCAACGCCTGCGGCTGGCAGGAGACGGACTTTTTCTCCCTGGCCCTGCAAGCGAGCGAGCGATTCCAGCGCGAGGAGCAGGTGCTGACCCTGTTTACCTACGATCTGCTTGAATACAAACAAGTCCCCGACTGGCTCAACTCACGCTTTTGGGCCAACCCGGAAAACTTTGGAAAATACTGGTGGTAGCCGTGAACACAAGTATGCACACAACCATTTGCCCCTGCGGCAGTGGCAACCCATTGGACGCCTGCTGCGGCCATTATCACGACGGTCACCCGGCACCTTGCGCCGAAGCCTTGATGCGCTCGCGCTATAGCGCCTACGTGCTGGGGTTGGTGGATTATCTAGTGGCCACTACCCTTCCCGCCCAACAGGCCGGCCTCGATCGCCTGTCCATCAGCGAGTGGAGTGCCAAAAGCACCTGGCTGGGACTGGAGGTAGAGAGCAGCGAAGTGTTCGGGGGCCAACCGGAACACGCCTTCGTGACCTTCACGGCGCGTTGGCACGACGGTCAGGGCGAACATAGCCACCGCGAACAGTCCTCGTTCGTGCAGAATGACGGGCGTTGGTACTTCATCGACCCGACCGTGCCGGTCAAGACCGGACGCAATGACAGCTGCCCGTGCGGCAGCGGGCATAAATTCAAGAAGTGCTGTGCAGGCTACTTCACGCGTTGATATCGGAATCGTCCGACGCTCGTCCGCTTGCCAGCGGGCTAGACTGGGGATAAACCAGAGGCACGGACATGACCCCACCATCACTCTTGCTGCGCATCACCTGCCTGCTGCTGTTCGTCGGGCTCGGCGGCTGCGCGTCCTGGTGGGGTGAAGAAGCCCCTGAGCCACAAGTGCATCTGGTCAAGGTCGAGGTGGTGCGGGCCCGGTTGCTGGAGCAGAAGTTCATGCTGCACTTTCGCGTCGACAACCCTGCCGACAACGACCTGACCGTGCGCGGCCTGACCTACCGCATCCACCTGGGCGACCTGCTGCTGACCGAAGGTGAGCACGAACACTGGTTTACCGTGCCCCCCAAACAAAGCGCCTATTTCAAGGTGCCTATCCGTACCAACCTGTGGCCGCAGGTACGGGAGGTGGTAAAACTGCTTGAGAAACCCCGCCAGCAGATTCCCTATCGTCTGGAAGGTGAGCTGGAAACCGGATTATTCATCGCTCACTACGTGCACCTGGAGCGCAATGGCGTGATAATCGCCGCCGATTTTATTGCGGAGTAACCCCGATGACCCAACAACCTCACGTTCACGGCCCTGATTGCAACCACGACCACGACCATCACCACGAGCATGATCACGGCCACGTCCATGGCCCGAACTGCGGCCACGCTCACCAGGAGCCAGTGCGCAACGCGCTGAAGGATGTCGGCCGCAACGACCCTTGCCCATGCGGCAATGGCAAGAAATTCAAGAAATGCCACGGGGCTTGAGGGTTCGGGCGGAAAATCTCTTCGCCTGCTAGACCGCCATCGCGAGCAAGCTCGCTCCCACATTGATCCGCGGCGATCACCCCATATCGTCTCGCCGCAAACCTCTGTGGGAGCGAGCTTGCTCGCGATGAGGCCGGCACTTTCTATCAGCCCGCCTCCAGAATCCGCCGCACACTGACCACCGTTGCATACTCCCCATGCAAGTTGCCCAGCGACATGGCATGCACCTCGGCAGCCGAGCGGGCATTGCCGAAATAATCGGCCTTGTCGAAGGTAAAGCAGGCGTCCTCGGCCACCCAGGTGTCGAATCCCAGATTGCCGGCTGTGCGCGCCGTGGACTCTACCGAGTTGTTCGTCGCCACACCGACGATCACCAATTGCCCGATCCCGGCCTTACGCAGGTTCTCTTCCAGACGGGTACCACTAAACGCATCAGGCACTTGCTTGTGAATCAGCCCTTCACCGGCCATCGGCTCGAATCGTTGTTGAACCTCCACGCCCGACTGCCCTGGCCAGAACACCGAGTCCGGTGAGCGGGACAGATGGTGGACGTGAATCACCGGTCGCGCCGAATGTCGCCAGAGCGCCAGCAATTCCAACATGCGCAGCTCCGCCTCGGGATTGTTGCGAGAGCCGAGCCTGGGATGAAGAATGCCTTTCTGTTGATCGATGAGAATCAGCGCAGCGTTTTTCTGTAGCTCCATGCCGGTTATTCCACAGCTCGTCATTAGGTTTTCGTACTTGAGCATCACCGCTTCCTACAGGCAAGCCCTATCCGGAACTGTGCCCCCAGGCTTTGATCGCCAAATCAACAAATAACCTCGTCCCCGCTTGCGCCGCCTCCTCCCGCTCACTAACGTAGCGCCTTTATTGCCGCTACCCCCTCCCGCAGGAGCTTTGCCATGGCCTCGCCAGCCTCTATTTCTTTCATTCCCCGGCTCGGCGTCGCCGCCGCAGTGGCCAGTGCGCTCGGTTTGAGCGGTTGCCAGGCCTGGAACACCCAGGACACTGTTGCGCCCACTTCCGGCGTGCAGCCACTCAAGGGGCTGGCCCAGAACGTGTCGGTTCGACGCAATGCCATGGGCATGCCGCTGATCGAGAGCAACAGCTTCCACGACGCCCTGTTCACCCTCGGCTACGTCCACGCCAGCGATCGCATCACGCAGATGGTGACCCTGCGCCTGCTGGCCCAGGGTCGGTTGGCGGAAATGTCCGGTGCCGAGCGCCTGGACGTCGACCGCTACATGCGCGCAGTCAACCTGAAGAAAAACGCCGATGAGCTGTACAAGGCATCCTCGCCACGGCTCAAGCGCTTCTTCGAAGTCTATGCCCGTGGCGTGAACGCCTACCTGTTCCGCTACCGCGACAAGTTGCCGTCGGACCTGGCCGCCACCGGCTACAAACCCGAATACTGGAAACCGGAAGACTCGGCGCTGATGTTCTGCCTGCTGAACTTCAGCCAGTCGGCCAACCTGCCGGAAGAAATCGCCAGCCTGGTGCTGGCCCAGACAGTCACCAACGACAAACTCGCCTGGCTGAGCCCGTCTTATCCGGACGAGCAACTGCCCATGGCCGAAGCCGACAAACTCCAGGGTATCCGGCTCAACGGTCAAGTCCCGGGCCTGAACGAGATCAGCAAGGCCACCGAGCAGTTGGCCGGACTGAACCTGTTGAGTGAGGCATCTTCGAGCAACTGGGCCATCGCTGCGCAACGCAGCCGCAGCGGCAAGAGCCTGCTGGCCAGCGACAGCCATGGACCATTGAATACCTCGTCGCTGTGGACGCCCGTACAGATCCGTGCGCCCAAGTACCAGGCGGCCGGGGTTTCCGTAGCGGGCATCCCAATGATTCTGGCGGGCTTCAACGGCAAAGTGGCTTGGAGCATGACCAGCGTACTGGGGGACAACCAGGACCTGTTCCTGGAAAAAATCCGCCGCCAGGGCAATGGCCTGTCCTACGAGGTCAACGGCAAATGGCAGCCGGTGACGGTGCGCAACGAAACCTACTTCATCAAGGGTCAACGGTCGATTCGTGAAGCGGTGTTTGAGACCCGACACGGCCCGCTGCTCAACAGCGCCCAAGGCCCGGCCATGGCCAACGGTTTTGGTCTGGCGTTGCAGACCCCAAGCTTTACCGACGACAAGACCCTGGACGCGTTCTTCGACCTGTCCCGGGCGCAGAACGTCGAGAAAGCCTCTGATGCCAGCCGGGAAATCCGCGCCATGGCGGTGAACATGGTATTTGCCGACGCCAACCATATCGGCTGGCAAGTCACCGGTCGCTACCCCAACCGCCGCGAAGGCGAAGGCCTGTTGCCGTCACCGGGCTGGGACGGTCGCTACGATTGGGACGGTTACGCCGACCCGATGCTGCATCCCTACGACCAGGACCCGGCCCAGGGCTGGCTCGGCACCGCCAACCAAAGGGTCATTCCCCACGGCTACGGCATGCAGTTGTCCAACTCCTGGAGCGCACCGGAGCGTGGCGAGCGCCTGGCCGAACTGGCTGGCGCGGGCAAGCACGACACCCGCAGCCTGACCGCCATGCAATATGACCAGACCACGACATTCGCGGCCAAGCTCAAGAAAGTCTTTGAGGCCCCGGGCATGTCCCAACCGCTCAAACAGGCGATCGAAGCCCTGCCGGCGGCTGACCGGGCCAAGGCCCGCGAGGCTTATACCCGCTTGATGGCGTTCGATGGCCGGCTCAGCCCGACCTCTGCCGACGCAGCGATCTACGAGCTGTTCCTGCAGGAAAGCATGAAACAGATTTTCCTCGACGAGCTGGGCCCGCAGAGCAGCCCGGCGTGGAAAGCGCTGGTCGCCAACGGCCAATTGTCCTACTCGGCCCAGGCCGATCATCTGTTGGGTCGCGAAGACAGCCCGTTCTGGGATGACGTGCGTACACCGCAGAAGGAAGACAAGGCCGTCATCCTGGCCCGCAGCCTGGCCGCGACCATCAGCGCCGGTGATAGCCAGTTGGGCGCAGATCACAAGGCCTGGCAATGGGGCAAGCTGCACCACTACGCCTGGAAAAACAGCAGCGGCCAGATCGTGCGCGGCCCGGTGTCAGCCGGGGGCGACGCGACCACGCTGAACATCGCGGCGTTCGCCTGGGGCCAGGATTTCACCAGCACCCTGGCGCCTGCGACGCGCTTTATCGTGGACTTCGGCCAGCCCGAACCGTTGATGATCCAGGGAGGCAACGGCCAGTCTGACAACCCGGCCAGCCCGAACTACATCAATGGCATCGATCCGTGGATCAAGGGGCAATATCAGAACCTGCCCTTGCAACCGCAGAACTTTGATCGGGCGTATGGCAAGATGCGCTTGACCCTGGTGCCGGGCAAATAGGCGGTCCCCTGTGGCGAGTGGATTTATTCCCTCGCCACAGGAGTCCATCCTGTCACCTGATTCTGCCCCGCCAAAACCCGATAGAACTTCTCCCCTCGCCCTCGCCTCTACCTGACAAGCCCATCGCCCCGGTGACTGCATGGATCTTGTCATTGCCCGCCCCGAAGGCCTGTACTGTCCGCCTGGAGATTTCTACATCGACCCCTGGCGCCCGGTAGAACGCTCGGTTATCACCCACGCCCACGGCGACCATGCCCGAAGCGGCAACCAACACTACCTGGCAGCGGCACCCGGCGAAGGCATCCTGCGTTCACGGCTCGGCCAGGACATCGACCTGCAAACCCTGTCCTATGGCGAGCGCCTGCGGCATCACAGCGTGACCTTGAGTTTTCACCCCGCCGGCCATGTGCTGGGTTCGGCCCAGGTGCGCCTGGAATACCAGGGTGAAGTCTGGGTAGCGTCGGGGGATTACAAAGTCGAGCCTGACGGTACCTGCACACCGTTCGAACCGGTGAAATGCCATACCTTTATCACCGAATCCACCTTCGGCCTGCCGATCTACCGTTGGCAGCCACAGGCGCAGATCTTCGACGAAATCAACCAGTGGTGGAGTGGCAACATCGCTGCCGGCCGAGCCAGCGTGCTGTTCTGTTATTCCTTCGGCAAGGCCCAGCGGATCCTCCACGGGATCGACGCAAGCCTTGGACCGATCCTGGCCCACGGCGCGGTAGAACCGTTGAATCGGGTCTATCGCGAGGCCGGGGTTGATCTGCCGCCGACGATCTATGCCGGCGATGTAAAAAAGAACGATCCGCTCATGAGCCAGGCGCTGGTGATCGCCCCACCCTCTGCCGGCGGCAGCTCCTGGATGCGTCGTTTCGGCGACTACAGCGATGCCTTTGCCAGCGGCTGGATGCGCTTGCGCGGCACACGGCGGCGGCGTGGCGTGGACCGCGGGTTCGTGCTGTCCGACCACGCCGACTGGCCGGGCCTGCTTTGGGCCATCGAACAGACGGGCGCCGAGCGAGTCATGGTCACCCACGGCTCCGTCGCCGTGCTGGTGCGCCACTTGTGCGAGCAAGGCCTCGACGCCCAGGGTTTCACCACCGAATACGGTGACGATGAAGAAGAACTCACCACCGACACCGGCCAGGAGGCGTCATGAAAGCCTTCGCCGAGTTGTACGCCGAACTGGACGCCACCACGTCCAGCAATGCCAAGCTGGCCGCCATGCAGGCCTACTTCACCAAGGCTATGCCCCAGGACGCAGCTTGGGCTGTGTATTTCCTGTCCGGCGGCCGCCCACGCCAGCTGGTACCGGTGAAAATCCTGCGGGAGCTGGCGGTGCAGGTGTCCGGGTTGTCATTGTGGTTGTTCGAAGAGAGCTATCAAGCCGTGGGCGACCTGGCCGAAACCATTTCGCTGGTATTGCCGCCGTCGCCCCACAGTTCCAACGAAGGCCTGGCAGTGTGGATCGAGGAGAAGCTGCTGCCCTTGCGCGGCGAGTCGCCCGAGGTGCTGGCGGTGCGGTTGCCGGCGTTGTGGGCGCAACTCGACCGGCCAAGTCTGATGCTCTGTATCAAGCTCATCACCGGCAGCTTCCGCGTCGGAGTGTCCAAACTGCTGGTAACCCGGGCCCTGGCCGGGATGGCCGGACTGGACAGCAAGCGAGTGGCCCAGCGGCTGGTGGGCTACACCGACCTGTCCCATCGTCCAACCGCCGCCAGCTACCTCAAGCTGATCGCTGCCGAATCCACGGACGAACATGCCCAGCGCGGCGGCCAGCCGTACCCGTTCTTCCTGGCCCATGCATTAGCGCAACCGGTGGAGCAGTTTGGCGCGTTGCTGGGGCCTGCCAGTGACTGGCAAGTGGAATGGAAGTGGGACGGAATCCGGTCCCAGGTGGTCAAGCGCGATGGTCATTTATGGATCTGGTCCCGGGGCGAGGAACTGGTCACCGAACGCTTCCCCGAATTGCACTCACTGGCGCAAACCCTGCCCGACGGTACGGTGATCGACGGAGAAATCGTCGTGTGGAAAACCTCGCAACCCATCACCGAGGACGCCTTCGATCCGAATACGCCGCTGCAGCCGGCCGTGCAACCTTTCGCCCTGTTGCAGCAGCGCATCGGGCGCAAGACCCTGGGCAAGAAAATCCTCGAGGACGCGCCCGTGGTGGTGATGGCCTACGACCTGCTGGAATGGCAAGGCGAGGACTGGCGCAGCCGTCCCCAGGCCGAACGCCGTGAACAACTGGAAGCGCTGATTGCCCGCGCCCATAGCCCGGTACTGTTGCGATCGCCGATCGTTACCGGCCCGGATTGGTTCGACCTTGCCCGGCAACGCGAAGCGTCTCGCAGCCTCGGTGTCGAAGGCATGATGCTCAAGGCCCGCGATGCCCTGTACGGCGTCGGTCGGACCAAGGACATGGGCGTGTGGTGGAAGTGGAAGATCGATCCGTTCAGTGTCGACGCAGTGTTGATCTACGCCCAACGCGGCCACGGCCGGCGCGCCAGCCTCTACAGCGACTACACCTTCGCCGTGTGGGACAACCCGCCGGGCAGTCGCGAACGCAGCCTGGTGCCATTCGCCAAGGCGTATTCGGGGCTGACCGATGAAGAAATGCGCCAGGTCGACAGCATCGTGCGCAAGACCACCGTGGAAAAATTCGGCCCGGTGAGCAGTGTCACGCCGACCCTGGTATTCGAGCTGGGCTTCGAGGGCATCGCCCTGTCCAAGCGCCACAAGAGTGGGATTGCGGTACGGTTTCCGCGGATGCTGCGCTGGCGCCAGGACAAAAACGTCGAAGAGGCCGACACATTGGCGACGCTCCAGGATCTACTGAAGTAAATACACGGTCATTACCACAGACACATCCCCTCCACCTGAGAATGCCAACGCACAGCTCGCTCTATCCTGGTGCGTCTTTTGAGGTACGCTCGTACCCGCGCACCAACACGTTCCGTTGCCTGACGCCGAAGCTTTTAAAACACTTGTTCGGCACTCTGGTTCGGAAATTGCTACCTTTATGCCGTCATACCGTTCTCGCCTTCACCGGTAACAATACTTACGCGCCACAAGCGCTCATATTGGTTTTAGGGATTGAATAATGAAAAAAGCACTGCTGACCCTTTCTGCACTGGCGTTGTGCATGGCCGCCGGCGTCGCCACGGCCAAGGAATACAAGGAACTGCGTTTTGGTGTCGACCCCTCCTACGCCCCGTTTGAATCCAAGGCCGCCGACGGCAGCCTGGTCGGTTTCGACATTGACCTGGGCAATGCGATCTGCGCGGAACTGAAGGTCAAATGCAAATGGGTCGAAAGCGATTTCGACGGCATGATCCCGGGCCTGAAAGCCAATAAGTTCGACGGCGTGATCTCTTCCATGACCGTGACCCCGGCCCGCGAAAAAGTCATCGACTTCTCCAGCGAGCTGTTCTCCGGCCCGACGGCGTATGTGTTCAAGAAAGGTTCAGGCTTGAGCGAAGACGTTGCCTCGCTCAAAGGCAAAACCGTCGGCTACGAGCAAGGCACCATCCAGGAAGCCTACGCCAAAGCCGTGCTGGACAAGGCCGGCGTCAAGACCCAGGCCTACCAGAACCAGGACCAGGTCTATTCCGACCTGACCTCCGGCCGCCTCGACGCAGCGATCCAGGACATGCTGCAAGCCGAGCTGGGCTTCCTGAAATCGCCAAAAGGCGAAGGCTATGAAATCAGCAAGCCGGTGGACAGCGAATTGCTGCCGGCCAAGACCGCCGTCGGTATCAAGAAAGGTAACACCGAGCTGAAGGCTCTTTTGGACAAAGGTATCAAAGCGTTACACGATGACGGCACCTACGCCACCATCCAGAAAAAACACTTTGGCGATCTGAATCTGTACAGCGGCAAATAATGCGCTGCGCCCATCCGGTCTCGGATGGGCGCTTTTTTCCTGCCAAAGGCCTCTTCCATGTTCGAACAACTCCTACAAAATCTGGGGCTCTCCGCCTTCAGCCTGCAGGGCTTTGGCCCGTTGCTGATGCAAGGCACCTGGATGACCATCAAGCTATCGGCCCTGTCCTTGCTGCTGAGCGTCTTGCTCGGCCTGCTGGGCGCCAGCGCCAAGCTGTCCAGCGTCAAACTGCTGCGAATCCCTGCCCAGCTCTACACCACGCTGATTCGCGGCGTGCCGGACCTGGTGCTGATGCTGCTGATTTTCTACAGCCTGCAGACCTGGCTGACCTCTTTTACCGACTTCATGGAATGGGAATACATCGAAATCGACCCATTCGGTGCCGGGGTGATCACCCTGGGCTTCATCTATGGCGCGTACTTCACTGAAACCTTTCGCGGCGC